>JBMOQT010000219.1:0-5782 GCA_049320945.1 Pseudomonadota bacterium
GATTAAACGCTTCCTCCCGTTCCATAACAACTTCTTTGCGTCTTGGCGTCTGCGTTGAAACCGTCCTTTTCAACCATCCTTCCGCCCCGCAAACCTCTCCTCCTCCCGCAGCCGCAGCACGCGCCGCTGCACCTTGCCCGTGGTGGTCATGGGCAGGCTGTCCACGAACTCGATGGCCTTGGGATACTCATACGGCGCCAGCTTGCCTTTGACATGATCCTGGAGCTGGGCTTCCAGCTCGGCCGAGGGCTGGATGCCCGGCTGCAGGACGATGAAGGCCTTGACGATGGTGCCGCGCGTCTCGTCGGGCGCGCCGATGACTGCGGCATTGGCCACGGCCGGGTGCTTCACCAGGCAGTTCTCGATCTCCGCCGGGCCGATGCGGTAGCCGGCGCTCTTGATCACGTCGTCGCTGCGGCCCTGGTACCAGAAATAGCCGTCCTCGTCGCACAGGGCCTGGTCGCCGGTGCGCGCCCACGCCTCCCTGCCCTTGCCCACGTATTTCTCGGCGGTCGCCTTGGAGTTCTTCCAGTATTCCAGCAGGAACACCGGATCATCGCCGCGCTGCACGGCGATCTCGCCCACCTCGCCCGGCGGCAGGATGCGGCCGGCCTCGTCGATCACCGCCACCCGATGCCCGGGATACGCCCGGCCCATGGAGCCTGGCTTGGGCGGATAGACGGCGGCGCAGTTGCCGACGATGTAGTTGACCTCGGTCTGGCCGAACATCTCGTTGATGGTGACGCCCAGCTTGTCGCGCGCCCACTCGAACACCGCCTCGCCCACCGCCTCGCCGGCGCTCATGATGGTGCGCAGGTTGAGCTCGTAGCGCTCCTTGGGCTCGGGCACGGCCTTCATCATCATCTTGAGCGCCGTGGGAAACAGGAAGCTGTTGCGCACGCCGTACTTTTCCAGGAGCTGGAAAGCCTTCTCGGGATCGAAACGGCCCAGGTAGCCCAGGATGGGGCTGCCGAAGTACCAGGCGGGCAGCAGGGCATCGAACAGGCCGCCGGTCCACGCCCAGTCGGCGGGCGACCAGAACATGTCGCCGGGCTGGGGGTAGAAATTGTGGGAGCAGACGAAGCCCGGGATGTTGCCCAGCAGGGTGCGGTGGGCCATGAGCGCCCCCTTGGGGTTGCCCGTGGTGCCGCTGGTGTAGATGATCATGGCCGGGTCGTCGGCCGAGGTGTCCACGCACTGGTAGCGGGGCGAGGCCTTGGGCAGCAGCCGCTCCCATTCGTGCACCCCGGCCTCGCGCGCCTCGCCCACGCCGATCACGTGGCGCAGCCGCGGCAGGCGCTCGCGCACCTGCCACAGCTTGGGCAGGGTGGACTCGTCCACGATGGCGATCGAGGCCTCGCTGTTCTCCAGGCGGTACTCCAGGGCGTCGGGCCCGAACAAATGGGACAGGGGCAGGGCGATGGCGCCCATCTGGTACACCGCCACGTGGGCGATGCCGGTCTCCGGCCGCTGGGCCATGATGATGGCCACCCGGTCGCCCCGCTGCACGCCCATGGCGTGCAGGGCATTGGACAGGCGGTTGGCCTGGCGCTGGATGTCCCAGAAGCTGTAGGCGGCGCTGCGGCCCGCCTCGTCCTCGAAATACAGCGCGAAGCGGGAGCGGTCCTGGGCCCAGCGGCCGCAGCAGGCCCAGCCGATGTTGAAGCGGGCCGGGGTTTCCCAGCGGAAGGTGTCGTACAGCTCCTGGTAGCTTTTCGCCTCGTTGTTGAGATACATGGTCTCCTCCTCCATAGGGGGAGACTATGATACGTCGTCCGGGGCTTACGGGCCCAGGCGCTGGTCGAGGAGCTGCACCCAGTGGCTCACGGGCGTGTCGGTGCCCGACTGCAAATGGGCCAGGCAGCCGATGTTGGCCGTGGCGATGGCCGGCGCGCCCCCGGCCTGCAGCGCTTTCAGCTTGCGGCTGCGCAACTGCAGGGACAGCTCCGGCTGCAGGATGGAATAGGTGCCGGCGGAGCCGCAGCACAGATGGCTCTCGGCCACCGGGGTGAGCTCGAAGCCGGCCGCCGTCAGGATTTCCTCCACCACGCCGCGGATCTTCTGCCCGTGCTGCAGGGTGCATGGGGAGTGGAAGGCCAGCTTGGAGCGGGCGGCGGGCCGCCCGGACAGCAGGGCCAACAGCTTGTCCCGCTCCTGCGCCAGAACCTCGGCCACGTCCCGCGTCAGCGCCGCGATGCGCGCCGCCTTGTCCCGATAGGCGGGATCGTGCTGCAGCAGATGGCCGTAGTCCTTGACGAAGACGCCGCAGCCGGAAGCGGTCATGACGATGGCTTCGACACCGTGCTCGATGTGCGGCCACCAGGCGTCGATGTTGCGCCGGGCCATGGCACACGCCGCGTCGGGGTCGGCCAGGTGGCCGGGGAGCGCGCCGCAGCAGCCGGCCTCGTGCGCCTGCCACAGGGAGATGCCCAGCCGGTCGAGTACCCGCGCCGTTGCCGCGTTGATGTCGGGCGCCAGGGCCGGCTGCACGCAGCCGGCCAGCACCAGCATGCGGCGCTCATGGCGCATGGCGGGCCAGGTCCCCGCCTCCTGGCGCGGCGGCACCTTGGTCGCCAGGGGCTTGGGCAGCAGCGGCCGGAACCATTGCCCCAGGCGCAGCGCCGGCGCGAACAGCCAGCCGCGCGGCAGCCCTTCCTTCAGCGCCGCGCGCTTGAGCTGATCCAGGGGCTCGCGCTTGATGCGCCGCTCCGCCACGGTGCGGCCGATATCCACCAGGCGCCCGTATTCCACGCCGGAGGGGCAGGTGGTCTCACAGGCGCGGCAGGTGAGGCAGCGGTCCAGGTGCAGCTGGGTCTTGGCGGTGACTTCCGCCCCTTCCAGCATCTGCTTGATGAGATAGATGCGGCCGCGCGGGCCGTCCAGCTCGTCGCCCAGCAGCTGGTAGGTGGGGCAGGTGGCGGTGCAGAAGCCGCAGTGCACGCACTTGCGCAGGATGTCTTCCGCCTCGCGCCCCTCGGGGGTGTCCTTGATGAAATCGGCGAGCGTTGTTTGCATGGTGGTTTACAGCTCCGGGTAGAGCCGGCCCGGATTGAATATGCCTTCGGGATCGAAGGCGCGCTTGAGGTTGCGGTGCAGGGCGGCGAGCGCCGGGGACAGGGGGTGGAACACGCCGGCGGCGCGGTCGCCGCCGCGGAACAGGGTGGCATGGCCGCCGGCCTTTTCCGCCGCGGTGCGGATCGTGGCGGCCGGCGCTTCGGACTTGAGCCAGCGCAGCGCCCCGCCCCACTCGATCAGCTGGCGGCCGGGCAGCGCCAGGGGCGGCGTGGTGGACGGCAGCGACAGGCGCCACAAGGGCTCGTCGCCGGCGAAGAAGCGGCTGCGTTGCTCGCGCACATCGGCCCACAGGGCGGCGCCCTCGTCCACCGGCTCGCCGCCCAGCCTGCGGCGGGCCGCGCTCACCGCAGCCTCGGCGCCGGACAGGCGCACCAGCAGCTCGCCGTCGCGATGGCAGGTGGCCGACAGGGGCAGGGGCTGGCCGCCCCAGGCGTTCATGGCGGCGAGGGCCCGGGCCTCATCCATCTCCAGGCGCAGGGTGGTCTCCGCCAGGGGTCGCGGCAGCACCTTGAAGGACACGTCCACCAGCAGCCCCAGGGTGCCAAGTGAGCCCGCCAGGAAGCGCGACACGTCGTAGCCGGCGACGTTCTTCATCACCTGGCCGCCGAAGCCCAGCAGCTCGCCGCGGCCGTCGAGGATATGCACGCCCAGCACGAAATCGCGCACCGCCCCGGCGGTCGCCCGGCGCGGGCCGGACAGGCCGGCGGCGACACAACCGCCCACGGTGGCGCCGGCACCGAAATGGGGCGGCTCGAAGGCGAGAAACTGGCCCTTCTCCGCCAGCACCGCGTCCACTTCTGCCAGGGGCGTGCCGGCGCGCACGGTGATCACCAGCTCGGTGGGCTCGTAGGACACCACGCCGCGGCATTCGCGGGTATCGAGCACTTCGCCGCGCAGGGGGCCGCCGTAGAAGTCCTTGGTGCCGCCGCCGCGGATGCGCAGCGGCGTCTTGTCCGCGGCCGCCTGGCGGATGCATTCCTGCAATCGTTCGATCATGTTGTCATCCTTTACCCAGGCGGTATTCCCGGCAGTGGCGCGGCGTCGGCACCGCCTTGCCGGGATTGAGCAGGCCGTCGGGATCGAAGGCCTCCTTCACGCGATAGAAGGCGGCCAGCTCCTGGGGCGTGAACTGCACGCACATCTGCCTGATCTTCTCCAGCCCCACGCCGTGCTCACCGGTGATGGTGCCGCCCACTTCGATGCACAGTTCCAGGATCCTGGCGCCGTACTCCAGGGCGCGCTGCAGCTCGCCAGGGTCGCTGGCGTCGAACATGATGATGGGATGGAGATTGCCGTCGCCGGCGTGGAACACGTTGCAGCAGCCAAGGCCATACTCGCGCGCCAGGTCCCAGATGCGGTTGAGCACGTGGGCCAGGTGCTTGCGCGGGATGGTGCCGTCCATGCACAGGTAGTCGGGCGTGACCCGCCCCACCGCCGGGAAGGCGGCCTTGCGCCCGGCCCAGAACTTGAGGCGCTCGGCCTCGTCGCGGGACACGCGCACCTCGGTGGCGCCGCTCGCGGCGAGCACGGCGCACATGCGGGCGATCTCCTCGGCCACTTCCTCCGGCGTGCCGTCGGACTCGGCCAGCAGGATGGCCTCGGCCGACAGATCGTAGCCGGCATGTACGAAGGCCTCCACGGCATGGGTGGCGGGCTTGTCCATCATCTCCAGCCCGGCCGGGATGATGCCGGCGGCGATGATGTCGGCCACCGCGTTGCCCGCCTTGGTGAGGTCGTCGAAGGAAGCCATCACCACTTGCGCCAGCTGGGGCTTGGGGGTGAGCTTGACGGTAACCTCGGTCACCACCCCCAGCATGCCCTCGGAGCCGATCAGCAAGGCCAGCAGGTCGTAGCCGGGGGCGTCGAGGGCGGCGCCGCCCAGCTCCACGATCTCCCCGTCCATCAGCACCACCCGCGCCCGCAGCACGTTGTGCACCGTGAGGCCGTACTTGAGGCAGTGCACGCCCCCGGCGTTCTCCGCCACGTTGCCGCCGATGGTGCAAGCGATCTGGCTGGAGGGGTCGGGGGCGTAGTACAGGCCGTAGGGCGCCGCCGCGTCGGAGATGGCCAGGTTGCGCACCCCCGGCTGCACGCGCGCGGTGCGCGCCAGGGGATCGATCTCCAGGATGGCCATGAACTTGGCGAGCGACAGTACCAGGCCGTTCCTCACCGGCGTGGCGCCGCCCGACAGTCCGGTGCCGGTGCCGCGCGCCACCACCGGCACCTTGAGGCGCCGGCACAGTTTCAGAATGGCCACCACCTGGGCCTCGGTTTCAGGCAGGGCCACCACCAGGGGCACCTGGCGGTAGGCGGTGAGACCGTCGCATTCGTAGGGAACCACGTCCTCCTGCTCCACCAGCACTGCCTCGGCGGGCAGGATGCGGCCCAGCTCGACCAGCAGCTGGCGTGTGTCGAAGGGGGCTTGTTCCAGCTCGCGGGGATCACCCATGGTTCAACTCCTTGCCGCGCCCTTGCGGCGAGTGGTGTTTGCTTTGGCAGGCACGGCCTCGCCCATGGCCTCCAGGCCCAGGCGCTTGGCGGCGTTGCGCAGGTGGGATTCGGCGGCGCGGCGCGCCGCGGCCGGGTCGCCCGCGGCGATGGCGGCGAACAGGCGCTCGTGCTCCTTCTGGGCGGCGCGCGCCCGGCCCTGTTGGTGGCCGTCGGCCGACCAGGTGGGACGGCGCGAATCGGAAAACTGGTGGCCGAG
>JBMOQT010000220.1:0-5755 GCA_049320945.1 Pseudomonadota bacterium
AGCTGTGGCAGCTCTGGCAGAAGCCGTCCTGGCCCAGCACGCTGCCGCTCTTCTCTCCGGCGTGGCAGGCGACGCATTCGTTGAGGCTGTGCTCCCGGGTGCGGATGCCCTGGCGCACGGTCTGGTCGCGCTGATGCTTGAGGAAGTCCATGTGGCTGCGGCGCATGGTGTCCTTGTCGGCGATGCATTGGCCCGGCTTGGCAATCACCACATTGGGCCGCGGCACATCGGCCGCGGCGCCGGTCATCCAGGCCGCCACGAGCGCTGCAACGGCCAACGCCTTCGGTCTCACTCGCCCAGCCCCATCTGGATGTAGCCGGTCGGGCACACGTCGTGGCAGATGTGGCAGCCGATGCAGCGGTCGTAGTCGGTGTAGACGTAGCGGCCGGTGGTGGCGTCCTTCTTGGGCACGCGCTTGACCGCCTTCTGAGGGCAGTACACCACGCAGTTGTCGCACTCGAAGCACAGGCCGCAGCTCATGCAGCGCTTGGCCTCGGCCACCACGTCCGCCTCGCTCAGGGCCGCCAGGCGCTCCTGGAAGTTGCCCAGGGCCTGCTCGGCGTTGAGGGTGATCACCTGGCGCCGGTGGCGCGGCGTGTATTGGAAGTGACCGAGGAACAGTTCCTTGTGGGTGATGACGTAACGGTCCGAGCGGTTCTCGAAGTTGTGGATCGCCACGTTGGCGTCGCAGGTGCCGCGGATGGGCTCGTGGATGGGTTGGGGCGGCGTGCCCTTCTCCACCAGCTTGCGCTGCATGTCCCAGTAATGCACGTCGATCTTGGGGCGCTTGTCCTGGTCCTCGCCGCGCAGGTAGCGGTCGATGCCCTCGGCGGCGATCCAGCCGTGGCCGATGGCGGTGGTGAGCAGATGCGGCCGCACCACGTCGCCGCCGACGAAGACGCCGGGCTGGCCCGGCACTTGGTAGTTGCGGTCGGCGGCGATGCCGCCCTTGCCCGAGTCGAATTCCTCCAGCCCGGAGAAGTCCACCGCCTGGCCGATGGCGGACACGATCAGGTCCGCCTCGATGTCCTGCTCCGTACCCTCGATGACCTTGATTTCCAGTTTCGGCCCGACGAATTTCGCTTCGCACTGGGCCACGCGTAAGGCGCTGGCGCGGCCGTCGGCGCGGCGCACCACCGCCACCGGCACCAGGCCGCCGCGGATGGCGATGCCCTCGGCCAGGGCCTGCTCGATCTCGTGCTTGTTGGCCTGCATCTTGTCCACCGGGAACACCGAGGTCAGGGTGACGTCGGCCCCCTGGCGGGCGGAGATCTGGGCGATGTCGTGGGCGGCGCGGCCGCCGATGACGTTCTCCGGGCGGTCCTGGTCGCGGGCCTGCCCGATGTGACCGAGGCGCCGCGCCACGGTGGCGACGTCGATGGACGTGTCGCCGCCGCCCACCACCACCACCCGCTTGCCCACTTGCTGCAGCCGTCCGTCGTTGAAGGCGCGCAAAAAAGCGGTGGCGGTGACCACGTTGGGCGCGTCGTTGCCGGGGCAGGGCAGGGCCCGGCCCGACTGGGCGCCCAGGCCCAGGAACACGGCGTCGAAATCACGGCGGATCTCTTCCATGGTCACGTCGCGCCCCACCCGGCAGTTGAGGCGCGTGTTCACCCCCAGGTCGAGGATGCGCTGGATCTCGGCGTCGAGCACCTGCCGCGGCGTGCGGAAACCCGGAATGCCGTAGCGCATCATGCCGCCCAGCTGCTCGTGCTCGTCGAAGATGGTGACCTGGTGGCCCTTCAGGGCCAGCTGGTAGGCGCAGGACAGGCCCGCCGGGCCGCCGCCGATCACGGCCACCTTCCTGCCCGTGGCCGCTTGCAGCTTCCTGAAGGCAAGGTTGTGGGCAATGGCATACTCCCCCAGGAAGTGCTCCACGGCGTTGATGCCCACGTGGTCTTCCACCTCGTTGCGGTTGCAGCCCGCCTCGCAGGGCGCCGGGCACACCCGGCCCATGACCGCGGGGAAGGGGTTGGCCTCGGTGAGCCGGCGCCAGGCGTACTCCTGCCACGGCACGCCCGCGGGCGGCTTCTCGGTGCCGCGGGCGATCTGCAAGTAGCCGCGGATGTCCTCGCCCGAGGGGCAGCTGCCCTGGCAGGGGGGCGTCGATTGCACATAGGTGGGGCACTTGTGGGAATGGCCGGCCTTGAAGATCACCTTGTTCCAGGCGGGCGGCCGGTGGTCCCCGTCCTTGTAGCGGCGGAAGGTGAGCCGGGTGTCGGGCTGTTCCGTGGCGGACATCGTGTCTCCTCTATGCGCCCAGCCGGATGGCGGTGCTGACCAGTTGGTGCACACCGCCGACCATGCTGCGGTCGAACTGGTAATAGGGCAGGACCTTGGTGAACTGGGCCTTGCAGATGGCGCAGATGGTGGCCATGAAGTTCACGCCTTCCGCGTCGGCCACTTGCTTCAGCGCCTCCATGCGCGGGCTGGCGCCCTTGACGCGCAGCTCCAGCAGCTCGTCGGTGAGCAGTCCCCCGCCGCCGCCGCAGCAGAAGGTCTGCTCATGGGTGGTGCCCGGCGCCATCTCCACGTAACGGTTGGCCACGGCGCGGATGATGGCGCGCGGGATCTCGAACTGGCCGCCGGGCGCGTCGCCCATGCGCGAGCCCCGCGCCACGTTGCAGGAATCGTGGAAGGTGACGATGCGGTGGTCGTTGGCTGACTTGTCGAACTTCAGCGCCCCGCGCCGGATCAGGTCGTAAGTGACCTCGCAGATGTGGGACGGCTGCTTGTAGCGGTGGTCCAGCTGCTGCTGCAGCTGGCGCGCGAAGGGATCGTCGCCGCCGGCACCGATGCCCGTCAGGGTATTCCAGAAGCTGTAGGCGACGCGCCAGGCGTGGCCGCATTCGCCCACCACGATGCGCTTCACGCCCAGCTCCAGGGCTGCCTCGCGCACCCGCAGGGCGATTCTCCGCAGCTGGTCGTAGCTGCCGATGAACATGCCGAAGTTGCCCGCTTCCGAGGCCTTGGAGGATAGCGTCCAGCTGATGCCTGCGGCATGGAACACCTTGGCGTAGCCCACCAGGCTGTCCACGTGGGGCTCGGCGAAGAAATCGGCGGACGGGGTGATCAGCAGCACCTCGGCGCCGGCCTGGTCCAGGGGCAGGCGCACGTCCGCGCCGGTGTCGGCCTTGATGTCCTCTTCCAGGCCCTCCAGGGTGTCGGCGAGCGCCGCGGGCGGCAGGCCCAGGTTGTTGCCGACCCGGTGCACCTTGCCGATGATCTCGTTGGTGTACTTCTGCCCGTAGCCCACCGCGTCGAGGATTTCCTTGGCTGCCATGGTGATCTCGGCGGTGTCGATGCCGTAGGGGCAGAACAGGGAGCAGCGGCGGCACTCGGAACACTGGTTGTAGTACTTGTACCAGTCTTCCAGCAGCTCGCGCGTCAAGTCCTTGGCGCCCACCAGCTTGGGGAACAGCCTGCCGGCTGGCGTGAAGTGGCGGCGATAGACGCTGCGCAGCAGATCCTGGCGCGCCACCGGCATGTTCTTGGGGTCGCCGGTGCCGAGGAAGTAGTGGCACTTGTCGGTGCACGCGCCGCAGTGCACGCAGGCGTCCAGATACACCTTGAGGGAGCGATACTTCTGCAGCAGCTCGCCCAGCTTGGCGACGGCGCGCTCCTCCCAGTCCGGCACCAGCTCGCCGGGGAAGCCCAGGGCCTCGTTCATGGGGGCGCTGGCCACGTAGGGCTTGCTCGCTGCCATGGCGTCCGCCCGCAGGATGGGGATGACGGGATACTCCTTCAGCTCGGGGACGGCGAATTCGGGTGCGGCCACGGCGTCAGCCCTCCAGTTTCGCCGCCCAGGGCGCCAGGTGGCGCTTCTCGCGCGGGTCATCCACCTGGTTGCGCGTCGGGCTGAAGAACACGCCCGGGGCGTGCAGCAGCTTGCTGAAGGGGAAGATGGCCATCAGCAATGCCACGAGAATCAAGTGCAGGTAGAGGCCGGGATGGGCCGGCAGGGGCTGGATGTCGAAGCGCAGCAGGCCGAGGAAGTAGGCCTTCACCGCGATCACGTCGGTGTGCATGAAGAACTTCATGCCCAGCCCCGTGGCGCCGATGCCCAGGAGCAGGGCCAGCATCAGGTGGTCCGAGGGCGTGGAGATGTAGCGGATGCGCTCCACCAGGAAGCGGCGCGCCCACAGGGCGGCAAGGGCCGCCGCCATCACCAGCCCGGCGTAGATGCCGAAGGGCTGCAGCCAGGCCACGGTTGCCCACACCGGCTCGATGAAATAGCGTAGGTGGCGCACCAGCACCAGCAGCAGCGCCCCGTGGAACAGGATGCCCAACAGCCACAACCACAGGTTGGAGCGGAACAGGCTCTCGAACAGGGCCACCTCCCGCAGCAGCCGCAGCGCCACCCCGCCTCTGGTGGTGGGCGCCGGCGTGGTGGGGATCTTCAGCGGCGCCGGGGTGCGGGCGAAGTCGTAGATCTTGTACGCCAGGCCGCCCACCAGCAGCGCGGCGGCGACGTAGAACAGGGCGGCGAAGAGGTAGGCGGCGGTCATGGTTGCGTAACCGCGGGCAGAAGGTTCCCTCCTTTCTTAAAGGAGGGACAGGGAGGACTTTTCGACGCCATGGAAATCCCCCTTGTTCCCCCTTTTCCAAAGGGGGAGACCTGCTGCGAAGGGCGGTGTTTCACACGCACCCCGTCGGCTTGGGCAGGCCGGCGATCTTGCACGCCTGCTTGGCCGGGCCGTAGGGGAACAGCTCGTACAGGTACTGGCTGTTGCCCTTCTCCGGTCCCAGCTTCTTGCCGATGGCCTTGGTGAGCACGCGCACCGCCGGGGCGATCTGGAACTCGTTGTAGTAGTCGCGCAGGAAGTTCACCACCTCCCAGTGGTTGGGCGTCATTTCGATGTTTTCCTGCTTGGCGATGAAGTTCGCCACTTCCTCGCTCCAGTCGCCCAGATTGACCAGGTAGCCTTCCTCGTCGGTGTCGTAGGTTTTGCCGCTTACTTCTATTGCCATGGATGTGCCTCCAAAAAAATCAAAGCCAGGACTGGCAGCCCTTGTGCTCGGCCACCAGGTCCACGAAGCCCCCGTAGTCCACCAGGCGCACGCCGTCGATCACGGCGCCCGCCACGCCGCGGGCTTCCAGGTCCGGCGCTAGGGCATAGATCTTGAACTTGCCCAGGGCCTGCTCCAGCCGCGCCCCGGCGGCGCTGCCGCGGGTGGCGGCATAGACCGCGTCCTCGATGAGCAGGATGCTGCCGTCCGGCTGGGCGGCAGCCAGGCAGGAATCCAGGGTGGCGGTCTGGAAGGGCGATTTGTTGACGATGTGCAGCATGAGTCGACCCCTAGAAAGAGAACACCACGTCCTGCTGTTCCATGAGCCGGCCGATCTCGACCCGCTCCAGCACTTCCACCGGCACGCATAGGTCGTCCGCCGTGAGGCCGCGCGCCTCCAGGGCCTCGCGCTCCACGTAGAGCTTGGTGATGTCGTAGTCTTCCAGCGCCCGGTAGGTGGGCTGGAAGTTCTTCACTTCGATACCCTTGGTCTGGTGGCCCTTGCGCAACTGGTATACGCCGTCGTCCATGAACACCAGGCTCACGTCCTGATCGAAGGCGGCGGCGATCAGCACCACCTCCAGGGATTCCAGCGCGTAGATGGTGCCGTAGGGCGCTTTGCGGTTGACGTACATGAACTTCTTGATGGTCCCTTCGCTCATGGCTGCCTAGTCTCCGAAGGTGACGGTGCGGTCCGCCTGGATGCCTGCCTCGATGAGCTGGCCCAGGCCCGAGATGCGGAAGC
>JBMOQT010000221.1:0-5729 GCA_049320945.1 Pseudomonadota bacterium
CAGAAAGCGCGCCCGGATGTCGCTCGCCACCGGCAGGTTGTGCACCACGTCGCCGAGGGAGGAAGTCTTCACGAGGAGGATGTGCATGGTCGCCGCGATTATATGAGAAGCCGTATCGGCGGCCTGCTTGTTCGGAGAGGTTACAATTGATCGAATTGGTATCGGATAGTATGATGAGATCTGATTTTTCGAGTTGAGCGATGAAAACTGTTACCGCCACCGAATTGGCCCGCAACTTCCGGCAATACCTGGATCAGGTGGAATACCAGGGCGAGGAACTGATCGTAGTGCGCAACCGCCACCAGGTCGCAAAGATCATCCCCGGCCCTGCCACTATGACTGCCCTGGAGGCGCTGGCCGACCTTTACCGAACCCTGCCCGAGGATGCTGGTCGGGATTGGCTCCAGGATAGCCGTGTCGGCGGGACAGCCGACGAACTGCGCGATCCATGGGATTCCTGATCGATACCTGCGTCTGGGTCGAAATCGAGCAGGGCCATCTGGCGCCTGCGGACGTAGCGGCCATTACTGCTGATGCCCCGGTTTTCTTGTCCCCGGTCACGGTCGCCGAACTCAAGTTTGGTGCCGAATCCGCCCCTAGCAACGAAGTGAAACAAAAGCGCCTTGCAGCCTTGCACCGCCTGAGGCGCAAACCGGTGGTGCGCATCGATGAAACCACCGGCGAGATATTTGGCAGCCTCGCCGCTCAGATCAAGGCAGCCGGTCGCAACCATCGCTATCGTGTGAACGATTTATGGCTGGCGAGCCAAGCGATCCAGCACGGCTATCGTCTGCTCACCCTGAACGGCAAGGATTTCGAAGATATACCTGGGCTCGACTTGGTTGTCTTGCCCCAGGCATCCAAGGCCTGATTCCTATGGGGATCGGCCCCACCCGCCAGCCCCTGTCCGCCGTAATCATCACGCGCAACTGCAAGGACCTGCTCGGCCCCTGCCTGGACACCCTGGCCTTCGCCGACGAGATCCTGGTGGTGGACTCGGGCAGCGACGACGGCACGGTGGAGCTGGCCCGGGCCCGGGGCGCCCGGGTGATCCACGCCGACTGGCGCGGCTTCGGCCCCCAGAAGCAGTTCGCCGTGGAGCAGGCGCGCCACGACTGGGTCCTGTGCATCGACTCCGACGAGCGCGTCACACCCCAGCTTGCCGCCGGCATCACGGCGGAACTGGCGGCGCCGCGCTGCTTTGCCTACCGCTTCTCGCGCAGCAACCGCTTCATGGGCCGCTACCTGCGCCACGGCGAAGGCTATCCCGACTGGAGCCTGCGGCTGTTCCACCGCGCCCATGCCCGCTGGTCGGACGACCCCGTGCATGAAAAGGTGCTCACCACCGGACCGGTCGGCCGGCTGCCCGGCGACCTGTTGCACGACACCGCCGATACCCTGGACAGCTATCTCGCGAAGCAGAACCGCTACACCACGCTTGCCGCCGAGAGGCTCGCCGCCGCCGGGAAGCGGCCCACGGCCGCCCGCCTCGTGCTGAGCCCGCTGGTGCGCTTCGTCAAGTTCTACTTCCTGCGCCTGGGATTCCTGGACGGCCTGCCGGGCCTGGTGCATATCGTCATAGGCTGCTTCAACAGCTTCGCCAAGTACGCGAAAGTTCTGGACCTCCCCCGCCGGCGCTGACAAAGCCGGCGGCCTCTCACGCGACGGCGCGGAATGAACGCTTGCGCCGAAACGGCCTAGACTGTTGCTTCGGAAAGAGGATGTCATGACCGAGAACAAGGAAAACCTGATCCTGGATCGCATCGAGAAACGCCTGGAACTCGTGGGTTGATCGTGCGTCAGCCCGGCCGCGTGCCGGGTTTCTCACACGGGGCGATCGCATCAAGCTCCCTCTTCCCCGCAATACGGGGGAGAGGGCCGGGGTGAGGGGAAGCTGCGCCCACTTACCGCCCCCAATCGCACTCGCCCCACCCAAGAGCGCATCAAGCAGACATCCCTGCCGCGCGTCAGTATCCAACACTCCCGGCGCTGCAACGGTGCTATCCTTGCACATGATTGATGCTTTGATGCTTACTCTGGAGGCGGCACGATGCGCACCACCATCACCCTGGACGATGCCCTGGCCGGCGAACTCAAGAGGCGTGCCCTGGAAACGGGCAAGCCGTTCAAGCAGGTGGTCAACGAAACCCTGCGTGCCGGCCTGCAACGGCAAAGTGCGCGAAGCCCGCGACCCTATCGCGTGAAACCCGCGGCGCTCGGCGCGCCCTTGCCCGGCATCAAGCTCGAAAAGGCCTTGCGACTGGCAGATGAATTGGAAGACTTCGCCCTTGAGGCAAAGCTGGAGAGCCGCAAGTGATCCTGGTGGACGCCAATCTGTTGATCTACGCCATCAACGAGGATCTCCCCCAGCACAGGCAGGCAAAGGCATGGTGGGAAAAAGTCCTCTCAGGATCGGCGTAAATCACAAAATAGAAGACGCCAGAATCTACATCGCCGGCCATCCTCCCCGCCAATCGCATCGAGCCCGCAAAGTGGTACAACTGCTTCTGCAGGTATGCAAAAATGCCTGATGTTCTCCGGCGGGATTGACCCGACCCCATGTACCGCGACCACTTCGACCGCATCCTCTCCGGGCTGGTACCTGCCTGCGAGGCCGTATATGGTCCGCGCCTGGTGAGCGTCGCATTGTTCGGTTCGGTGGCGCGTGGCACCATGCGGCCCGATTCGGACATCGATCTTCTGATCGTGGCGGAGCCTCTCCCGGACGGCCGCATGGAGCGGGCGGCCGAATTCGAGGCGGTCGAGGCGCGGCTCAAGCCTGTCCTGGACGAGGCGTGGCGCGCCGGCGTCACCACTTGCCTCTCGCCCGTGTTCAAGACTCCGGCGGAACTGCACCGGGGCAGCCTGCTTTTCCTCGACTTGACCGACCAGGCGCGGCTGCTGTACGACAAGGACAACATCCTGCGGAACTACCTCGACGACCTCGCCGGCCGCCTGAAAGCCATGGGCGCGCGGCGAATCTACAAGGGCGGCGGCTATTACTGGCAGCTCAAACCCGACTACCGCTGGGGTGACAAGATAGAGCTATGACGGCGGATGAACTGGCGCGCAGTTATTTTTCCCGGGCGCGAAAACGCCTGGCGGCGCTGCGGGCATTGATGCAGGAGGAGGCCTTTCCCGACGTGGTACGCGAGGCGCAAGAGCTCGTCGAGCTGGCGCTCAAAGGCATGCTGCGCTGGGTGGGGATCGATCCGCCGAAATGGCACGACGTGGGCAGCATCCTGAAGGAACACCGCGCCCTTGGCGACGCCGAGCGCGTACTCGCAGCCCTGGCATACTTCCCCGAGGCTTAGAACAAACCTCCTCCTCCCCTCTCCCGCGTGCGGGAGAGGGGCGCCGCCGACGCCGCTCGACTTGGCGCTCGACCAGACCGACGCCTGGATGGAGTCTCCCTCGCTGGTGCTCTGGCCGAATCCGGACGTCACTGGCCGGAACCGCGTAGCCTGATAGCGGCGGCCCGGCTTGCGTCCGAGGCGATATTCTCTGTTGATGTCAAACTTATCAGCCTGATATCATTGACAGCAAATAAATAGGAGTGCAGTCGCATGCCAGTAATTACGGTTCGAAATCTCCCGGAGGAAACCCATCGCGCACTCAGGCTGCGCGCGGCGCAGCATGGACGCAGCACCGAAGCCGAGATCCGGGACATCCTGGAAAACGCGGTACGGCCTGAGGAGCGCGTCAAAATTGGATCGGCCCTTGCGTCCTTCGGACAGCGCTTCGGCGGTCTCGAACTCGACACGCCCCGCGACCAGAAGCCAACCGAGCTGGCGGTGTATGAATGATCGTTCTCGATCCCAACGTGGTTTCAGAGCCGATGAAGCCCAACGGCAATCCTGCCGTCCGGGATTGGCTTGACCGGCAGGTCGCCGGCCAGATCGAGGCAATTGCAGCGGCGCACGGGTTTAGCGTGGCCGACGGCGTTCCCGTCATCAATCCCTGGGAGGGGTAATGCTGGCCACCCGGTAGGAGTTCGAAGGTGGGGCGCACGGCGACTTCGACGCTGCAACTTGACCGGCTGTCCGCCACGTCCTTATCATATTGCTATACATTCTGGTCAATATGGGTACCCATATGAAAACCACCATCGAGATTTCCGATCCCCTCCTCCAGCAGGCACGCCGCTTGGCAGCACGGGAGGGCACGACCCTGCGCACCCTCGTCGAAACCGGCCTGCGCAAGGTCATTGCGGAAAAGAAGCAGCAGGCCGGCTTCCGCTTGCGCCGGGCGAGCTTCAAGGGCGAGGGCCTGCAGCCCTCAGCGCGAGGCGTTGGCTGGGAACGCCTGCGTGAAATGGTGTACGAAGGGCGCGGCGGATGATCGCCGTCGATACCAATCTGCTCGTCTACGCCCACCGAGAGGATTCCCCGTTCCACGCATCCGCCGTGCAGTGCATCGAATCGCTGGCGAACGAGCCCGCTCCCTGGGCGATCCCTTGGCCATGCCTGCACGAGTTCTTCGCCATCGTCACGCATCCACGCATTTACGCGCCGCCGACGCCGCTCGACTTGGCGCTCGACCAGATCGACGCCTGGATGGAGTCTCCCTCGCTGGTGCTCCTGGCCGAATCGGAACGTCACTGGCCAGAACTGCGTAGCCTGATAGCGGCGGCCCGGCTTGCGGGTCCGCAGGTGCACGATGCCCGGATCGCGGCGCTGTGCGTCCAGCACGGCGTGCGCACGCTCTGGTCGGCGGATCGCGATTTCAGCCGTTTCCCCCGCCTCACGATCGTCAATCCGCTGGTCTGATCCGCGGCAGTCTCAAGCATCCTGCAGGCGCCCTCCCCTTTCAAGGGGAGGGCCGGGGTGGGGATGGGTTTCAACCGGGACCGAGGCGAGGGGGAGGCAGCACCCATTTACCGCCCCCAATCGCACTCGCCCACCCAGAAGCACATCAAGCAGGTCCCCTCCTTTGAAAAGGAGGGACAGGGTGGATTTCATCAGACCCGGCCGCCCAACATGGGAAGAACTGCCCTCCCGCCCTTCCTCGTGCAAACGGAAAGCCTGTCGCCGCCAAGATACACTCTCAATTCTTCCAACATCTTTGCCAACTATGCGAAAATACGTGGTTTTCATAGGGGGCGAAGCGCGAATGAAGATTCTTGTGACCGGCGCCGCCGGCTTCATCGGCATGCACACGTCCTTGCGGCTGCTTGCGCGCGGCGACGAAGTCGTGGGGCTCGACAACCTCAACGACTACTACGACGTCAGCCTGAAGGAAGCCCGCCTGGCCCAGCTCACGTCTCATTCCAACTTCCGCTTCGTCAAGCTGGACGTGGCCGACCGCGCGGGCATGGAGCGCCTGTTCGCCGAAGAGGGCTTCGAGCGCGTCATCCACCTGGCTGCCCAGGCCGGCGTGCGCTACTCCCTCAAGGACCCCCACGCCTACATCGACAGCAACATCGTCGGCTTCATGAACATCCTCGAAGGCTGCCGCCACGGCAAGGTGCAGCACCTGGTCTACGCCAGCAGTTCCAGCGTGTACGGCGGCAACACCAGGATGCCGTTCTCCGAGCATGACAATGTCGATCACCCGGTTTCGATGTACGCGGCGACGAAGAAGGCCAACGAACTGATGGCGCATACGTACAGCCATCTGTATGGCCTGCCGACCACGGGGCTGCGCTTTTTCACTGTGTACGGACCATGGGGTCGGCCCGACATGGCCCTCTTTCTGTTCACGAAAGCGATTCTGGAAGGCAGGCCGAT
>JBMOQT010000222.1:0-5652 GCA_049320945.1 Pseudomonadota bacterium
GGCTGGGGGTCTCTCCGCAGTAAGTTCCCGGTCGCACCGGAGGCGGCTGTGCGCCAAGAGAACCTTATCATAACGATCAAAAAACGTGACTAGTACTGATAGGTGGGCTGCGCCATCATATGCTCCGTCGAACCCCGGCGCAGCGCCGGCGCAACTCACACCGGAGGATACAGATGGCCAAGACTTACCAGGCGGGCGTCAAGGAGTACCGCGAAATGTACTGGGAACCGACCTACACGCCGAAGGATTCCGACGTTCTTGCCGTTTTCAAGATCGTGCCGCAACCTGGCGTGCCGCGCGAGGAGGCTGCTGCGGCTGTGGCTGCCGAATCGTCCACCGCCACCTGGACCACGGTGTGGACCGATCTTCTGACCGATCTGTACTACTACAAGGGTCGCGCCTATGCCATGGAGGACGTACCGGGCGACGACGAGGCCTTCTACGCCTTCATCGCCTACCCGATGGGCCTGTTCGAGGAAGGCTCGGTGGTCAACATGTTCACCTCCCTGGTGGGCAACGTGTTCGGCTTCAAGGCCGTGCGCTCTTTGCGTCTGGAAGACGTGCGCCTGCCCTTGTGGTTCGTGACCACCTGCCCCGGGCCGCCGCACGGCATCCAGGTGGAGCGCGACAAGCTCAACAAATATGGTCGTCCGCTGCTGGGCTGCACGATCAAGCCGAAGCTGGGTCTGTCCGCCAAGAACTACGGCCGCGCGGTGTACGAGTGCCTGCGCGGCGGTCTGGACTTCACCAAGGACGACGAGAACGTCAACTCCCAGCCGTTCATGCGCTGGCGCGACCGCTTCCTGTTCTGCCAGGAGGCCATCGACAAGGCCGAGCGCGAGACCGGGGAGTACAAGGGGCATTACCTGAACGTAACCGCCCCCACGATGGAGGAAATCTACAAGCGCGCCGAGTTCGCCAAGGAGATCGGCTCCAAGATCATCATGAGCGACTACCTGACCGTCGGCTGGGCGGCGCACACCAGCCTGTCGAAGTGGTGTCGCGACAACGGCATGCTGCTGCACGTGCACCGCGCGATGCACGCGGTGATCGACCGCAATCCCAAGCACGGCATCAACTTCCGCGTGCTGGCCAAGATCCTGCGCCTGATGGGCGGCGATCACCTGCACAGCGGCACCGTGGTGGGCAAACTGGAAGGCGACCGGCAGGCCACCATCGGTTGGATCAATCTGATGCGCGAGCGTTACGTCAAGGAAGACCGCTCCAGGGGCCTGTTCTTCGACCAGGACTGGGGCCAGATGCCCGGCGTTTTCCCGGTCGCCTCGGGCGGCATCCACGTCTGGCACATGCCGGCGCTGGTGGCCATCTTCGGCGATGACGCCGTGCTGCAGTTCGGCGGCGGCACGCTGGGCCACCCCTGGGGCAACGCCGCCGGCGCCTGCGCCAACCGCGTCGCCCTGGAAGCCTGCGTGCAGGCGCGCAACGAAGGCCGCCAGTTGGAGAAGGAAGGCAAGGACGTGCTCACCCAGGCCGCCCAGTCCTCGCCCGAACTGAAGATGGCGATGGAAACCTGGAAAGAGATCAAGTTCGAGTTCGACACCGTGGACAAGCTGGACTCGGCCCACCGCTGAGCAAAGGAGCCAAGATCATGAGCGATGTGCAAGACTACAAGTCCCGCCTGGGCGATCAGGCGAGCCGAAAATACGAGACGTTCTCCTATCTGCCCCCCATGAGCCGGGAGCAGATCCGCCGCCAGGTGGAATACGTCGTCTCCCAAGGCTGGAACCCGGCCGTGGAGCACTGCGAGCCGGAAAACGCCATGCAGCATTACTGGTACATGTGGAAGCTGCCCATGTTCGGCGAGACCGACGTGGAGCGCATCCTCGCCGAGTGCGAGGCCTGCCACAAGGCCAACCCCAAGCACCTGGTGAAGCTCGTCGGCTATGACAACTACCGTCAGACCCAGGGTACCGCGATGCTGATCTTCCGCGGCGAAGCGCTTTGAAAGGTCCCCTTCGCCCTCCGGCAGCCGTGCGCCGGCAGCCGTGCGCCGAGGCTGCGGCGCCGGAGGTCTTTTTTCCATCGACAATGGAAACGAACGCTCAATACCGCATCGAGCGCGAGCCTTATTACCGCCCGACAGGCAAGGAAGCGGAACAATTCGCGGCGGCCTACGGTGCGCGCCTGCCGGTCATGTTGAAGGGCCCCACGGGTTGCGGCAAATCGCGCTTCATCGAGTACATGGCCTGGAAGCTCGGCAAGCCCCTCGTCACCGTGGCCTGCAACGAGGACATGACCGCAGCCGACCTGGTGGGTCGCTTCCTGCTCGACCGCGACGGCACCCGCTGGCAGGACGGGCCGCTCACCACCGCCGCCCGCATCGGCGCCATCTGTTACCTCGACGAGGTGGTCGAGGCACGCCAGGACACCACCGTCGTCATCCATCCGCTCACGGACCACCGGCGGGTCTTGCCCCTCGACAAGAAGGGGGAGCTGGTGCGCGCCCACCCGGATTTCCAGTTGGTCATCTCCTACAATCCCGGCTACCAGTCGCTGATGAAGGACCTCAAGCAGTCCACCAAGCAGCGCTTCGGCGCCCTGGACTTCGGCTATCCGGCCGCACAGATCGAGGCCGAGATCGTGGCCCACGAGGCCGGCGTGGACCAGGACGTCGCCGACAAGCTGGTGCAGGTGGCCATCCGTTCGCGCCACCTCAAGGGCCACGGGCTGGACGAAGGGATCTCCACCCGGCTGCTGGTGTATGCCGGCACCCTCATCGCCGCAGGCATCCCGGCGCCGGATGCCTGTCAGATGGCCCTGGTGCGCCCGCTCACCGACGACCCCGACATGCGCGACGCCCTGGACGCCGCGGTCGCCACCTTCTTCTCCTGACGGCGGCCATTGCGCAGTGAACTCAATCCCGCCTGACGAAAAGTATATGCCATGAGCATTGACCTCGAACGCTACCGCGAGTACTTCGACCATGTCTCGCCGGAAGTGCGTGCCATCCTGGAGGGCACCTTCCACGAGGCGGCGCGGGTCATGACCCCCGTCGGTTTGCAGCACTACCTGGAAGGGGCCAAGGGTCTCACCAACCTGGGCCGTGGCAACGACCTGGTGGTCACTTACCTCCAGGAAATGCCTCTGGTGGCGAAGGAGATCGGCGACGAGGCGGTGGAGGAATCCATCCTCGCCGCCATGAAGCTCTCCTCGATGACCTCCGGCGAGGTGATAGGGCTGTTCTTCGGTTCGCTGCCCATCGCAGCGCGCCGGCTCGGCGACATGGGCCTCTTTCGCGCCTACCTCCAGTTCCTGCACCAGCTTGCCGCCCGCGCGCCGCGGGGATTGCGGCCCATGCTGGGCAGTCTCGATGAGCTGCTCGGCAAGCTCACCCTCGGCGGCCTGCGCCGCTGGGCCTTCTTCGGGGCGGATGCCTACCGCACCGACTACAAGAACCAGCTCGCCTACTTCGCGCTACAGACGGCGGATAGCCAGGCCATGCTGCAGAAGGAGCGCAAGGGCATCCTGTTCGTCGATCATCAGCGCAAACTCTCGGCCTACTTGCGCGCCCTGTGGGGCCGCGACTTCTGGCTGCGCCCGGCAGCGGCCGAGGGCAGCGAGTTCAAGCCCTATCTGGATGGCTTCGTGCTGCACCTGCCCGACGCGGTGGAAGATCTCGCGGGGCTGAAGGGCCTGGATGTCTATCGCGCCACTGCCGCCCACCTGGCCGCCCACGTCGTCTACACCAACGCTCCCATCTCCGCCCAGGAACTCAACCCGGCCCAGATCAACCTGATCGGATTCTTCGAGGATGCGCGCGTGGAATACAACGCCATCCGCGACCTTCCGGGCCTCAAGCAGATCTGGCGCGCGCTGCTGGCCAGCCCCAAAGAGGGCCGCAGCGAACACGAAACCCAGGACTGGCTCGAAAGACTGGCGCTGCACCTGCTGGACGCCGAATCCACCACGGGGGATGCCGAGCTCGACGCCTTGGCTCAGAAGTTCCATGCCAACATCGAGGCCAACCGCCTGGACAACATGTTCTCCTGGCACATGGGGCTGGAGCTCTACCACCTGCTCGCCGCGCGCCGGGCGCTGCCGTCCTTGCGGCAACTGGAGAACCTGCGCCTGCCCTACCGCGACGACAACCGCTTCGTATGGCAGTTCGAGGGGTTTTCCTGGCAGCGCGGCGTGGAGATCCTGCAGGGCCAGAAGCAGGTGCGAAAGCGCGTCTCCATGATGGAGTTCGTCAACGAAGTGGAGGTGGAGACCGCCGGCGACGACGCCCAGGAGGTGTGGATCCTGGACGGCGTGCTGTTCGACGACGACGGCACCACCTACAACGAAAAGTACGGGCGCGAACCGATCTCGGACCCTTTCCATTACCCGGAATGGGACTACCAGGTGCAATTGCACCGCCCCGACTGGGTCACCCTCTACGAGCGGCGCATGCCCAGGCAGGATCCGGACGCCATCGACGAGATCCTCCGCCGCCACAAGCCCATCGCCAGCCGCCTGCGCCAGATCGTCGACCGCCTGCGGCCCCAGGGCGTGATGCGCGAGCGCAAGCTCGAGGACGGCGACGAGCTGGACCTCAACGCCGCCGTGGATGCCTGGGTCAACATGCGCGCCGGGCTACCCTGGGATCCCCGCGTCACCCTACGTCATGTACTCGAACGCAGGGACCTGGCGGTACTGGTTCTATTGGATCTGTCCGAGTCGACCAACGACCGGGTCCCGGGTACCGAGCGCACGGTGTTCGAGCTCAGCCGGGACGCAGCCGCCCTGCTCGCCAGCGCCATCGACCGGATCGGGGATCCGTTCGCGCTGCACGGCTTCTGCTCCGACGGGCGCCACGACGTGCGTTATTACCGCTTCAAGGATTTCCACGGGCGCTGGGACGACGAGGCCAAGGCGCGCCTGGCGGGTATCCGCGGAGCCTTTTCCACCCGCATGGGCGCGGCCCTGCGCCACGCCGCCCAGTGCCTTCTGCGGCAGCCCCAGCGGCGCAAGCTGCTATTGCTCGTCAGCGACGG
Source organism: Pseudomonadota bacterium (assembly GCA_049320945.1). GTDB lineage: Bacteria > Pseudomonadota > Gammaproteobacteria > Burkholderiales > Rhodocyclaceae > DYIB01. Next base: position 4,998 of record JBMOQT010000222.1, read on the forward strand.
CGAGCCGGCCGACGTGGACGAGCGCGACCCCCAGTACCTGCGCCACGACACCAAGAAGGCGGTCGAGGAGTTGGCCGGCCGGGGCGTATATACCTTCTGCCTCACCCTCGATCCGAACGCGGACCGTTATGTCGCTCGCATCTTCGGCCCGACGGGATACGCCATCGCAGACCGGGTGGAGCGGCTGCCCGAGCGCCTGCCCGCCCTGTTCGCCGCTCTCACGGACTGACCCCGGCCGCGCCGGCCGTCCCGGCGTGCGGCCGATCCCATCGGCGCCGTTGCGTCGAGTTCGGTCCGGCAGCCCTGACCTTATGCGCATCATAAAAAATCGTGAATGGCGCTTATGGATGAAGACCGTTAAATTTCGCTCACCCGGCCGTTCAGGAAAGCCATTCGAGGAGGAAAACATGTACGAAGGCCGCAAGACGCTCACCCGCTACACCATCGAACAGGAGCATCGCCATCCCCACGCCACCGGCGACTTTTCCGGTCTGCTCAACGCCATCGCCACGGCGGTCAAGATCATCGCCAACCAGGTCAACAAAGGCGCCCTCATCGGCGCCCTGGGGAGCGCCGGCAGCGAGAACGCCCAGGGCGAGGTGCAGAAGAAGCTGGACGTCATCAGCAACGAGGTCATGGTGCGGGAGACCGAGTG
>JBMOQT010000223.1:0-5624 GCA_049320945.1 Pseudomonadota bacterium
TGCTGAACCGTAGGAGCCGCAGCTCTATCGAGGATGTGGAGATCGCCGTGCAGCGCCGCGAGACCACGGCGGCCGAGCTGGGCCTGATCCACCGCCGCTACCTGGGTACCGCCCAGCTCGACCTCACGGCCGCCCACAGGGAAGGGGTGCCGTGGCTCGGGGGACAGCAGGACGCATCCGGGCGGCCACCCCAGGCGCCCACCTTCCGCTATGCGCTACAGACTCTCGACGTAGCCGCATCCGTGCCCTTCACGCTGGGCGGCGAACGGCTGCGCTGGCTGTCCGCATGGCGCGGGCAGACGACCGGGACGCCCCTCTACGCCACCGAGTTCTTCACCATCGGCGGCCGCTACACGGTGCGCGGATTCGACGGGGAACAGATGCTCGCCGCCGAGCGGGGATGGTATTGGCGCAACGAGCTGGAATGGACGCCGGGCAGCCCCGGGCCTGCCGCCTATTTCGCCCTGGACCAGGGGCGGGTGGGCGGCCCGAGCGCCGCCGTGCTCGCCGGCCGTCGTCTGGTGGGCGGCGCCCTCGGCCTGCGTGGCGCCGTCGGCGCCTTCACCTTCGACGTTTTCGCCGGCAGGGCCCTGAGCAAGCCGACCGGATTTACCACAGCCCGGCCCGCGCTGGGCTTCCAGCTGAGTTACCAGTATTGATGAGGCAGGGAGAGCCATGAAAACCGAGCAGGTTATCGAGAACGGGTCGCGCCCATCCCCAATCATCCCCTCGTCGGAGGGCAGCCCCTGGCAGCGGGTCGTTACCTGGAGCCTGGTCGTCGCCCTGACCGCACAGCCCCTTGCCGCACCCGCCCAAGTCGTGGCCGATCCCGCCGCCGGTGGGCGTCGGCCGACGATCGATGCCGCCGCCAACGGAGTGCCGGTCGTGCATATCGCCACGCCTTCCGCCGCCGGCGTCTCCCACAACCAGTATCAGAAGTTCAACGTCGAGGCACGCGGGCTGATCCTCAACAACAGCCAGGTGTTGGTGCAGACCCGGCAGGCGGGCTGGATCGACGGGAATCCGAATCTAGCCGCCGGCACGGCGCGCGTCATCCTGAACGAGGTCACCTCGACCCATCCCAGTGCCCTGGCAGGCTACACGGAGGTGGCCGGGTCCCGGGCGGACGTCATCATCGCCAACCCCAATGGCATCACTTGCGACGGCTGCGGCTTCATCAACACCTCGCGGACCGTGCTCACCACCGGCACGCCCCAATTCGGCGGCGACGGGAGTCTTGCCGCCTTCCGTGTGACGGGTGGCAGCATCGACATCGGGGGAGCGGGGCTCGACGCGGCAGGCATCGACCACCTCGATCTCATCAGCCGCTCGGTGAGCGTCAATGCCGGTCTTTGGGCTAGGCAGCTCAATGTCATCACCGGAGCGAACCAGGTGGACTACGCGTCGCTGGGCGTGACGACCATCGCCGGACAGGGCGGCGCGCCCACTGTCGCTATCGATGTCGCGAGCCTGGGCGGGATGTACGCCCACAAGATCCGGCTGGTGGGCACCGAGGAGGGCGTGGGGGTGGTGAGCGCTGGCAATCTCGCCGCCACCGCTGAAGACCTCACCATCAGCAATGCCGGGCGGGTGACACTGGCCGGCAAGACTACTGCGGCGGGCAACATTCTCGTGAGCGGCGCCGCGACGCTGGACAATAGCGGCACCCTGTACGGTCGGAACGATGTCACCGTCACCGCTGGCGATTTCCGCAATGGCGGCGCGATCAACGCAGGCCGGCACCTTACCCTGTCCGCCGGCACCATCGACTCCAGCGGCACCCTCGGGGCAGGAATTGCGAGCGACGGCAGCCTGGGCGCCGGTGGCAACCTGACGGCAAGCGCCAGCGGGCAGCTCAAGGCTACGGGCACCCATCTGGCCGCCGGCAGCCTCCACTTCGGCGGCGCGAGCCTGTATCTCTCCGGAAGCGCCACGACCGTGAAGGGACAGGCGAGTCTCACCGCCTCTTCCGGAGACATCGACCACCGCGGCGGCGACCTGCAAACGCAAGGCGCCCTCGTTCTTGCTGCGGCAGGGGCGGTGAGAAACGGCTCGGGAGCACTCGCCGCCGACCACATCGCCCTGCAAGCCGCGAGCCTGGGTAACGCAGGCGGGCGCATCACCCAGGCGGGCAGCCCCGACAGCCGCATCGGCGTCACCGGCCCAATCGACAACGCGGACGGACGCATTCTCAGCAATGCGGCCGGTTTCGTCTTGCGCAGCGGCTCCCTGGACAACGGGCGCGGCGCCATCGAGCACGCCGGCACGGGCAAATTCGAGCTGCGGACGGGGACGCTGAACAATGCCCAAGGGCGGCTGGCCACCAACGGCAGCCTCGAGCTCGTGGCAGCCAGCCTCGCCAACCCGTCGGGCGCGCTGCTCGCCGGTCTGGGGCTCAACTTCGACATAGCCGGGGCGCTGAACAACACGGGCGGCACGGTCGAGGCCGGAACAGGCCTCACCCTCGCCGCCACCTCCCTCGCCAATGGGGCCGGGCGCATCGTCAACGTCGGCGATCAGGCGACTAGCCTAACCGTGGCCGGCGCCATCGATAACGCCAACGGCCTCATCGGCGGCAACGGCGCGGTGAGCGTCAGTTCGTCCAGCTTCAATAACCGCGCCGGTACCCTCACGTCCGCATCCGATGCCACGATCACTGCCTCCAGCGGCGCGATCGACAACGGCGGCGGCACGCTCGCCGCCGCGGGCAGGCTTATTCTCAACACCACCCTGTCCTATATGCATGCCGTGGGCGATACTCTGAGGGGCGATGCGGGCATCACCCTGGAAAGTGGAGCCGATATCACGGTCGCCCCGGGAGTCCGCCTGGAGAGCACGGGCGCGGTGAGGCTCGCGGCGCGGGGCGCGCTCGACAACCAGGGCCGCGTAGCGAGCAATGGGCACATAGCGCTTTCGGGCGGCACGCTCCTCAACAGCGGCAGCATCGTCGCCGACACCGGCCTGTCGGCCAACAGCGGCAGCCTGCTCAGCAACAGCGGCACCATGAGCAGTGGCACAGCCCTCTCCTTGTCGGCCACCCGCATCGACAATCTCGCCGCGGCGACTCTGAGCGCCGCCACTGACCTCACCCTGGCGGTGAGCGCGGATCTGGTCAACCAGGGCACGCTCTCCGGCGACAACATCGCCCTCACCGCCCCGCAGTTCGACAACCAGGGCGCGGTTGCCGCCATGACCGATTTCACCGCCCGTATCGCCGGCCGCCTCACCAATCGCGCCAGCCACCTCCTCTATGCTGGGCGCGACCATTTCCTCTATGCCAACGAACTTGTCAACGAGGAAGACGCCGCCGTTTGGGCCGGTCGGCACGTGACCATACAGAAGAACCCCGGGGGCGAGCGCTCCGGCGGCCTGCTGAACGACATCGGTTCCATCGAAGCCCACGCCGGCGACTTGACCATCAAGGCCGAATCCCTCGCCAACCGCGGCCGCACGCCCCGGCTTGCTACCACCGGTTTCAGCGAAGAGGCACCCGGCCATATCACCACCTGTCCGGGATCGGGCAATTCCTATTGCGTGACGGTTCCCGCCACCACCGTGCAGACGGTGGTCGATCCCGATACCGGCACCACTTCGCAGCAGACCCTGTACTGGCACTGGAATGTGGTGCGCGGCGGCGCCGGCGCGGGCAGCGCGATCGGCTACGAGGGCTGGCAGAACTACGGCAGCTACCAGAGTTCGCCGCCGCCCTACTACAACGGACAGCCTTACTACTCCACTCCCTGGCTTGCCCGTGTGACTACCCAAAGCGAACTGCAGGCTTTCTTCAACCGCAACCCGGGGGTCGAGCAGCTGAAGTTCCACTATTATGACGGCGCGCTGCCCTGGACGACCAACGGCGATGGCGGCCACGAGAGCGAAGAGCACGGCTACCGGCTCGTCGTATCCGGCACGGTGCAGAGCATTCAGCCGGGGAGCAGCTCAAAATCTGCCAGGCTGCTGGCGGGGGGCGGCATCGCCCTGGACGGCGGCACGCTGCGCAACGAGGCGAGCCAGATCGCCGCCTTGGGTGACGTACGGATCACAGGTGACACCCTGATCAATCAGGGCCAGGACCTGCAGCGGGTAACCACCGTGACGCGCTACTGGGAGCGCGGCAATGGCGAGCAGGTGGCCATGCCGCTGACGGCCACCGTCACGGAGACCGTTGGCGCCGTCCCCTCCAGCATTACCGCCGGCGGCAGTCTCACAGGCAATCTCGCCGCCGGCCTCGTCAACGACAATCAGGCGCAGCCAGCCCTCAACGTGAAGAGCAGCCAGAACACCGTCGCTGCCGCCGCCACCCTGCCCGTCTCGCCGCTTGCCCACCTCAATCGCGAGCGCCCCGCCGCGGGCGGCGCCGCTTCGCTCACCGGTGGCGTCGCGTTGCGCTCCGGCAGCCTCGACACCCGCAACGTCACCCTGCCCCAAGGCAGCTACGGCCTGTTCGTCTCGGCACCGCCCGGCGCCGGGTATCTCATCGAAGCCAACCCCCTGTTCTCCGATCGGAGCCGCTTCATCAGTTCCGACTACTTCCTCGCCCGCCTGGGGCTGGACCCTCAGCGGATGCAAAAACGCCTGGGCGACGGCCTGTTCGAACAACACCTCGTGCGCGACCAGCTCTTCGCGCTCACCGGCCGGCGCGTGCTCACCGACGGCGCCTCCGACATGGCGCAATACCAGGCGCTCATGGACGCGGGCTATGCCGCCGCCCGGCGCTTCGGTTTCCAGGTGGGCGTGGAACTTTCCGCCGAGCAGATCGCCCAACTCACCCACGATCTCGTCTGGCTGGTGGAGCGCGAAGTGGCGGGGGAGCGCGTGCTCGTGCCCCAGGTCTATCTTGGGCAGGTTAGTGACGCGGACTTGCAGCCCAGCGGTGCACTGATGGCCGCTGCCGAAATCGAGCTGCGGGCGCCGGATCTCAGCAACGCCGGGCGTATCACCGCGCGACGCAGCCTGCGCCTCGAGGGCACCGACATCGCCAACCGTGGCATCCTGGAGAGCACCGAGCGCGACGGCGACACCACCCTCAGCGCCCGCCGCGACGTGATAAACGACGGCGGCACCATCGCCGGCGGCCGCGTGGCGGCAGCGGCCGGGCAAGACTTCATCAACCGCGCCTGGCGCATCGAGCGCGCCGATACCACGCCCTTCGGCGGCACGCTCACCGAGACCGAAGTGGGCGGGGCGGGCAAGATCCTCGCCGCCCAGGAGGCCACACTCTCCGCCGGCCGCGACCTCACCTTCGCCGGCGGGCAACTCGCCGCCGGCAGCAGTGCTGCCGTCACCGCCGCCCGGAACCTGGAGCTCGGCACGGCGCAGAAGCAGACGCGGGTGGCCATCGTCAACGGCCCCTACTACCGCCTGGACGGTGTCCGCACCGAGCACAGCGGTTCGCAGCTGGCCGTCACCGGCGACCTGCAGCTGGCAGCCGGGCAGGATCTCACGGTCACCGGCAGCCAGGCTCGCGCCGGGGGGACGCTGACCGCCGTGGCCGGGGATAATCTCACGATCGCCGAAGCCAGGGACCGCGAACTCCTCGATCTGCGCACCGGCGGCAAGAAAGGGCAAGGGCGCCATCAGCACGATAACGAGACCGTCAAGGGCAGCAATCTCGAAGCCGGCGG
>JBMOQT010000224.1:0-5606 GCA_049320945.1 Pseudomonadota bacterium
CTGCTGGTCAACCCCTATGACATCGGCGAGACCGCCGAGGCGATCCGCACTGCCCTGGAGATGCCGCGCCAGGAGAGGCGCGACCGGATGCGCCTGATGCGCCTCACGGTGAAGGAGAACAACGTCTATCGCTGGGCCGGCCGCATGCTCATGGACGCGGCGCGGGTGCGCCAGCGCCAGCGGCTGCGCACGGCCGCGGGCAAGGACACACTGCGGGCGCGCGGCGCCGCCTGAGGCTGCCCGTCCTCAGACGGCGCGGAGCGACGCCACGATCTGCCGCAGTGCGGAGCGGGGCGAGGTGCCGGCGGCAATCGCCGCTTCCAGTTCCAGCAGCACCGCCAGGGTCTGGCGCGGCGACGCCAGGCGCAGATGCCCGGCGCCGGCGATGCGCGCACCGACGCTGATGTTGGTGCCCCCCCAGCGGGCAACCGCCGCGAACATGTCGAGATCCGTGGTGTCGTCGCCGAAGGCCACGGCATGGCGGCCGGCGAAGGGAGCATGGGCGAACAAGGCCTCGCAGCCGTGCCCTTTGTTGGCCAGGGCGGGTTTCAGCTCGATTACCTGGCGCCCGCGCAGGGTGGTCCAATAACCGCCTTCGGCGGCGCAGGCCTGTTTCAGCTCGCGGTGCAGCAGGTCGGTGCCGTCCTTCATCAGGCGATGATGGACGGCAAGCGTCGAGCCCTTGTGCTCTATGAAGGCCGAATCGTAGCGGCGCACCGCCTGCTCTATCGCCGCGAGCAGGCGCGGTGAAGGGGATTCGACGGGCAGACGGTCCACGGCGCCGCCGAACGCGGGCCGGCGCTCGATGCCATGCAGGCCCACCGCAGGCAGGCGCAAGGGGTCGAACAGGCTATCGAGGGTGTCAATGCTGCGGCCGCTGACCAGGGCCAGGGCACCTTCCAGCCGGTCATGGAGGGCCGCCAGCAGGCGCACCAGCTCGGGCGGCACCACCACCGCATCGGGGTGGGGCGCGAACTCCAGCAGGGTGCCATCCACATCCAGCAGCAGGGCTATCGGTTTGCCGATTTCCGGGGTGCGTGCGGGACTCATCCGCGCCATTTTACCCCGCACCGCAGGAGCGGTTCCCCCTTTCAGGCACCCAGCTTGCGGCGCAGCAGCTCGTTGACCTGCTGCGGGTTGGCCTTGCCTTTGGTGGCCTTCATGGCCTGACCCACCAAGGCGTTGAAGGCCTTCTCCTTGCCGGCGCGGAATTCTTCCACCGACTTGGCGTTGGCCGCGATCACCTCATCGATGATGCTCTCCAGGGCGCCCGTGTCGGAGATCTGCTTCAGCCCCCGCGCCTCGATGATGGCGTCGGCGTCCGTGCCGGCGCCGCTCCACAGGGCTTCGAACACTTCCTTGGCGAGCTTGCTGGAGAGGGTGCCGTCGGCGATGCGCCGGGCCAGGCCGGCCAGCTGCCGTGGCGCCACCGGAGCGGCGGCGATGTCCTTGTCTTCCCGGTTGAGGCGGGCCGCCAGATCGCCCATGATCCAGTTGGCGCACAGCTTGGCGTTGTCCCTGCCCGCCGCGGCCACGGCCTCCTGGAAGTAGCGCGCCGTCTCCAGGGAGGCGGTGAGGGTGGCGGCATCGTAGGCCGACAGACCGTATTCGGACTGGAAGCGGTCGCGCATGGCCTGGGGCAGTTCGGGCATTTCCGAGCGCACCTGCTCGATCCAGGCGGGGCTGATCTCCAGGGGCAGCAGGTCCGGGTCGGGGAAGTAACGATAGTCGTGGGCTTCCTCCTTGGTGCGCATGGAGCGCGTCTCGTCCCGCTCCGGGTCGTACAGGCGCGTCTCCTGCACGATGGCGCCACCGTCCTCCAGGATATCCACCTGGCGCCGCACCTCGAACTCGATGGCCCGCTCCAGGAAGCGGAAGGAATTGAGGTTCTTGATTTCGCAGCGGGTGCCCAGCCTGTCGCTGCCCCGGCGGCGCACCGAGACGTTGGCGTCGCAGCGGAACGAGCCTTCCTGCATATTGCCGTCGCAGATGTCGATCCAGCGCACCAGGGAATGCAGGGCCTTGGCGTAGGCCACCGCCTCGGCCGCCGAGCGCAGATCGGGCTCGGACACGATCTCCAGCAGCGGCGTGCCGGCGCGGTTGAGATCGATGCCGGTCTTGCCGTGGAAGTCCTCGTGCAGCGACTTGCCCGCGTCCTCCTCCAGATGGGCGCGGGTCAGGCGCACCGTCTTGTCCCCTTCGCCCACCCGGATGGTGATGCCGCCGCCGCTGACCACCGGCAGCTCGTACTGGCTGATCTGGTAGCCCTTGGGCAGATCCGGGTAGAAGTAATTCTTGCGCGCGAACACGGAGCGCGGTGCGATGCGCCCGCCCACCGCCAGACCGAAGCGGATGGCGCGCTCCACGGCGCCCCGGTTCAGCACCGGCAGCACGCCGGGCAGGGCGATGTCCACGGCGCAGGCCTGGGCATTGGGCTCGGCGCCGAAGGCCGTAGCGGCGCCGGAGAAGATTTTCGACTTGGTGTTGAGCTGGGCATGGGTTTCAAGCCCGATGACCACTTCCCAATCGGCTAGGCTCATGTTGCTTTCGTCGCGTTATGTGCAGGAGCCGTCCTGCCGGTCGGCGAGGATGGGCCACAGGTAGGGGTAGGCGCCGGCGGTGCACATGTGTTCGCATTGCTGGAAGGCGACCGTGACCCGCTCGCCCTGCTCCCACATGCGCACGATGCAGCCGTTGGTGCGGTGGATCAGCTCCACGTTGGGCAGGCTGCGGGTTTGCTGGAAATCCTTCAGGGCGAAGCGGCACATGCCGCGCTTGGGGATGTGGACGGCGGCGTCGAAGTCGCGCACCTGGGCTTCCTGCACCGCCAGCTTCAGTGAGCCGCCGTAGCCCACCTCGTCGCGGAAGCTGCACTCGGCCGCCACGGTGAGGGGGCGCACCGGGATCGGGCCGGGGCGCTTGGGTTCCTTGAGTATGCGCGGCGTCGGTTTGGCGATCGCCACTTCGCTGGGCGGAGCCGGTTGCTCCGTAACCACCGGCGCCGGCTTCTCGGGGGGCGTGGCGCAGCCGGAGAGGATCCCGGCGGCCAGCCAGGCCGCCCGGCGGTAAGTGAGCGCTTTCTGTCCGCGGATCATAGACCCTCCTCGGAGTCAGATGTCTGCCGGCGCGCGCCTGTGCCAGTCGGTCGCCTGCTGGAAGCGGTGGGCGACGTTGAACAGGCGCGCCTCGCAGAAATAATTGCCGATCATGTGCAGGCCCACTGGCAGCCCGCCCGCGCCGAAGCCGCAGGGGACGGACAGGGCGGGCAGTCCGGCCAGGGGTGCACCTATAGTGTAGATGTCGTTGAGGTACATCTGCACCGGATCGTCGGTCTTGGCCCCCAGCCTGAAGGCCACCGTGGGCGAGGTCGGACCCATGATCACGTCGCAGTGCCGGAACGCCTCGGCATAGTCCTGGGCGATGAGGCGGCGGATCTTCTGGGCCTGCAGGTAGTAGGCGTCGTAGTAGCCGTGGGACAGCACATAGGTGCCGATCAGGATGCGCCGCTTCACTTCCGCGCCGAAGCCCTGGGCGCGGGTCTTGCAGTACATGTCCAGCAGATCGCTGTACTCCGGCGCCCGGTAGCCGTAGCGCACGCCATCGAAGCGCGACAGGTTGCTGGAGGCTTCCGCCGGGGCGATGACGTAATACACCGGCACCGACAGGTTGAGCCTGGGCAGGGACACCTCCACCGTTGTCGCCCCCAGCCGGCGGAATTCGGCAATGGCCTCTTCCACCGCCCGGCGCACGTCGTCCGCCAGGCCTTCGGCGAAGAACTCCTTGGGCAGGCCGATGCGCAGCCCCGTCAGGGGCCGCTCCAGGTCCCGGGTGTAGTCCTCCCGCGGCCGCTCCAGGCTGGTGGAGTCGCGGCCGTCGAAGCCCGCCATGGCATTGAGCAGCCACGCGCAATCCTCGGCGGTCTTGGCCATGGGGCCGCCCTGGTCCAGGCTGGAGGCGAAGGCGATCATGCCGTAACGCGACACCACGCCATAGGTGGGCTTGATGCCGGTGATGCCGGTGAGCGCGGCCGGCTGGCGGATGGAGCCGCCCGTGTCGGTGCCGGTGGCGGCCGGCGCCAGGCGCGCCGCCACGGCCGCCGCCGAGCCGCCGCTGGAGCCGCCGGGCACCATGTCCGTGTCCCACGGGTTGCGCACCGGGCCGTAATAGGAGGTTTCGTTGGACGAGCCCATGGCGAACTCGTCCATGTTGGTCTTGCCCAGGATGACAGCGCCGGCGGCGTTGAACTGCTCGATGACGTGGGCGTCGTAGGGGCTGACGAAGTTGGACAGAATCTTCGAGCCGCAGGTGGTGAGCCAGCCCTTGGCGCAGAAGATGTCCTTGTGGGCCAGGGGGATGCCGGTCAACGCCGTGGCCTGGCCCGCGGCGATGCGGGCGTCGGCCGCCCGGGCCATGGCCAGGCTGCGCTCCCGGTCCACGGTAATGAAGGCGTTGAGCCGCGGATTGAGCCGCTCGATGCGCTCCAGGAACAGGGTGGTCAGTTCGACGCTGGAGATTTCCTTGCGCGCCAGGGCGGCGGACAGTTCCTTGAGGGTGGCGTGAATCATTTTTCCGTGAGGAGTGAGGAGTGAGGAGTGAGGGGCAATACCCCAACTCCTCACGCCTCACTCCTGACTCCTCACTCAATAACCTTGGGCACCAGGTAGAGGCCGGCCTCCACGTCGGGCGCGATGGCCTGGAAGGCATCGCGCTGGTCCTGCTCGGTCACCTGGTCGGGGCGCAGGCGCTGGGCCACGTCCTGGGCGTGGGCCATGGGCTCGACGCCGCTGGTGTCCACCGCCTGCATCTGCTCGATGAAGCGGAAAATGCCGTTCAACTGGTCGCGGGTGGTCTCGGCCTCGGCGGCGGAGATCTCCATGCGCGCCAGACGGGCGATGTGCCGCACTTGATCGAGGGTCAGGGACATGAAGCGCGGTATCCGATGCGGGTTATTTCACAAAGCGTTATAGGGTATCATAAGTCATTTGGTCTTCCGCACCCCCTGAAGGGCTTTCGAGTACTTCCATGCTTGGTTTCCTCCGATCCTATTTTTCCAACGACCTGGCGATCGACCTGGGCACCGCCAATACGCTGATCTACGTGCGCGGCAAGGGCATCGTGCTGGACGAGCCCTCGGTGGTGGCGATCCGCACCGAGGGTGGCCCCAACGCCAAGAAGACCATCCAGGCCGTGGGCATGGCGGCAAAGCAGATGCTGGGCAAGACGCCGGGCAATATCACCGCCATCCGCCCCATGAAGGACGGCGTGATCGCCGACTTCACCGTCACCGAGCAGATGCTCAAGCAGTTCATCAAGAAGGTCCATGATTCCCGCCTGTTCTCGCCCTCCCCGCGCATCATCATCTGCGTGCCCTGCGGCTCGACCCAGGTGGAGCGGCGCGCCATCCGCGAGTCGGCCCTGGGTGCGGGCGCCAGCCAGGTGTATCTGATCGAGGAACCCATGGCTGCGGCCATCGGCGCCGGCCTGCCGGTGGCCGATGCCACCGGCTCCATGGTGGTCGATATCGGCGGCGGCACCACCGAAGTGGGTGTCATCTCCCTGGGCGGCATGGTGTATGCCGGTTCGGTGCGCGTGGGCGGCGACAAGTT
>JBMOQT010000225.1:0-5509 GCA_049320945.1 Pseudomonadota bacterium
GGCGCCGCCCGGTGCATGACCACGTGGGCGCCGGTCAACTCGTGCAGATCGAAGGCGCCGGTGCGATGGTCGGCATGGGTGTGGGTGTCGATGCAATATTCGAGCTTCAGCCCGAGGTAGGCGGCCAGGGCCAGGTAGCGGTCCAGGCGTTCGCGCAGGGGGTCGATCAGGACGGCGCGCCGGGTTTCTTCGCAGGCGAGCAGATAAGTGCGGCATTTGCCGAGGTTCACTTCGCGGCACAGCATGGCGCAGTCTCCGAGGGGGGAATTTCAGTCTAGCCGATTGATTCGCTGGCGCGCATGATCATGCGGCGCACGGAGCCGCGGGTGAAGCTGCACTGACAGCGCCCGGCCCTCGTTTCCCGTTGATCCGGTTTGTACTTGGCGGCGTTGTTGAGCAGATTCGCCACCACCTGTGCCAGGCGCACCGGGTCGGTTTCAATTACCAGCGGTTGCGTCGGCAGATCGACCCTGAGCTCGTGGGCCAGGATGGCGAGGAAGCGGTCCTTGCGCCGGGCGAGGCCGGGCGCCGACGGATCGCCGCCCGCGCATCAACGCCCGAACCACCAGTAGATGCCGCTGCGCGGATAGGGTCCGTAAGGCCACAGGCCCGGCCCGTAGTAGGGCGCGCAATAGGCGTCGCAGCGGCGTGCCAGCTCGCGCTCCTGCTGTTGCAGGCGCCTGGCGTGTTCGGCGTCCTGGCGGATCAACTGCTCGGCGTAGTCGGCCTGCAGGGCGCTGCGTTCCAGCTCGAGGATGCGGTCGATCAACTCCAGGGGGACGCCGCGCTCGCGCAGGGAAATGATCTGGGCCGCGGAGAGCGTGAGGCGCGAAGCGCTGCGCCGCAGGCGGTCGATGATCTCGTCGGCGGAAGTGCCCGAGCGCACCAGCGCCACCACCTCGTCGGCCGAAAGCCGGGGCGGCGCGGGCGGCAGGGGCGCTTGTGCTTCCAGGCGCTGGGCAGGCTCGCGCGGCGCCGGCGCGGCGCAGGCGGCCAGGAGGGGCAGCAGAATGAAAAGGGTAACCGGCCTCATGTCCGGAAGACTGCCGCGCCGTCTCCCGGTTCCGTCAGCGAGGGCGGCGTCCGCTCGCGCCGGCAAGGCACTTCTCTCCCGCGGCGCAGTCATATTCCTGTGTTTCGTTGCCGTTGCGGCGAGCCGTCATCCCCCTTTGCGGCGAAAGGAGAACCCATGAACGTAAACCTCGCTGTCGGCCCGCTGGTGGCGCTGATTGCCGGCATCCTCATCCTGGTCATGCCCCGGCTGCTCAACTACATCGTGGCGTTGTATCTCATCATCATAGGCGTGGTGGGTCTTCTCGGCCTCGGCAGCCTGAGGCTATAAGACGAGCGGACGCACTGCCGGCGTCGCCTTCCGGCAGTGCGCTGACCCCGTCGCTTATTGTTACTTGGCTTGCAGGCGGTGGAGGTAATCGATCAGGGCGAGCACCCGGGCGCGCACGAAGGCTTCCGGATCGTAATCCACGTCCCGGTAATACTCCGCGGCCTTGACGCTGTAGTCCGTGCCCCAGATCGGCATCTCGCGCGTGCCGTGCGCCTTCACCTGCTGGCGGCCGTCGATCACCTCATAGACGCGCGCCACGGGGAACACGCCGCCGTTGTTCTTGGCGAGCTGGGTCAGGTCGGGCAGCCGGGTCTTGAGCAGCTCGCCGTAGGAGCCGTCACCCTTGCCGCCGGGTCCGTGGCACACCACGCAATTCTGCTGATACTCGCGCTTGCCCAGGTCGATCTTCTCCGCCGCGAGGGCGATACCGCCCGACCCCGCCAGAACGGCGGCCACAAGGGCCGAAGTGATTTGTTTCTGTTTCATAGGTGACCTCCTCATTGCAACGATCCGGCTTGCGTTGGCCTTCTTACTTCTACATCGTGGGAGGCAGTATGGACGGTGACCCCGGGGAAAAAAATCGGAGAAACCTTAATTTGGCTATAGGACGGATTGTAAGGCTGTCGGAATCGTCCTACGGCGGAGTTCAGGGGGAGAGGTCAGGGCCCGTCGCGCCCGGCGTCGATGGCCTGATCCGTGCGCTGGCGCAGGAACTCCTGGCTCTGCCAGATCAGCTCGCGCCGCTGCTGCTGCTCGGGCAGATGGGGCAGCGTCTGCTGCACGGCGCCGAGCTGGCGCATCTGGCTTTGATGCAGGGTCTGCTGGCGGCTGCGCTCATCCAGCTGCCGGCGTTCCAGCCGCTGGCGCTGGGCGGGAGTGAGCGCCGGGTCGAGCCGCTCGGCGAACTGGCGTTGGCGCACGGCCAACTCCTCCTGGTACTGCTGGCGCTGCAGCAGGGCGCGCTCCACTTCGCCCGTGGGCGCCTGGGCGAAGGCCGCGGGCACGAGCGCGGCGATGAGGAGCGCCCACAGGCCGTGCCAGGCCAAGGCGATCACGACGAGGGGCCCGGTCAGCGCTCGGCGGGCGGGACAGCGCCGGCAGCCGGTGTTTCGCCCGCGGGATCAGCCAGGGTAGGCGGCGGGATCTTCGGGGCGTCCGGCGGCATCGGCGACAGTCGTTGCTCGTAGCGCGGCGTCGGTTCCCATGCCGGGCTGCCGGCGCAGCCGGCGAGTGCCGCCGCCACCGCAATGAAGATGAATTTGACACGCATGAAAGGTCGACCGCCCGCGGGCGGGACGGTTCCACGCAAGCAGCCTTCGGGCGCGACCTCAGCCCGCCTGCTTGCCCCACGAATCCTTCAGGGTCACCGCCCGGTTGAACACCGGCTGGCCCTCCCGCGAGTCGATCCGGTCGGCCACGAAGTAGCCGTGGCGCTCGAACTGGAAGCGCTCCTCGGGGCGGGCGTTCTTGAGGGACGGCTCCAGGTAGGCGGTGATGACCTGGCGGGAATCGGGATTGAGGTCGTCGAGCCAGTTGTGCTCGGTTCGCTCCTCGTGCTGGTGGGCCTTGCCGGCCTCGTCCATGTCCACCTGGTGATGGTCGGGCGCGTGGCCCGCCTCGGTGCGCAGGCGCTTGCCCGGGACCGGCTGGCGGAACAGGCGGTCGTACAGCCGCACTTCGCTTTGGTAGGCGTGCCGGGCGCTCACCCAGTGGATGTTGCCCTTGACTTTGTACTGGTCGGCGCCGGGGGTGCCCGACTTGCTGTCGGGGAAGTATTCGCAATGGACGGCGGTGACGTTGCCGTCGGCATCCTTGTCGCAGCCGGTGCACTTCACCACGTAGCCGTAGCGCAGGCGCACGCTGTTGCCGGGGAAGAGGCGGAAATAGCCCTTGGGCGGGTTCTCGCTGAAGTCCTCGCGCTCGATCCACAGCTCGCGCGACAAGGGTACGGCGCGCTTGCCCAGCTCCGGCTTTTGCGGGTGGTTGGGCGCATGGCAGTCCTCTTGCCCCTCCTCCGGGTAGTTGTCGATGATGAGCTTGAGCGGATCGAGCACCGCGATGCGGCGCTCGGCCGCATCATTCAAGTGCTCGCGCATGCAGTCCTCCAGCACCGAGTACTCGATCCAGGAATCGGACTTCGCCACGCCAATGCGCTCGGCGAACAGGCGGAAGCCCTCGGGCGTGTAGCCGCGGCGCCGGGCGCCGACGATGGTGGGCATGCGCGGGTCATCCCAGCCGTCCACGTGCTTCTCCTCCACCAGTTGGATAAGCTTGCGCTTGCTGAGCACCACGTAGGTGAGGTTGAGGCGGGCGAACTCGATCTGCTGGGGCAGCGGCCGCTGCAGCAGGCCGCCCTCGGCCAGGCGCTCCAGCAGCCAGTCATAGAAGGGGCGCTGGTCCTCGAACTCCAGGGTGCACAGGGAGTGGGTGATGTTCTCCAGGGCATCCTCGATGGGATGGGCGTAGGTGTACATGGGGTAGAGGCACCACTTGCCGCCGGTGCGGTGATGCTCGGCGTGGCGGACGCGGTAGATGGCCGGGTCGCGCATGTTGATGTTGGGCGAGGCCATGTCGATCTTGGCGCGCAGCACGTGGGCGCCGTCGGGGAATTCGCCGGCGCGCATGCGCCGGAACAGCTCCAGGTTCTCTTCCGGCGAGCGGTCCCGGTAGGGGCTGTTCCTGCCCGGCTCGATGAGGGTGCCCCGGCTGGCGCGCATCTCCTCGGCGCTCTGGCTGTCCACGTAGGCGTGGCCGGTGCGGATCAGGTACTCGGCGAACTGGTACATCCAGTCGAAGTAGTCGGAGGCGTAGTACAGGTGGGGGCCCCAGTCGAAGCCCAGCCACTTCACGGCATCGAGGATGGAATCGACGTATTCCTGCTCTTCCTTTTCCGGATTGGTGTCGTCGAAGCGCATGTGGCAGGCGCCGCCGTAGTCCCGGGCCAGGCCGAAGTTCAGGCAAATGCTCTTGGCATGGCCGATGTGCAGATAGCCGTTGGGCTCGGGCGGAAAGCGGGTGCGGATCCGGGCCGGATCCAGGGGCGCGCCGGCATGGGTGGCGGCCGGACCGGGGCGGCCGCCCCAGGTGCGGCCGGCGTACTTGCCGGTGGCGAGATCGTGATCGATTGCCTGGCGGATGAAATTGGAAACGGCGGCTGCGGCGGCTTCGCCCTTGGCGCCGCCCGGTTTGACATTGCTCACGTAAGTCCTCGGTATCTTGGAGATGGGCCCGCAGGCCGTGACAGGCGCGCTATTTTACCGTGGCCCCTCGCTGCCCGGGCCGGAGCTATAAAAAGGCCCCGCGGAGGGAGTGCGGGGCCAACAAGCCCGAAGTGAAGGAAGGTACCGAAGATCGGGCTTGACCACAGGGGGGTCTGTGAACACGTTGGACGCCCGGCGCCCTGGCAGGTTCCGTCGAATTTCGGCCGGCTACTTGTTGTTCTGCTGCTCGGGTGCCGTCTCGCTTTGCGGCAGCAAACCCTCGCGCCTCAGCGCCTCTGTCACCCGCCGGTCGATCTCCGGGCGCAGGGAGGCGAGCCATTGCTGTGTCGCTACCAGCGATTCCATGTTCACCCGGGGCATGACGCCCAGGGTCTTCCGGCCCAGGCTGGTCTGATAGAAGGCCAGCAGTTCGCGGATCTCCTCGTGGGTGAAGTGCTTGTCATAGACAGGCACGATGCGCCCGTTCAGCCCGCCGCTGCCGTCCATGTTCTCCGCCAGCAACTGCGCCAGTTCCCGCTGCATCACTTCCTGGGCCCGCTCCGGGGTTTCCGGGCGCGCCGTCTTGAGTGCCTGGAACATGCGCCGGCTGCCGGAAGCGGCGAGCTGGCGGGGCAGATTGCCGGTGCCCATGATGTCCATCAGCTTGCGGATGTCGGCCTGTTTCTCGGGCGAGGCGGCGGGCGCATCTTCGGCCAGGGCCGGCAGGCACAGGAGCGCCGACAGCACCAGGGTACATAGATGGGGGAAGCGCATGCGGGGTTCTCCGGAGGCGGGGCGGTGCGGCCATCATAACCCGGGCGGCCGAACGGCGCAGCGCGCGCCTCGGTCCCGGCTAGGAAGGGGTGGCCCGCAGCTCAGGTTTGAGCACCAGGCACAGGGCCACGGTGATGGCCCAGGCGAGCCAGGCGGACCACAGTACGTGGGACAGGAAGTGGGCGCCCTGGGC
>JBMOQT010000226.1:0-2875 GCA_049320945.1 Pseudomonadota bacterium
GAGCTGTTCGCCGACAAGAACGAACCTTAATCAACAACCAGCGCGGCCCAAACCGCGCGCGAGGATAGGGAGGTAATGATCGAATGAAAAGAAACTCGAGCAGGCTGCTCGTCACGGCGCTGCAGTGCCTGGCGCTGATCGGCGGCATCGTAGGAGTCGCCCACGGCGCGGAGAAGGAGGCGCCCAAGGACGTCGTCCTCAAGGGCGATGCCAAATGCACCCGCTGCCACGACGAAACCGAAAGCTATCCGGTGCTGGCCATCGGCAAGACCAGGCACGGCATTACGGCCGATGCGCGCACGCCCACCTGTACCAGCTGCCACGGCGAGAGCGAGCGCCATGCCAACAAGCCGGCGGATGTGAAAGAACGGCCCAAGCCCGACCGTACTTTCAGCGGCCCGCTGATCAACGTGCCCGGGCCCGGCGGCGCCTACCTCGGGGCGGCCGAAAGCTTCATTCCGCCGGCGGGCAAGCGCAGCACCACGCCGGTGGAGGAGCGCAACGCCCCCTGTATCGGCTGCCACCAGGGCGGCAAGCGCATGCACTGGGAGGGCAGCACCCACGCCACGCGCGATGTGGCCTGTACCTCCTGCCACCAGGTGCACACCCAGCACGACAAGGTGCGCGACAAGCTCACCCAGCCCGAAGTGTGCTTCACCTGCCACAAGGAGCAGCGCGCCCAGGTCGGCCGGCTGTCGCACCATCCCATCAAGGAAGGCAAGGTCGCCTGCTCCGACTGCCACAACCCCCACGGCTCCGCCGGACCGAAACTGCTGGCGCGGGACAGCGTGAACGACACCTGCTACACCTGCCATATGGAAAAGCGCGGGCCCTTCGTGCATAACCATCAGCCGGTCACGGAGGACTGCAGCATCTGCCACAACCCCCATGGCAGTCCCATCGCCAATCTGCTCAAGGCGCGTCCGCCCTTCCTGTGCCAGGAGTGCCACAGCCACACCAGCCACCCGAGCCAGGCCTCGGGCCTGCCCACGGCGCGCACCAGCAGCACCAGCGCCCTGGGCTCGGTGGGCCGCGGCTGCCTGAACTGCCATACCAACATCCACGGCGGCAACAGCACCCAGAACTCGGCCACGGCCGGGCGCTTCCGCCGCTGAGCGCATCGAGGGAGAAGGAAAATGAACAAGACACAGCAGAGCTTCCGCCTGACGTTGCTGTCCGCCGCGTTGCTGTCGGCCTTCGCGCCCGCCCGGGCCGAGGACGACGACATCGCCCGGCTCATCCGCCCGAACAGCGCCGTATCGGTCGGCGTCGGCAACTGGTCCAAGGACCGACCCCAGCAAGGCATCTACGACGGCATGCGCGAAGACGGCGTCTATGGCCTGTTGGATGCCGAAGTCGTCAAACGCGACGACGCCACGGGAACCTGGTACACCTTCTTCGGCCGCAACCTGGGCCTGGATACCCGCGAATTCAAGGCGGAGTACCTGCGCCAGGGCCAGATGGGGATCTCCCTGGACTACAGCCGCATTCCCCGGGACAACCCCTTCACCATCAACACCGGCCTGCAGGGGTTCGGTTCGACCACCCAGACCGTCACCAACATCACGCCGGGAACCGGCAGCAACATCACCCTGGGTACCCATCGGGACCGGGTCGGGCTGCAGTTCTACCGCAATCTCCGGCCCGGCCTCGACTTCAATGTCAGTTTCAAGAACGAGGACAAGAACGGCACGCGCCATTGGGGGCGCGGCGGCGCGCCCGAATTCGCCGTGGAGCCCATCGACAGCACCACGCGCCAGCTGGAAGCGATCCTGAGCTATACGGGCGAGCGCTTCCAGCTGTCCGGCGGTTACTACGGCAGCTGGTACGACAATGCCCACTCGCTCGTCACCGCCGTCGGCAGCTCCACCTTCTTCCTTTCCCTGCCCCTGGACAACCAGGCCCACCAGCTGTTCGTGGAGGGCGGCTACAACTTCACGCCCACCACCCGCGGCACGTTCAAGGTGTCGCGCAGCCGCGCCACCCAGGACCAGCACCTGCCCACCAAGGACATTGCCGGCCTGTCCCTGGCGAGCTCCCCGGAGAGCCTCAACGGCAAGCTCAACACCACCCTGGTGCAGCTGGGCCTCACCGCCCGTCCCCTCAAGGACTTGTCCCTGGTCGCCAACCTGCGCTATCACGATCTGCAGGACGACACGCCGGTGGCCCGCTTCGTCCAGACCAACCCCGCATGCGGCGCCGGCCAGTGCGTGGACAACACGCCCTTCTCCTACAAGACGGTGACCGGCAAGCTGGAGGGCACCTATCGCCTGCCCCTGGGTTTCAGCCTCACCGGCGGCGTCGAGCACCGCCAGCAGGACCGCTCCGTGCCCGTATCCAACGCCAACGGCCCCGGCGGCACGGACACCCAGCGGGTCGTGCCCATGCGCGCCAAGATCGACGAGACTTCCTATCGCGTCGAGGCGCGCCGCGCCATGTCGGAGACGGTCAACGGCTCGCTGGCCTTCGTGCGCAGCGAACGGGACGGCTCGTCCTATGTCTCGGCTGCCGCCGGCCCGGGCGGGGCGCCCAGCGATCTCATCAACCCCATCCACATCGCCGACCGGGACCGCAACAAGTGGCGCCTGGCGGTGGATTGGACGCCCCTGGAGAACCTGTCGCTGCAGTTCGGCTACGAGAACGCCCGTGACGAATACGGCAGTGACGCCGTGCGCAAGTACGGCGTGCGCGACGGCGACGCCACCCTGTACTCCCTGGACGCCACCTACAGCGTCAGCGAGGACTGGCAGGTCACGGCCTGGTATGTCCATGACCGCACCAAGGCCACCCAGCTCGGGCGCAGGGATAGCGCCGCCGGCGGCTCCCTGGCGGACAAGGACGCCCGGCTCGAGGACACCGGCAACTCCTTCGGCCT
>JBMOQT010000226.1:2975-5433 GCA_049320945.1 Pseudomonadota bacterium
CTCTCGGTGGGGCAGATCTACCTGCTCGACAACCCGCTGCTGCGCGCGCCCCTCGCGCTGGACCACGTCAAGCCGCGCCTGCTGGGCCATTGGGGCACCACGCCGGGCCTCAACTTCATTTACGCCCATCTCAACCGGGTCATCCGCGCACGGGATCTGAACATGATCTACGTCACCGGCCCCGGGCACGGCGGCCCGGCGCTCACCGCCAACACCTGGCTGGAGGGCAGCTACAGCGAGTTCTATCCCAACGTGCCTCAGGATGCCGATGGCATGCGCACGCTGTTCCGCCAGTTCTCCTTCCCGGGCGGCGTGCCCAGCCATGCGGCACCGGAGACGCCCGGCTCCATCCACGAGGGCGGCGAGCTGGGCTATGCCCTGTCCCACGCCTTCGGCGCCGTGTTCGACAACCCGGATCTCATCGCCGCCTGCGTCGTCGGCGACGGCGAAGCGGAGACCGGCCCGCTGGCGGCCTCCTGGCATTCCAACAAATTCCTCAACCCGGCGGGTGATGGTGCGGTACTGCCCGTCCTGCATCTCAACGGCTACAAGATCGCCAATCCCGCCGTGCTGGCGCGCATTCCCCGCCACGAACTGGAATCCCTGCTGGTGGGCTACGGCTGGAAGCCTTATTTCGTCGAGGGCGACGAGCCCCTGCCCATGCACCGCGCCATGGCCGCGGCGCTGGACCAGGTGCTGGACGAGATCCGCCTCGTCCAGA
This sequence comes from Pseudomonadota bacterium, assembly GCA_049320945.1. Taxonomy (GTDB): domain Bacteria; phylum Pseudomonadota; class Gammaproteobacteria; order Burkholderiales; family Rhodocyclaceae; genus DYIB01. The sequence continues at coordinate 3,697 of JBMOQT010000226.1, forward strand.
GCCGCGCGCGCAGCGAAGGACCAGGGGAACGGCCACGCTGGCCGATGATCGTGCTGGTGAGCCCCAAGGGCTGGACCGGACCGAGGGAGGTGGACGGGCAACAGACCGAAGGCACCTGGCGCTCCCACCAGGTGCCCCTGGCGGAGCTCGCCACCAAACCAGAGCATCTTGCCGTCCTGGAAGCCTGGATGAAGAGCTATCGCCCCGAGGAGCTGTTCGACGACAACGGCGCCCCGCGCCCCGAGCTGCGCGCCCTCGCACCCGCAGGCCAGCGGCGCATGGGCGCCAACCCCCATGCCAATGGCGGCGTGCTGCTCAAGGACCTGCGCCTGCCCGACTTCCGCGCCTTTGCGGTGGACGTGCCCCAGCCCGGTCGCAGCTTCGCCGAGGCGACGCGGGTGCTGGGCAGCTACCTGCGCGAGGTGATGCGGCTCAACGGGCACAGCCGCAACTTCCGCGTATTCGGTCCGGACGAGACCGCCTCCAACCGCCTGGGGGCCATCTACGAAGTGAGCGGCAAGGCCTGGCTGGCCCAGACCCTGCCGGTGGATGAGCACCTGGCGCCCGACGGGCGCGTCATGGAGATCCTGTCGGAGCACACCTGCCAGGGCTGGCTGGAAGGCTATCTGCTCACCGGGCGCCACGGCTTGTTCTCCTGCTACGAAGCCTTCATCCACATCGTGGACTCCATGTTCAACCAGCATGCCAAATGGCTGAAGGTGACGAGCAGGGAGATTCCCTGGCGGCGCCCCATTGCGTCGCTGAACTACCTGCTCACCTCCCACGTGTGGCGCCAGGACCACAACGGCTTCTCCCACCAGGACCCGGGCTTCATCGACCACGTGGTGAACAAGAAGGCGGACGTGATCCGCGTCTATCTGCCGCCGGACGCCAACACCCTGCTCTACGTGGCCGACCGCTGCCTGCGCAGCCGCAACCTGGTGAACGTCATCGTCGCCGGCAAGCAGCCCCAGCACCAGTGGCTGGACATGGCCGCGGCCATCAAGCATTGCAGCGCCGGTATCGGCATCTGGCCCTGGGCCAGCACCGACCACGACGGCGAGCCGGACGTGGTGCTGGCCTGCGCCGGCGACGTGCCCACCCTGGAAACCCTGGCGGCCGCGGCGCTGCTGCGCCGCCACCTGCCGGAGCTGAAGGTGCGCGTGGTGAACGTGGTGGATCTCATGACCCTGCAGTCCCGGGAGGAGCATCCCCACGGCTTGAGCGACCGGGACTTCGACACGCTGTTCACCACGGACAAGCCCATTGTTTTCGCCTACCACGGCTATCCCTGGCTGATCCACCGCCTCACCTACCGCCGCACCAACCACAAGAACCTGCATGTGCGCGGCTACAAGGAGGAAGGCACCACCACCACGCCCTTCGACATGGTGGTGTTGAACGACCTGGACCGCTACCACCTGGTCGCCGACGTCATCGACCGCGTGCCGCACCTGGGCGCCCGCGCCGCCTACCTGAAGCAGCTGGTGCGCGACAAGCTCATCGAGCACAAGGAATACATCGTACGCCACGGCGAGGACATGCCGGAGATCCGGGAATGGCTGTGGCCGAGCTGAGGACGTCGTCATGTCAAGAGTGAAAGCCATCGCCCAGCTGGGACAGCAGGTGTGGCTGGACAACCTCAGCCGCGGCCTGCTCGCCTCGGGCGCCCTGGCGCGCCTCATCGAAGAGGATGGCCTGGCGGGGGTCACCTCCAACCCCGCCATCTTCCACAAG
>JBMOQT010000227.1:0-2668 GCA_049320945.1 Pseudomonadota bacterium
CCCATCGCCGTCATGCAGGGCAACCTGGACGTGATGCGCGAGCTGCTGGGGCCGGCGGCGGCGCCGGTGGACAAGGAGATGCGCCTGCTGGACGAGCAGGTGAACCGGGTGCGCGTCATCGTCACCAAGCTGCTGCAGTTCGCGCGCCCGGACGAGTTCGCCGGCTACATCGAGACGGTGGACGTCAATGGCGTGGTGGCCGACAGCCTGGTGCTGGTGCGCCACGAGCTGAAGAAGAGCGACATCCGCGTGCAGCAGCAGCTGCACGCCACCCGCAGCGTGCAGCTGAACCGCAACGAGCTGCAGCAGGTGCTCATCAACCTCATCGTCAATGCGGTGCATGCCATGGAGACGGGCGGCACCCTGACGCTCGCCACCGAGGACTGGGACGAGCGGGGTGTTAGAATCGGTGTACGCGACACCGGCAGCGGCATCCCCCCGGAAAACCTCAGCCGCATCTTCGACCCGTTCTTCACCACGAAGAAAACCCAGGGCACGGGTTTGGGTCTATCCATCTCCCTGGCCCTGATCGAGCGCTACGGCGGCACCATCACGGTGGAGAGCCAACTGGGCGAGGGCACGGTGTTCACCGTGTTCCTGCTGTGCGAACCGGTGTTCAGCGAGAAGGAGGCCCTGAAGATATTCGGCGCCGCCGAGCACGCGGAACGTATGGAAAGTTTGTGACATGAATACAGCCCTGCCCCAGGAGCAACGCGACAGCGGGCTGCCCGAGGCCTTGCGCGGCGGGCTTTCGGGTCTCGATTGCACGCGCATCGCCGAGCTGCTCAACCGCGACTGCCAGTGCGTTTCCCTCGACCGGGAGCGGCTGCGGCGCGAACTGCTCAAGGACCCGAGCGGCGCCGAGCTGGTCGCCATGATCGAGGAGCGGCCCTATCTGTTCTCCGATTCGGTGGTGTTCGTCGCCGAGGCCTGGCTCAAGCGCATGGAGCGCATCATCGCCGCGGTCGAGACGGTGGTGGCACTGCCCGCCTACCAGCAGCGGGTGCTGGCCTACGCGCCGGCAACGGCGCGCTTCGCACCCAGGGCCCGGGGCGTGTTCCTGGGCTATGACTTCCATCAGGGCGACCAGGGGCCCCAGGTCATCGAGGTGAATACCAACGCCGGGGGCGCGCTGCTCAACGGCGTGCTGGGCCGGGCGCAGCAGGCCTGCTGCGAATCGGTGGCGGTGATGCTGCCAGGGCTGTGGGCGGATCACGGCCTGGAGCAGACCCTGTTCGAGATGTTCCTGGAGGAATGGCGGCTGGAGCGGGGCGACGCGCCCCTGTCCTATGCCGTCATCGTGGACGAGCAGCCCCGGGAGCAGTACCTCTATCCCGAGTTCGTGCTGTTCCGCAAGCTGTTCGAAAGCCGCGGCGTGGCGGCGGCCATCGTCGAGCCGGCGGAACTGGACTGGCGCGGGGGCGCCCTGTGGCACGGCGGTCGGCGGGTGGACCTGGTGTACAACCGCCTCACCGATTTCTACTTCGAGCGCCCCGGGCACAACGCGCTGGGCGCCGCCTACCTGGCGGGGGCGGCGGTGGTCACGCCCCATCCGCGCGCCCACGCCCTGTACGCCGACAAGCGCAACCTGGCGCTGCTCACCGACGAGGCGGCGCTGCGCGAGCTGGGGGTGGACGAGGACACGCGCGCGGTGCTGCTGTCGGGCATCCCGCGCACCGAGATCGTGCGCAGGGACGACGCCGAGGCCCTGTGGGCGCGGCGCAAGCAGCTGTTCTTCAAGCCGGCGGCGGGCTACGGCGGCAAGGCCACCTACCGCGGCGACAAGCTCACGCGGCGCGTGTTCGAGGAGATCCTGGAGGGCGACTACGTGGCCCAGGCGCTGGTGGCGCCCAGCGAGCGGCGCTTGGAGGTGGGGGCCGAGAAAGTGGCCCTCAAGCTCGACATCCGCAACTACGTCTATGCCGGCCGGGTGCAGTTGCTGGCGGCGCGCCTGTACCGGGGCCAGACCACCAATTTCCGCACGCCGGGCGGCGGCTTCGCGCCGGTGCTGACCATTCCCTGCGTGGCGCCCGGAGTGGCCTGCCCCCCGTAGCGCCTGCCGACTCCCTGGCATCAGCCCACCCTTCGCACCCCGAGCCGGCGGGCGAGGCCGGCGCCGCCCGCCTGCATCACCTGGCCGTGGTTCCAGGCGAAGATCGGCCGCGCCAGCGGCGCCGCCAGTTGCATCCAGGGCTTGGTGACGCGCACCCGCCACTCGTAGTGGGCGCGGGCGAGCGGGCCTTCCTGGTTGAGCGTCCAGATGCCCGTGCCTTCCAGCTCGCCCGTGGCCACGCCGGCCATGCGGTGCGGCTGGTCCAGCTCGGTGACGCGCATGTCGAAGGACAGGGTGTAGGGCAGGCGGCTCGACCAGGTGAAGCGGTGCACCGCCCCGACGCCCGAGGCGTCGCCCGGTTGAAGCTCCACCACCCGGCGCACATAGCGCCACCATTCGGGCCAGGATGCCACGTCGTGCAGGGCTTCCCACACCGGCTCGATCCGGCTCTCGAACAGCCAGTCGCTATGCAGAATGAATTGAGTCATGGGCAGCGCCCGTTGCGGACATGCGCTGCCGCCAGCTTACCCAAAAGGGGTGCTCCTTGTCCAAGCGCAGTCGGACCCATTGCCAGGACAATCGCACGAAAAGCCGAAAGAAGGTTCCCTCGCCCCG
>JBMOQT010000227.1:2768-5387 GCA_049320945.1 Pseudomonadota bacterium
GGGCAGCGCCCGTTGCGGACATGCGCTGCCGCCAGCTTACCCAAAAGGGGTGCTCCTTGTCCAAGCGCAGTCGGACCCATTGCCAGGACAATCGCACGAAAAGCCGAAAGAAGGTTCCCTCGCCCCGGTCGCCGGGGGAGAGGGAGCGTTTATGCAATTGCCCTGGACCCATTGCCGCCCGGGGCAACCTGTCAAGGGCGATCTGCTATCCTGTGGGTTTCGCGAGGCCAAGCCGCCGCGCCATACTGTTATGAAGGTTTTTGGATTCGCAGGCTACTCAGGCTCGGGCAAGACCACGCTGATCGAGCAGCTCATCCCGCGCTTCGTCATGGAAGGCCTGACGGTGTCGCTCATCAAGCACGCCCATCACGGCTTCGACATCGATCGGCCGGGCAAGGACTCCTATCGCCACCGGGAGGCCGGGTGCACCGAGGTGCTGCTCACCTCGGACCAGCGCTGGGTGCTGATGCACGAGCTGCGCGGGCAACGCGAGCCGACGCTGCATGAGCAGCTCAAGCTCCTCAGTCCCTGCGACCTGGTGCTGGTGGAAGGCTACAAGTCGGACAACGAGATCCCCAAGCTGGAGGTGCATCGGCCCTCCCACGGTAAGCCGCCCCTCTACCCGGAGCATCCCAACATCGTCGCCATCGCCACCGACGGGGAGCTGACGGCGCCGCTGCCGCTGCTGGACATCAACGATCCGGACGCCATCGTCCAATTCATTCTGAGCTATCTGGACCTCAAATGAGCAAGAATCTGCTGTCCCTGGACGAGGCCCTGGCGCAACTGCTCGCCGGCGCCAAGACGGTTGCCGAGGTGGAGAAAATCGGCACCTTCGATGCCTGCGGGCGCGTGCTGGCCCAGGACCTCCATTCCTCCCTCAACGTGCCGCCCCGGGACAATTCGTCCATGGACGGCTACGCCGTGAGGTGCGCCGACATCACCTCGCCCGGGGCGCGCCTGCCGGTGTCCCAGCGCATTCCGGCGGGCACGGTCGGCCAGCACCTGCAGCCGGGCACGGCGGCGCGCATTTTCACCGGCGCGCCCATCCCGGCGGGCGCCGATGCGGTGGTGATGCAGGAGCTGTGCGAGCACCAGGGGGAGGCGGTGGTGGTGAACCACGTGCCCACCCCCGGGGAGTGGATACGCCGGGCCGGCGAGGACATCGGCGCCGGCGACCGGATCCTGTTTGCCGGCACGCGCCTGCGGCCCCAGGACCTGGGCCTGGCCGCCTCGGTGGGCCTGGCGCAGCTGCCCGTGTTCCGGCGCCTGCGCGTGGCGCTGTTTTCCACCGGCGACGAGCTGGTGATGCCGGGCGAGCCCCTGCCCGAAGGGGCCATCTACAACTCCAACCGCTATACCCTGCGCGGCCTGCTGCAGCAGCTGGGCTGCGACATCACCGACTGCGGCATCGTGCCCGACAACCTGGCGGCCACCCGCGGGGTGCTGCGGGAAGCGGCGGTGGAGCACGACCTGATCCTCACCAGCGGCGGCGTGTCGGTGGGCGAGGAGGACCACGTCAAGCCGGCGGTGCAGGCGGAGGGCGAGCTGTCCCTGTGGAAGATCGCCATCAAGCCGGGCAAGCCGCTGGCCTTCGGGCGGGTGGCGGCGGCTGCCTTCATCGGCCTGCCGGGCAATCCGGTGTCCAGCTTCGTCACCTTCCTGCTGCTGGTGCGCCCCTTCATCCTGTGCGCCCAGGGCGCCGCCCAGACGGCGGTGCGCGCCCAGGCCCTGCGGGCGGATTTCGACTGGCCCAAGCCCGATGTGCGGCGCGAGTTCCTGCGCGTGCGCTTAAATGCCGAGGGCGCGCTGGAGCTGTTCCCCAACCAGAGCTCGGGGGTGCTGACCTCCGCCGTGTGGGCCGACGGCCTGGTGGACAACCCGCCCGGCCGGGCCATCCGCCGCGGCGACATGGTGCGCTTCCTGCCGTTTTCCGAGTTGTTATACTGAAACCATGGTCAAGATCCTCTACTTCGCCAGCCTGCGGGAAGCCGTCGGCGAGAGCGCCGAGCAATTGCCGCTGCCGCCCGGGGTGTCCAGCGTGGGCGCCCTCTATGCCCATCTGGCCGGCCGCGGCGGCGCCTGGGAAGCCTTGGCGCGGTTCAAGAATCTGCGGGTGGCGGTGAACCAGAAAATGGCCGACATGGACGCCGCCGTGCGCGACGGCGACGAGGTGGCGTTCTTCCCGCCGGTGACCGGGGGCTGAACATGTCCGTGAGCGTGCAGCAGCAGGATTTCGACGTGGGGGCGGAGATCGCCGCCCTCACCGCCGGCCGGCCGGAGATCGGCGCCGTGGCCAGCTTCGTCGGCCTGGTGCGCGACGCCAACGAAGGCGCCGGCGTGTCCCGGATGGAGCTGGAGCACTATCCGGGCATGACGGAAAAAGCCCTGGAGGACATCGTCGCCGAAGCCCGGACGCGCTGGGACATCATGGACGTGCGCGTCATCCATCGCTACGGCCCCCTGCGGCCGGGCGACCGCATCGTGTTGGTGATCGTGGTCGGCGCCCATCGGGGCGAGGCCTTCGCCGCCTGCGAATTCATCATGGACTACCTGAAGACCCGCGCCCCCTTCTGGAAAAAGGAACAGACCGCCGCCGGCGAACGCTGGGTGGAGGCG
>JBMOQT010000228.1:0-5368 GCA_049320945.1 Pseudomonadota bacterium
ACCGCGCCACCCTGGAGTCGGAACTGGCCGCGGCCGCCGCCGGCGGCGTCACCAGCCTGTCCTGCCCCCCGGACACGGACCCGCCCCTGGACGAGCCGGGCCTGGTGGAAATGCTCAAGCACCGGGCGCGTAGCCTGTCGCGCAGCCATGTCCATCCCATCGGCGCCCTCACCGTGCGCCTGGCGGGCGAGCAGCTCACGGAGATGGCCGAGCTGCGGGAGGCCGGCTGTGTGGCCTTCAGCCAGGCCAATACGCCCATCGCCAATACCGAGGTGCTGCTGCGTGCGCTGCAGTATGCCGCCACCTTCGGCTTCACCGTGTGGCTGCATTCCCGGGACCCCTTCCTCGGCCGCAACGGCGTGGCTCACGACGGCGAGGTGGCCACCCGCCTGGGACTGCCCGGCATCCCCTACAGCGCCGAGACCGTGGCGCTCGCCACCACCCTGCGGCTGGCGCGCGACACGGGCGTGCGCCTGCATGTGGCGCGCATCTCCTGCGCCGACGCCGTGGACATGATCGAGGCGGCACGGCGCGACGGACTGGCGGTGAGCTGCGACGTGTCCATCAACCATTTGCATCTGTCGGAGCGGGACATCGGCTACTTCAGCACCCACGCCAACCTGATTCCGCCCCTGCGCTCCCTGCGCGACCGGGACGTCCTGCGCCAGGCCCTGGCCGACGGCCGTATCGACGCCCTGTGCTCGGACCACACGCCGGTGGACGATGACGCCAAGCAACTGCCCTTCGACGAGGCGGAACCGGGCGCCACCGGGCTGGAGCTGCTGCTGCCCCTGACCCTGAAGTGGGCGCAGGAAATGCGTCTGCCCCTGGAGCGGGCACTGGCGCGCGTCACCTGCGATGCCGCGCGTATCCTGGGGCTAGACGCGGGCACGCTGGCGCCCGGCGCCCCGGCGGACATATGCATCTTCGATCCCCAGGCAGCGCTGCGCGTCACCCGCGACAGCCTGAAGAGCCAGGGCAAGAACACGCCCTTCCTGGGCCATGAGCTGCCGGGCAAGGTGGTCTATACGCTGGTGGACGGGCGCGTGGTGTTCGAGGCGCGCTAGCATCCGGGAGGATCCCCACTTGCGCGGACGCTCCTGCGCACCCATATAAAGGCCGGGTGTGAAAAAGGAGCTAGGCGTCATGAGATGCCATTTGTCGTTTCATCGCATCGGGGAGCCGAGCCGTCCCCGGTTGCAGCAGATCTTCGGCGAGCGGGCGAAAGAATTGGAGCGGCGCCAGTTCTATTTCGACCTGATCGGGTCCCACCTGGACGCCCTCTACGGCTATGTGCAGCGGGAGCTGCTCTAAATGGTCGCACCCACCGCGTCGCTTCCCATGCCCGCGTCCCTGCGGGAAGACATCGCCGAAGCGCTGGGCGCCGCCCACGTCCCCGGCCCGGGCGCATGAGGGAAGGCCCGAGCTTAAGCGCGAACCCGCGCCAAGCGCTCCAGGGCCGCCTCGGTGACCCCCGCCACGCGCAGCCGCTTGCGCCGCGCCGTGGCGCCGCTCACCAGTTCCACCGCGGCGCGAGCGATGCCCAAACGCTCGGCCAGGAAGGCCAGCAGGCAATCGTTGGCCTTGCCGTCCACGGGCGGCGCGGCCAGGCGGATCTTGAGGGCGTCGCCATGCACGCCGGCAACCTCGGTCCTCTTGGCACCGGGCTGCACGTGCACCGTCAGCAGCACCCTGCCTTCCGCCTCGCGCTTGAGCCAGGACGGCGTCACATCAACAGGGGCAGCAGGCCCGTGCGCACCCAGGCGAGCAGCAGCAGCACGATCTGCAGCACCAGCAGCAGCACGATGGGCGACAGGTCCACGTTGGCGATGGGCGGGATCACCCGCTGCAGCGGACGCAGGAAGGGCCGCGCCAGGGCATTGAACAGGGGTGCCACGGGCGAATAGGGATTCACCCAGCTCAGCACGGCGGCAACGATGACGACGCCGATGAGGATGTACATCGAATAGCGGATCAGCTCCAGGAAGCCGATGGCCAGCAGGCCAATGACCGCCAGCAGGGGCCCGCCGCCGAAAGCGTAACCCTTGAGCCAGAAGGCGATGGCGAGATAAAGGCTATGCACGGCCAGAGCCGGCACGAAGCTCGACAGATCCAGCCCCATCAGGCCGGGAATGACGCGCCGCGCCGGCCGCACCAGCCAGTCGGTGACGGCCACCACGAACTGGCCAACCTGATTGCGGAAGGACACGCGCAGCCACTGCATGTAGAAGCGCACCAGCAGCAGGATGACGAAGAAATCGCTGACGGCCTCGAGGATCAGGAGGGCGAGCTGGGCCAGCATGGACTCAATCCTTTCCCAGCAGCTCGCCCAGCTCGCGGCCGCGCGCCTCGGCCGCCTTCACTGCGCGCACGATCGCCTCGCCCACGCCGTCCGCCACCATGGACCGCAGCGCCGCCTCGGTCGTGCCGCCCTTGGAAGTGACGCGGCCGCGCAGCACCGCCGCATCCTCGCTCGCGCCCGCCGCCAGGGCCGCGGCACCGACGAAGGTCTCCAGCGCCAGGGTGCGCGCGTCGGCCTCGCCGAAGCCCAGCTCGCGCGCCGCGCGCTGCAAGGCCTCGATGAAATAGAAAACATAGGCCGGACCGCTGCCCGAGACGGCCGTCACCGCGTCCATCTGTGCCTCGTCGCCGATCCACAGCGTCTTGCCCACCGCCGCCAGCACCCGCTCCGCCTGGCTGCGTCCCGCCGCATCGACCTCCGGCCCGGCGTACAGGCCGGTGATGCCGGCACCGATCAGGGCCGGCGTGTTGGGCATGGTGCGCACGATGCGCCGGTAGCCGCCCGCCCAGCGGGAGATGTCGGCGATGCGCATGCCGGCGGCGACGCTCACCACCAACTGGTCCTTCAGGTGCGGCGCCACCGGCGCCAGCGCGGCGCGCATCTGCTGGGGCTTCACCGCCAGCACCAGTACGTCGCACGTCAGAGCCGTCGCTGTGGGCGAATCGAAGCAGGCCACGCCGAAATCGCGTACCAGGCGCTGGCGATTTTCCGCCTGCAGTTCGATGACCTTGATGTCCGTGCTGGCGAAGCCCTTCTTCAGCAGGCCGCCGGTGAGGGCGGTGGCCATGTTGCCGCCGCCGAGAAAAGTGATCTTCATGTCGTTTGGTTCCTCTACTGGCTGCGCTTGCGGGCGCCGAAGATGGCGGTGCCCACCCGCACGATGGTCGCTCCCTCGAGAATCGCCGCTTCCAGATCGTCCGACATGCCCATCGACAGGGTGTCCAGTTCCAGGCCGCGGGCGTTCAGCGCATCGCGCAGTTCCCGCAGCAGGCGAAAGCGGCTGCGCAACAGCGTAACATCCCGCGTGGGCTCGGGTATGGTCATGAAGCCGCGCAGGCGCAGATGCGGCAGCCGGGCAACGGCGCGCGCCAGCTCGACGGCCTCCTCCGGCTGCACTCCGCCCTTGCTCGCCTCGCCGCTGGTGTTGACCTGAAGGCAGACCTGCAAGGGCGGGCGGCCGGCGCGCGCCGCCGACAAGCGTTCGGCGATCTTCATGCGGTCCACGCTGTGCACCCAGTCGAAGTGCTCGGCCACGGCTCTGGTCTTGTTGCTCTGCAGCGGGCCGATGAAATGCCACTCCAGGCCCAGGTCGGACAGGGCGGCCATCTTTGCCAGCGCCTCCTGCACGTAATTCTCGCCAAAGGCCCGCTGGCCCGCCGCCGCCGCTGCGCGGACGGCGGCCTCGGAAAAAGTCTTGCTGACCGCGAGCAGGCGCACGCTGCCGGGATCCCTGCCCGCCGCCCGCGCAGCGGCGGCTATGCGCTGCCCGACGGCTTGCAAGTCAGCGGAGATTGTTGCCATAATGCCTCGCGAGTATAGCGCAACTCCGTGTTCCTCCTTATCCGTAGCGGTCTCCTACAGCATGGACATCACCGAACTGCTCGCCTTCGCCGTCAAGAACAAGGCCTCGGACCTGCATCTGTCCGCCGGTCTGCCGCCCATGATCCGGGTGCACGGCGACGTGCGGCGCATCAACCTGCCGCCCATGGAACACAAGGACGTACACAGCATGGTGTACGACATCATGAACGACGGCCAGCGCAAGCACTACGAGGAGAACCTGGAATGCGACTTCTCCTTCGCGGTGCCGAATCTTGCACGCTTCCGCGTCAATGCCTTCGTGCAGCATCGCGGCGCCGGCGCAGTGTTCCGCACCATTCCCTCCAAGGTGCTGAGCCTGGAGGAACTCAACGCCCCGAAAATTTTCCAGGAGATCGCCAGCCAGCCGCGTGGCATCGTGCTGGTCACCGGCCCGACGGGCTCGGGCAAGAGCACGACGCTGGCGGCGATGATCAACTACATCAACGAAAACGAATACGGCCACATCCTCACCGTCGAGGACCCGATCGAATTCGTGCACGAGAGCAAGAAATGCCTGATCAACCAGCGCGAAGTCGGGCCCCACACCCTGTCCTTCAACAACGCCCTGCGCGCGGCCCTGCGCGAAGACCCGGACGTGATCCTGGTGGGCGAGATGCGCGACCTGGAAACCATCCGCCTGGCGCTCACGGCGGCGGAGACCGGCCACCTGGTGTTCGGCACCCTGCACACCAGTTCCGCCGCCAAGACGGTAGACCGTATCGTGGACGTGTTCCCGGCGGCCGAGAAGGACATGGTGCGCTCCATGCTGTCGGAATCCCTGCGCGCGGTGATCTCCCAGACGCTGCTCAAGACCAAGGCCGGCGACGGCCGCGTGGCGGCCCACGAGATCATGATCGGCACGCCGGCCATCCGCAACCTGATCCGCGAGAACAAGATCGCCCAGATGTACTCGGCCATCCAGACCGGCCAGAGCGTCGGCATGCAGACCCTGGACCAGTGCCTGGCCGACCTGGTGCGGCGCAACGTGGTGTCGCCCGCCGAGGCGCGCACCAAGGCGCAGAATAAAGACAACTTCGCTGGCTGAGCAATGTGCTCAGCCAGCGAAGTTGCGGCGTAGGCTAACGTGAGCGCAGCGAACGTTAAGCCGCGCAGCGGCGGCCGCAGCCACAATTTCGCTTGCACAGTTGCGGCGTAGGCTAACGTAGGTCGGGCTTCAGCCCGATATTATTGATCCTTACGTAACCATGTGACGAAAGCGAGCCAGATCGAAAATCTCCCCTGTCCCCTCTTTGCCAAAGAGGGGAACCTGCTGCAAACGGCCTTTAGCGGGTTCCTCCCTTTGCAAAGGGAGGACAGGAGGGATTTCAAACGGCGTCACGATATTATGTAATTCTCAATAGAAGTCGACCACGATCGGCGGCACGCTCACGACCACTTGCGGCCGGCGCGGCACCGGATAGTAATAAACCGGGACCGGCTCCACATAGTAGCGCTCGTGGATATGCACCCGCGGCCGCTCGACGT
>JBMOQT010000229.1:0-5330 GCA_049320945.1 Pseudomonadota bacterium
GGCCAGGAACACCACCGCCAGGATGAAGGTGACCAACGAAATGATGTTGAACACCAGCGCATGGCGCATGAAGGGGATGTCTTTCTTGATGCGGAAAAACTCCATGCTCGATCCTCTCTTTCTGCGCCGCGCCTACTTGCCCGCGGCCGGCTTCCACACCTGGCCGATGGACAGTTTCGCCACCCGCCGGCGCGAACCGTAGATGAAGTTCACCAGGGCGCGCGACACCATCACGGCGCTAAACATCGATGTCAGAATTCCCAGCACGTGCACCACGGCGAAGCCCCGCACCGGGCCGGAGCCGAAGATCAGCAGCGCCAGGCCGGCGATCAGGGTGGTGACGTTGGAGTCCAGGATGGTGTCGAAGGCGCGCTCGTAGCCGGCGTTGATGGCCGCCTGGGGCGTGGCGCCGTTCCTCAACTCCTCGCGCACGCGCTCGTTGATTAGCACGTTGGCGTCGATGGCCATGCCCAGGGTGAGGGCGATGGCGGCGATGCCGGGCAGGGTGAGGGTGGCCTGCAGCAGGGACAGCAGGGCCACCAGCAGCATCAGGTTGGCCGCCAGCGCGATCACCGAGATCAGCCCGAACAGCTGGTAATAGGCGATCATGAACACGGCGATGGCGACGAAGCCCCACAGGGTCGCCTTGAAGCCCTTCTCGATGTTGTCGGCGCCCAGGCTCGGGCCCACCACGCGCTCCTCGATGATGTCCATGGGCGCGGCGAGCGAGCCGGCGCGCAGCAGCAGGGCGAGGCGGTTGGTCTCTTCGGGGGAGAACATGCCCGTGATCTGGAAGCGGGTGCTGAACTCGCTCTGGATGGTGGCCACCGAGATGGCCTCACCCTTGCCCTTCTCGAACAGGATGATGGCCATGGGCTTCTTCAGGTTCTCGCGCGTCACGTCGCGCAGGATGCGCCCGCCCTGGCTGTCCACCGTCACCGACACCGCCGGGCGGTGGTTTTCGTCGAAGGTGGCGGCGGCGTCGACGATGCGCTCGCCGGTCAGCACCACCTGCTTCTTCACGAACACCGGCACCAGCGAGCCGTCGCGGGTGCGCTCGTAGAACTTGTCCACGCCGAAGCCGGGCTCGCCCGACTCCTGGTCGCTCGCCGCCACCAGGCGAATCTCCAGGGTGGCGGTGCGGCCGATGATGTCCTTGGCCTTGGCCGTGTCCTGCACCCCCGGCAGCTGCACCACGATGCGGTCGGCACCTTGCTGCTGCACCACCGGTTCGGCCACGCCCAGCTCATTCACCCGGTTGTGCAGGGTGGTGATGTTCTGCTTGATGGCCGCCTCCTGGATGCGCTGCTGGGCTTCCGGCTTGAGGGTCGCCAGCAGCAGGAAATCGCTGTTGCTCTGCTGCTCCGCCAGCGCCAGATCGGGCTGGTTGTCCTCGATCACGGCGCGCGCCTTGGCGCGGATCTCCGCGTCCCGGAAGCGGACGACGATGCCCGAGCCTTCGCGCACGATGCCGCCGTGGCGCACGTCCTTGCTGCGCAGCAAGGTGCGCAGGTCGGCGCTGGTGGCGTCCAGCCGCTTGGTCAGCGCCCCCTTCATGTCCACCTGCAGCAGGAAATGCACGCCGCCGCGCAGGTCCAGGCCCAGGTACATGGGCAGTGCCCGCACCGAGTTCAGCCAGGCGGGGGAGCGCGACAGGAGGTTGAGGGCGATCACATAGGTGGGATCGTTGGGGTCGGTGTTGAGGGCCTTGTCCACCACGTCCTTGGCCCGCAGCTGGGTGTCCGTGTCGGCGAAGCGCACCTTGACTCCGGTGGCGTCGAGGAAGATCCCCTGGTGCTCGATGCCCGCCGCCTTGAGCGCCTCGGCCGTACGCTCCTCGGTGCGAGCGTCCACCTTGACCGTGGCCTTGATGCTGGATACCTGGATCGCCGGCGCTTCGCCGTAGAAATTGGGCAGGGTATATAGGATGCCCAGGGCGACGATGATGGCGATGAGAACGTTCTTCCAGAGCGGGTAGCGGTTCATATGCGGGTGAGGAGCGAGGACTGAGGAGTGAGACGGGGGCGAGGGGGAAGGTTTTGCTCCGCACTCCTCACCCTACACTCCTCACAAAGACTTCAGGGTTCCCTTGGGCAGCAGTGCCGAGACGGCGCTCTTCTGCACAGAAATCTCGACGTTTTCGGCCACCTCCAGGCTGACGTAGTTCTCGCCGACCTTGGTGATGCGGCCGGCCATGCCGCCCTGGGTGACCACCTCGTCGCCTTTTTGCAGGGCTTCCACCATCGCCTTGTGTTCCTTGGCACGCTTCATTTGCGGGCGGATCATCAGGAACCACAGCACGACGAACATGAGGATGAGGGGCAGAATGCCCATCAGGCCGCCGGTCGGGTCCGTGCCGGGGGCCGCCTGCGCATAAGCGTTGGAAATCAGCACCTTTGCCTCCAGGTTTGAAAAACAAAAGATTATATCAGCCCGCCGGCGCCCGTCGCGCGGCGTGGAAGTCCACCACGTAGTCGGCCAGACGGCGGTCGGCGATCGCCGCGCGCAGCTCGCCCATGAGCTGCTGGTAGTAGTAAAGGTTGTGGATGGTGTTCAGGCGCGCCCCCAGGATCTCGTTGGCCTTCTGCAGATGGTGCAGGTAGGCACGGGTGAAGTTGCGGCAGGTGTAGCAGGGGCAGGTCTCGTCCAGGGGGGCGGTGTCGCGGGCGTGGCAGGCGTTGCGGATCTTCACCGTGCCCCGGCGCGTGAATAGCCAGCCGTTGCGCGCATTGCGCGTGGGCAGCACGCAATCGAACATGTCGATGCCCGCTTGCACCGCGCTGACGATGTCCTCGGGCGTGCCCACACCCATCAGGTAGCGCGGCCGGCCGGCCGGCAGCCGCGGCGCGGTGTGGGCCAGGATGCGCCGCATGTCCTCCTTCGGCTCGCCCACCGACAGGCCGCCGATGGCATAGCCGTCGAAGCCCAGTGCCGTGAGGCCGGCCAGGGACTGGTCGCGCAGGTCCTCGTACATGCCGCCCTGCACGATGCCGAACAGGGCGTTGCTGTTGCCCTCGTGGGCGCGCTTGCTGCGCTCGGCCCAGCGCAGGCTCAGGCGCATGGATTGCGCCGCCTCCCCGCGCGTGGCCGGGTAGGGCGTGCATTCGTCGAAGATCATGACGATGTCGGAATTGAGCACGCGCTGGATGCGCATCGATTCCTCCGGCGTGAGGAACAGGCGGTCGCCGTTGACCGGCGACTGGAACTTCACGCCCTCCTCGGTGATCTTGCGCAGCGCCCCCAGGCTGAATACCTGGAAGCCGCCCGAGTCGGTGAGGATGGGGCCGTCCCAGCCCATGAAGCGGTGCAGTCCACCGTGGGCGGAGATCACCTCCAGGCCGGGGCGCAGCCACAGGTGGAAGGTGTTGCCCAGCACGATCTGGGCGCCCAGCTCGCGCAGCTCGAGGGGCGACATGGCCTTCACCGAGCCGTAAGTGCCCACGGGCATGAAGGCCGGTGTATCGACCGTGCCGTGAGCCAGGGTGAGGCGCCCGCGCCGCGCGGCGCCGTCTTGGGCTAGCAGTTCAAAGCGCATCGTGACGGTGGATGAGGCTGGCGTCGCCGTAACTGAAAAAGCGGTAGCGGCGCTTCACCGCGTGGCGGTAGGCGGCGCGCATGGTCTCCATGCCGCCGAAGGCCGACACCAGCATGAGCAGGGTGGACTTGGGCAGATGGAAGTTGGTAATTAGGGCATGGGCCACCCGGAAGGCGAAACCGGGCAGGATGAACAAGTCAGTCTCGCCGGCGCCGGTGCGCAATCCCCCGGGGTGCGCCGCCGCCTCCAGGGCGCGCAGGCTGGTGGTGCCGACGGCGATGATGCGCCCGCCCTTGGCGCGCGCCTGCTCGATGGCGGCGACGGTTTCCGGGGGAATGACATAGCGCTCCCGGTGCATGCGGTGCTGGGACAGGTCGTTCACCCGCACCGGCTGGAAGGTGCCGGCGCCCACGTGCAGGGTGAGATAGGCCAGCTCTATGCCACGAGCGCGCAGGGCCTGCAGCAGCGGAGCGTCGAAATGCAGGCCGGCGGTGGGCGCGGCGACTGAGCCGCGGCTGCGCGCATAGACGGTCTGGTAGCGGGCCTCGTCGGCGGCGCCGGCGGCGCGCTGGATGTAGGGCGGCAGGGGCAGCTTGCCGTGGCGTTCCAGGAGATCGAGCAAGTCCTCGCCGGCGGGAAAGCGCAGATGGAAGAATTCGCCCGTGCGCGCCACCACCTCCACTTCCAGCGTGCCCTCCAGCAGCAGGCGGCTGCCGGGCCGGGGCGAGTGGCTGGCGCGCACCTGGGCCAGCGCTTCGTGACGTCCCACCGGGCGCTCGATCAACACTTCCACCTTGCCGCCGCTGGCCTTGACGCCATGCAGGCGCGCATGGATCACGCGCGTGTCATTGAACACCAGCAGGTCGCCCGGCCGCAGCAGCTGCGGCAGGTCGGTGAAACGCCGGTCCTCCAGCCGCGTGCCGGCCACCACCAGCAGCCGGCTGGCGCTGCGCTCGGGCAGCGGATGCTGGGCGATCAGCTCTTGCGGCAGCGGATAATCGAAGTCTTGCAGGGTCAGCGGCATTCGCTTGAAGGGTGGGGGGGAATTAGGGATAATGCGCCCTCTTTCGCGGCCCGCAATTCTACGCGGGTTTTGCCTCCCGCGCCCAGGCGCGCCCATCCCCGCCGGGATGGCGGAATTGGTAGACGCAGCGGACTCAAAATCCGCCGGTGGCAACACTGTGAGGGTTCGAGTCCCTCTCCCGGCACCAATCTTCACGATAGTGGATACTAACCACCACTCACTATCCGCTCACTATTTTGCCGGGTCGACCAGTTTGCCGATGCGGATGTAATGCCGCTCGGTGGTGGAGAGGTGCTTGTGCCCGAGTAGGGCCTGGGCCCGCGCCGGGTCTTCCTGTTCGGACGCCACCTTGGGGCGGATGTCACGGAACTGTACTTCCTCGGGCCGATAGCCAGCGCTCGCCCGAGGAGTCGGCCCAGCGTCTGGGAACCGACGACGCCGGGCTGGTGCTGGCGGGCGGCGCGCCGATCCTTACGCGCGCGGCCTGAGCGCCGTTGGTTTGGGCCGACGGTGCGCCGCTGCGCCGCGTTCCGCTTCCGGAACGGGGCGGCCGCCCGGTTACAATAGCGCGCCGTCGCCCCGAGGCACCCATGACGACCCAGCCTTCCCTCGACCAAACCGTTGCCACCGCCAGCCTGCTGCCATCCCGGACGGGCTCGCACCTGGCGGGTTATCTGCTCATCGCCGTCTCGGCGGCGTCCTTCGGCGCCATGGCCATCCTCGGCCGCTTCGCCTATGCCGCCGGCGCCAATACCGGCGGCGTGCTGCTGC
>JBMOQT010000230.1:0-5164 GCA_049320945.1 Pseudomonadota bacterium
GTCGGCAGCAATGTTCGGCGCGGTGGGCGGCGCGTCGGCCGGGGTGATTCAAAGCCCGGTGAGCGCCGTCATCAACTCCGGCGGCCCGGGCTTCGGCAGCATCAACGACACCCTGGATCAAAGCGGCCTGTCGGCCGGCTTTACCAGCGGCGTGACCGATTTCGCCACCTACCTGGCGACGAATCCCACGCATACCCCCATCTTCGCCGGCTTCGAGTGGTTCAGCAATTTCGGAACCACCAGCGCCAGCGTCACGTACAACCTGGGCAGCGTGGTCACCATCTCCCAGCTGGCCCTGTGGAACGAGGAGTCCTCGGGCATCGGCCTGCTGGATTTGTACTTCTCCACAGACGGGGTGAATTTCTCGCCTCTGGCGCTGGGGCTGACTCCGACGGATAACGGGCTGCCGGGGAATTACCCGGCCGACGTCTTCTCGTTCGCGGCGACGAATGCCCAGTACGTGCGCTTCGACATGAGCCAGTGCCCGCAGCCGATAGTCGGTTCCTTCCCCGCCTGCGCCATCGGCGAGGTCGCCTTCAATGTCGGCGCGGCTCAGGTGCCGGAGCCGGGTTCCCTGGCGCTGCTCGGCCTGGGGCTCGCCGGTCTGGCGGTCCTGCGCCGCCGCGAGACCGTGGGCTGACAAGGAAACCTTCCGTCCCTCCCCAGCGGCAGCCTGTGGGCTGCCGCTGTTTTTTCTGCCTTCCCCCGGCGAGCGTGAAGCTGCCGATGCGCCTGTCCGCTTGAAAATCCTCCTTCGGCTGCTACTGTCATAAGATTCCCCGCCGCATGGCGCCCTGCCGTTGCGGCCGCCTGAAGGAGCTCGGAATGACGTCAAGCCTGTTCCACCACATGGACCGGATGCGCCGCGACGGCGGCCGATGGCTGGAGGCGGCCGGCCTGGCGCCGGAGGAGCAGCCCCACCGCTGCCTGCTGGAGGAGGAGGGCGTGCGCCTGCTGCACTACACGGGAGGGGCCGGACGCGGCGACCCGGTGCTGATCGTGCCGGCGCCCATCAAGCGCTACTACATCTGGGATCTGTACCCCGAGGCGAGCGTGGTGCGCCAGGCCCAGGAGCGCGGCTTCTCGGTGTTTCTGTCGGAGTGGACGGAGGCGCCCGATGACTACGGCATGGCCCGGTACGCGCGCCTGATCGGACGCTGCGTCGCCGAGGCGCACAGCCGCACCGGGCGGCCGGTGCACCTGATGACCCATTCCCTGGGCGGCGTGTTGTGCGTCGCCTATGCGGCGCTGCAGCCGGCGCACCTGGCGTCCCTGGTGCTGGCGGAGACGCCCCTGCATTTCGGCGCCGATGCCCGGAGCGCCTTTACCGCCTTGCTCGCCGTCGGTCCCCCGGGAGAGGCCATCGCCGAGGACTTCGGCAGTGTGCCCGGTTCCTTCCTGAGCAGCGTGGGCATAACCGCCGCGCCGCAGGAGTTCGCCTGGCAGCGCTACGCCGATTTCGCTGCTTCCGCCTGGAACCCGCGCGATCTGCGCACCCATCTGCTGGTGGAGCGCTGGACCTTCGACGAGTTTCCCATGCCCGGCAAGCTCTACGCGGAGGTGGTGGATGATCTGTACCGGGGTGACCGGCTGATGCGCGGCGAGCTGGTCCTGGACGGCAGGACGCCGCGGCCCGAGGAGATCCGTGTACCTCTGGTCGCGGTATTCAACCCCCGCGGCTGGGTGGTCCCGCCCGAGTCCATCGTGCCCTTCTATGAACGGGTGGCGAGCCGCGACAAACTGCTGCTGCCCTACGAGGGCGAGGTGGGCGTGGCTCTGCAGCATGTGGGCGTGCTGGTGGGACGCGAGGCCCACGAGGCCCTGTGGCCCATCATCTTTTCCTGGATCCGGGAGTGCGCTGCGGCGTCGGGTTGACCTGCCGCAACCACGCCCGCCGCGGCTGCGGGCAATATGGGGCGAAACCAACTGCACGTGACACCCATGCTCGAGACCGCCCATCCGGAACGCCTCAACCGTGTCGTCATCGAACCTGTCTCCCGCGTCGAGGGCCACGGCAAGGTGACCCTGTTGCTGGACGAGGACAATCGGGTGCACCAGGTGCGCCTGCACATCGTCGAGTTCCGCGGCTTCGAGAAATTCATCCAGGGCCGGCCCTATTGGGAAGTGCCGGTGCTGGTGCAGCGCCTGTGCGGCATCTGTCCCGTGAGCCACCACCTGGCCGCCTCCAAGGCCCTGGACCAAGTGGTGGGCGCCACCCGCATCACCCCCACCGCTGAAAAGCTGCGGCGGCTGATGCATTTCGGCCAGATCCTCCAGTCCCACGCCCTACATTTCTTCCATCTCGCCTCGCCCGACTTGCTGTTCGGCTTCGACTCGGAAGTGGCCAGGCGCAACATCGTGGGCGTGGCAGCAAGCCACCCGGACATCGCCCGGCGCGGCGTGCTGCTGCGCAAGTACGGTCAGGAGGTGATCCGCCTCACCGCCGGCAAGCGGGTGCATGGCACCGGCTCCATCCCCGGCGGGGTGAACAAGAACCTGTCCCGCGCCGAGCGCGCCGAGCTGCAGCGGGACATCGACACCATGGTGGCCTGGAGCGCCGACGCGGTGGCGCTGATCAAGCGCCTGTTCGCCGACAATGCCCCGTTCTACGAGAGCTTCGGCGCCTTTCGCGCCAACCGCCTGAGCCTGGTGGCCGCTGATGGTGCCCTGGAGCTGTACGACGGCGCGCTGCGCGCCACCGACGCGGACGGCGCGGAAATCTTCGACCAGGCCGACGTGCAGCGCTATTACGAGCTGATCCACGAGGAGGTGAAGCCCTGGTCCTACATGAAGTTTCCCTTCCTGGTGGGCCTCGGCCCCGAGGCGGGCTGGTACAAGGTGGGACCCCAGGCGCGGGTGGGACAGTGCGACTTCATCCCGACGCCACTGGCCGAGGCCGAGCGCCGGGCGTATAAGGCCTTCGACGGCGGCGCCGCCCTGCACGCGCCCCTGGGCTATCACTGGGCGCGCATGATCGAGATGCTGCACGCCGCCGAGAGCATCCGACTCCTGCTGGAGGACGACGATCTTTCGGGCACCGAGCTGGTGGCCGGCGGCAGCCGCACCGGCCGCGGCGTCGGCGTCATCGAGGCGCCGCGCGGCACACTGATCCACCACTACCGGGTGAACGAGGACGACCAGGTGGTGATGGCCAATCTCATCGTGTCCACCACCAGCAACAACCAGGCGATGAACGAGGCCATCCGCCAGGTGGCGCTGAAATACCTGGACGGGCGCGAGATCACCGAGGGCCTGCTCAACCACATCGAGGTGGCCATCCGCGCCTTCGATCCCTGCCTGTCCTGCGCCACCCACGCCCTGGGGCAGATGCCTCTGCGGGTGGAGCTGGCGGACGCGGCGGGCGAGGTGGTCGGCTCCCTCAGCCGCTAGGGCCGATGCACACCCTGGTGTTCGGCTACGGCAATCCCTCCCGGGGCGACGATGCCCTCGGCCCCCTGTTCGTGGAACGCCTGGCGCCCCTGGCCGCCCGGCATCCGGAGTGGGGCCGGGTCGAGTGCCTCACCGATTTCCAGCTCCAGGTGGAGCATGCCCTGGACATGGGCGGACGCGACCGCGTGCTGTTCGTGGATGCCAGCGTCTCGTGTGTAGCGCCGTGCGATCTGTTTCCCCTGGAGCCAGCCCCGGGGCTGACCCATACCTCCCATGCCGTGTGCCCGGGCGAGCTGCTGCGGGTATACGTCCAGGTCACCGGCCGCCCGCCGCCGCCGGCCTGGGTCCTGGCGATCCGCGGCGAAGCCTTCGAGCTGGGCGAGCCCCTGTCGCGCGTCGCGGCGAGCAACCTGGAGGTGGCCCTGGAGCGGGCGGGACGGTTTCTTGCCGGCCGTCGGCTCGTACCGGGTCCTACACGCGACTGACTAGCGGGTAACGCTCAGGATGAAAGATCGATTCGACCGCCAGGTCAATGTCCAATTCCGGCCAGTAGAGATGGCGTTCCGATTGCAATTCGACATGACAAAGCTTCCCTATCGGAGCATCTCTGAACCAGGGAAACTGCTCGAAGGGAAGAAACACCTCCTGGTCATGCAGAAGCAGCCAAAAGCCATGGGGGGAAACGTTGGTGACCTCAACTGCCGAAGTGTTCGAGCCAAGCGTTGCGGATGTCATGTTCGTGCTCCTTGACCAACCTTTGCGCGTAAGCGAGATCGGCGGGGGAAAGACCATAGTTTTGCGCCAATGCAATGTCCGGTTCCAGCCAGAACTTTGCTTCCCCGCGCTGCCCTGTGACATGAACATGGATACGCGGTTCTTCCCGGGAGAAAAAATAGAACCGAAAGCCGCCTTCGCGAAAAAACAGTTGGACTCATGGGTGAATGATACGCCTGAATGATTTCCGGTAGGAGCTGCCGCGCCGTGGCCAATGGTCAAAGAAAAAAGGGTGAGGCGGCGGCGCCGCCCCACCCCGAGCCCACACGTGGTGGGAGGGAGGAGGGAAACGGTGACTTACCTGGCCGCCATCGGCTCGGGCGGCGATTCGCTCCAGCCGCCGCCCAGGGCGCGCACCAGGTCGGCAACGGCGACGCGATGGGCGCGCAGTGCCTCGGCGCGGTTCAGCCGCGCCTGCAGCAGGCTGCGCTCGGCGTCGAGCACGTCGAGCTGGCTGGCGATGCCGTTGTCGTAGCGCAGGCGCGCCAGTGCGGTCGCTTTCTGCAGCGCCTCGGCGCGGCGCGTCTCGGCCTCCAGGGCTTCGCGCGCGCGGCTCTGGGCCACCAGGGCATCCTTCACTTCCCGGAAGGCGTTGGCCACGGCACCGCGGTAGGCGGCGATCAGCTGGCGTTCGCGCGCGGCAGCCGCCTCCACCTCGGCGGAGGTGCGGCCGGCGTTGAAGATGGGCTGCAACAGGGTGGCGGCGAACTGCCAGATGCCCGCCGGCCCGGAGAACAGGTTGGACAGCCTGGCGCTCTCCGAGCCGAGATAACCGGTCAGCGCGATCGAGGGGAAGTAGCCGGCGCGGGCGGCGTCCACGCGCGCATCGGCCGCCGCCAGGCGGTGCTCCGCCGCGCGCAGGTCGGGGCGGCGCAGCAGCAGCTCCGACGGCAGCCCCTCGGGCACCCAGACGGCCGGCGCCGCGCCGCCATCGGGGCTGCGTTCCACCGCGGCCTCGACCACCTGGCGCGGGCTGCGCCCCAGCAATACCGCCAGGGCA
>JBMOQT010000231.1:0-5109 GCA_049320945.1 Pseudomonadota bacterium
CAGGGCGCGGCCCTTCAGGCTGGGACTGAATGCGGTCAGGCTGAACAGGGGTTCCGCCACGTCGCTCCAGCGCGCCTTGTAGGCGTTGTCGCCCGGCCCCAGGTAGTAGCGGCGCAGGCTCCCGGAGAACAGGGTCTCCAGCAGATGGCGGTTGAGATTGGCGCCTGGCGACATCTCCTGGAACGCGGCGTCGAAGTCGGAGCGCAGGGCATGCACTTTGCCATCGAACACCAGTTGGTACTCCATGGCCACGGGCTGCTGCCCGATGCTCAGTTCCCACACCGACAGCCACCCTTGCTCCGCGGCGAGGGCGGACAGGCGGCGAATGAAGGCGGCCGGGCCCGGGTAGTTGAGGGAATTGCCGGTTTCGATCTTCCAGCTGCGCGCGGAAATGTCGGCGATGCGCTCGACGGCCGCCGCCATGCCGTCCCGCTGGCCCGGCTCCAGCCAGGTCACGTCCACCTCGCCGCTCTTGCGCAGGCGGTTGGCCGCCAGGTTGATGCTCTTCTTCACGCTGCGGCTGCGCGTGGCGTAGTAGGCATCCCACCCCGCCGTCAGGTCGATGAATGGATTGCCGCCCCAGGGCGCGTGGGCTGCGCCGACGCCCTGTGCCCGCAGGGCATGCGCCAGAGCGCCCGCGGCGATGGATTCCTCGGGAAGGTGGGTCAGCCGCAAGGCATCCCAGGAGCCGGCGCGACGACGCAGCTCTGCGGCAAAGGCGGCGGACACCCCATCGCGCTCGTCATCGGCGACGATCAGGTCGCACATCTGCACGTCGGGGACGGTGAGGAATTCGAGGGCCCGCTGTGTCACGCCGCCGGCGCGGACGGTGCGGCGCACCAGGGGCAGGGCGCCGGCGAGCCGATCTCCCCGATAGACGCCCAGGATCAGTAGCCGCGTGCCTCCCTCGAGCCGCCGCCACTGCCAGGCGGCGTCGAACCATTCGTGGCGCAGGAACACGGAGCGGCTGCCGGCAAGGGCGTTCCAGTCTTCCCGCAGGGCGAGAAAGGCGTCGTAGTCGCTGATTTCGCGGACCGACAGCCCGCGTCCTTCACTTGGCGGCATCTTCCTTGGCAGTCGATTCCGCCGGGCTCGACGGGGTTTCCGGCAGGGGCTGCCAGGCGCCGGCCTTCTGCAGCTTGTCCCGCAGCGCCGGCAGAGGCATGCCTACGGCATAGGCCCGCTGGGCATGCTCATTGGCTTTGGCGTAGTTCTTCTTGGCGAAGTAGGCCAGGCCCAGGTTGTAGTGGGCATTGACCGAGTCCGGCGCTGCCTCCAGCGCCTTCTCGTAGCTGGCGATGGCGTCGTCGAGGCGGTTCTGGCGCTGCATGTACACGCCGTGGGCGATCAGAGTACCGGGCGCGCTGGGGTTTACCTTCAGGGCGCGGTCGAAATAGTTCTCGGGGACGCACTGGGGATTCTTCCACTTGCGGCAAAGATCCGTCATGAGCAGCAGGACGCGCGGGTGATTCGGGAAGTAGTTCAGGATGAAGCTGAAATCCTTGAATGCCCCGGCGTAGTATCCACGCTTCATGTGCTGCATTCCCGGTCCCAGGTGGTACTTCTCCACCGCCTCCAGTAGCTCCTTCAATCGCGGGTTGCCGGCTGCCTGATAGTAGTCGTTGTCGGTCGCCTGGGCGCGCAACGCTCCGGGAACGAGGGTCAGCGCGAGGCCGGCCAGGAGAATCAGGCGTGAGATCATGTTTGTCACGATGCCTGAGATTGGAAATGGGAATGGGCTTTACAATATAACAAAATAGCCTGCGCGGGGCGGCCTCGAACCGGGGAGAGATCGTGAACAACCTGCTTGTCCTTGCCTTCCACTATCCCCCCGACAACACCAGCACGGGGGTGCTGCGGACCTACAAGTTCACCGAATACCTGCTCAGGCACGGCTGGCGCTCCCACGTATTGACGGTACCGGAACACCTCTACACCAGCCGCAACCCCTCCGGGTCGGACGTGATACCAAGCGATATAACCGTCGAGCGGGTGTGGGCCTGCGACGTCAAGCAGACGTTCGGCATCGGCGGCATCTATCCTAGCTGGCTGGGTTTCCCGGACCGCTACTGGCCCTGGTATTTCGCCGCGCGCCGGGCGGGGATGCGGGCTATCCGCAGCGGGGCGATTCGGGCCATCTATTCCACCTATCCGGTGCCCACTGCCCATCTCGTGGGTCTGTCCCTGAAGCGGCGGTCCGGCCTGCCGTGGGTCGCCGATTTCCGGGATCCCTGGGCCACCGAGGGCGAGGCGGGCTGGCGCGCGCGCTGGGAGGCGCGGCTGGAGAAGCGCGTGGTCCAAGCTGCCGACCGCGTCATCTGCAACACGCCGGCCATGCGCCGGGACTTCCTGCGGCGCTATCCGCAGCTGGCGGAAGAGAAGTTCGTCACCATCACCAACGGCTATGACGAGAAGGACATGGCCGCCATCGTTCTGGAGCGGGTGCCCAGGTTCCACATCCTCTATCCCGGTACCCTTGACGGCGAGAACCGCAATCCGCGCAGTCTGCTGGCCGGCGTCCGGTGTGCATTGGATCGGGGCTGGCTGGATGCCGAGGACCTTCAGGTCACTTTCCTGGGCTGCGGCGCCTACGGGGAATCGGAGCGGTTCCGGGACGAAGTGCGGCGACTGGCACTGGAGCGGGTGGTGGCGACCGTGCGCGACCGGATTCCGTACAAGCAGGCGCTGGCGCGCATCGCCGGGGCCGATGTGGTAGTGGTGCTGAGCGAGCACATTGGCGGAGATGCCGAGGTGCAATCCTGGACGGCCATGCAGGTGCCCGCCAAGCTCTACGAGTACCTGCGGATAGGGCGGCCCATTCTGGCCCTCGTGTCCGAGGGTTCGGTGAAGGAACTGCTTCAAGCCACCGGCGCCGGCGTGCCCATCCCGCCGGCTAACACGGATGCGGTGGCGGAAGCCCTGCGGGATCTCTATGCCAATCGGCGCGGAGCGGGGCAGGAAGCGTCATCGCGGGTCGCAGCCGGCATCGCCGCCTATAGCCGGGAGAATCTGACGGCCCAGTTGGCGCAGGAACTGAACGTCATCGCCTGCGCTGCCAGTAATGGGGCGGGCATCGCGGCCGCGGGCACCCTGGCGCGATGAAGCGGGATATCCCGGAGGCAAACGAAGAGGTCCGCTGGGAGGTCCAGCTGGTGTCCGATTGGGATGCCCTGGAGGAACTCGCGTCTCAATGGCAGGCCCTCGCCGCTGTGGCGCTGGAACCCAGTCCTTCGTCCGAGCCGTGGATGCTCCTGCCGGCCCTGCGTTGCCTGCTGGGACCGGGCAGCGACGTGGCCGTGGTCCTGGTCTTCAGGGAGCAGCCTGGCGACGCCGCAGGAGGCCGGCGCCTGGCGGGCGTGTTCCCCATCGAGATCAGGCGGCGCTTCAAGGGACTGCCCGCGGTGGTCGTGTCCCTGTGGAACCATCCCTATTGCCTATACGCGGCGCCGCTGCTGGCGGCGCAGGATGCCGAGAATTGCCTGACGGCCTTTCTCGACTGGCTTGCGCAACGGTGGCGCGGACGGGCGGTGTTTCTGGCGCCGGACCTGCGGGCCGAAGGGGCATTCTCCCAATTGCTGGACGCATACGTGCACCGCGCCGGCCTGGAACACCACATCGTCGAATGGACCAGCCGCGCCTTGTTTCGACCGAGGCAGTCTGTGGAGCGCTACCTGGATGCGGTCGGCAGCCAGCATCACCGCAAGGAGTGGCGGCGCCAGGAGCGGCGGCTGGCGGAACTGGGCGAGCTGCGCTACGAGCATTACGTCCCGGGCAGCGATCCGGAACCGTGGGTTGACGCCTTCATCGCGCTGGAGCAGGCCGGATGGAAGGGCCGCAACGGCACGGCCTTTGGTTGCCGCGCCGAACACCGGGCGTTTCTCCAGGCGGTCACCCGCCAGGCTGCAGCCGACGGCCGGCTCATGATGATGAGCCTGCGGCTGGGGGACCGGCTCCTGGCATCGAAACTGAACTTCGTCGTGCCGCCCGGCGCCTACACCTTCAAGATCGCGTTCGACGAATCGTTCCAGAAATACTCTCCCGGAGTGCTCCTGGAACTGGAGAACATCCGGCGGCTGCACGACATGCCCGAGATCGAGTGGGCGGATTCCCTGGCGCTGCCCGATCACCCCATGGCCAATCGCCTGTGGCTCGACCGGGTGGCGGTGGCCACGGTGGCGATCTCCCCCGGCGGCTGGCGGAGCGAGCTTCTGCTCGCGGCGTTCCCCCTGCTGCGCCTGATCAAGCGCCGGCTGCGTCGGCCGCGGTCTGCATCAGACTGAGGTCGCCGTGAGACTGGCTGTGTCCTTGGGCGCCCTGCTTGCGGCGTGTGCGCCCTTGAGCCACGCTGCAACCATCGTGGCCACGCCCTCCGACTATCGGGCCGCGGTGTCCCGGCTGCAGCCGGGCGACGAGCTGAGGCTGCAGCCCGGCCGCTACCTGCACGGCCTGTCGATCCACGGCCTGAACGGCCTGCCGGGACAGCCCATCGTCATCGGTGGACCCCGCGCCGGCGAGCCCGCGGTGTTCACCGGCGTGGTGGGGCGCAACACGGTGAGCATCAAGAACTCCTCCCACGTGGTGATCCGCGACCTGGTCCTGGACGGAGGCGGGTTGCCGGTGGATGGCGTCAAGGCGGAGGGCACGTCCCGCTATGCCCATCACATCACCCTGGAGCGGCTGACGATCGTCAATCACCACCACAACCAGCAGATCGTCGGCATCTCCAGCAAATGCCCGGCATGGAACTGGGTGATCCGGGGCAACACCATCGTCGGCGCCGGCACAGGAATGTACCTGGGGAATTCCGATGGCAGCGCGCCCTTCGTGGCCGGGCTGATCGAAGACAACCTGGTGCGGGACACCATCGGCTACAACCTGCAGATCAAACACCAGAAGCAACGGGTGGGCCTGCCGGGCCTGCCGGTCGAGGCGGCCGTGACCATCATCCGCCGCAACGTGTTCTCCAAGGAGCGGGGCGGCAGTGCCGGGGCGATGGCCCGGCCCAACGTGCTGCTGGGGCATTTCCCTCCCGGGGGACCGGGCCGGGACGACCGTTACCTGGTGTATGGCAACCTGTTCTACCAGAATCCCGACGAAGCGCTCCTGCAG
>JBMOQT010000232.1:0-5090 GCA_049320945.1 Pseudomonadota bacterium
CTGTCCACCACGGTCTTATCCCCGTCCGTGAGCACCGGCACCAGCCCCTGGCCCGAGAAGGCGATGCGCCCCTTGTCGGTGAAGCACCAGGGTATGGTCTGCACTTCAAGGCCTTTGTGCCGCAGCGCCAGCTTGACGCGCCAGCAATAGGGGCTGAAGCGCACCGACTCGTCGGCGCCGGCAAGATCGTAGAGTGTCATGCTCATGTGGCTCCCGCCCTCCTAGAGCATGTGCATGCCGTGACTCACACAGATCGACTGGCCCGTGAGTGCGTTGGTCGGGAATGCAGCCAGGAAGACCGCCACTTCGGCGAGATCCGCCTCCGTCGTGGCCTCGCCGTCCACCGTATACCTCAGGAAGACTTCGCGCAGCGCCTCCTCCTCGCTGATGCCCCGCTCGGCGGCGAGTACGGGAAGTTGCCGCTCGATCAGCGGTGTTCGAACCAGCCCCGGGCAGATGGTGTTGGCGCGCACGCCGTGCTTGGCGCCCTCCTTGGCCAGGGTGCGGCAAAGCCCCACCAGGCCGTGCTTGGCCACGACGTAGGGGCCCTTTTTTTCCGACGCGAAATAGGAGTGCACCGACCCCATGAGGATGATGCTGCCGCCGCGCTTGCCCGCATACATGTGCCGCAGGGCGGCCCGCGTCGTCAGGAAGCTGCCGTCCAGATGCACCGACAGCACCTTCTTCCAGTTATCGAAAGAAACATCTGCGATGGTGTCCAGATGCTGGATGCCAGCGTTCGCGACCAGGATGTCGATGCCGCCCCATTCGACGGCGATCCTGTCGGTCACCTGGTTGACCTGCGCCTCGTTGGTGACATCCATGTGCTCGGCGGTGGCGATGCCACCGGCTTCGCGCAGCTCGCTGGCCGTGGCGCGGGCCGCTTCCAGATTGAAGTCGGCGATGCACACCTTCGCGCCCTCGCGCGCAAAGGCCGTGGCGATCTCCTTACCGATGCCGCTCGCAGCGCCGGTCACGATGGCTGTCTTGTTGCTCAGTCTCACTCTTTCCTCCTGTCTCAAGCGACGCGTTGCGCGCGCAGCTCGCCCGATCCGCCATCCAGCAACGGCGGCGTCTCCTTGGCGCCCGTCGCGGCTTTCTGGGCGCCGACCTCCTCCTGGGCCGCGTGCGACGCAGCGCGCACGTCGCTCTGGACGCGGCCCTTGAGTTCGACGAAGCGGGGATCGGTGTTTTGCCGCGGGCGAGGTAGATCGACCCGCACCACGTTTCTGACCGTCCCCGGGCGTCCGGCCATGACGACGATGGTGTCGGACAGGGTGACCGCCTCCTCCACGCTGTGGGTGACGAACAGCACGGTCTTGCGTTCCTTCTGCCAGATACTCAGCAGCTCCTCCTGCATGATCTCCCGGGTGTAGGCGTCGAGCGCCCCGAAGGGCTCGTCCATGAGCAGCATCTCCGGCTGCACGGCGAGAGCCCGTGCGATCGCCACACGCTGTTTCATGCCACCCGACAGCTCGGACGGGTAGCTTTCCGCGAACCGCCCCAGCCCCACCAGTTCCAGATAACGATCGGCCTGCTGCAGCCGGGTGCGCTTGTCGACTCCCTTCATCTCCAGGCCGAAGGCGATGTTGTCGCGCACCGACAGCCAGGGAAACAGAGCGAATTCCTGGAACACCATGGTCCGACTGGGATGGGGTCCGTCCACGGCCTTGCCGTTGACCAGCACGCGGCCCCGCGTCGGCTTCTCGAAACCGGCGACGATGTTGAGCAGGGTGGACTTGCCGCCGCCGCTCGGCCCGACGATGCACACGAACTCGTTGCGCTCGATGCTGAGGCAGGCGTTGGCAATCGCCGGCACCTTCTTCTTCTGCTTGGTGATGAAGGTCTTGCTCAGGTTCTCCACGACGATGAAACTCATTGGCTCTCTCCGCTGTGCCCGTGGATCACAAATGCTGTGCGCCGTGATACCAGGACAGCATCCGGCGGCCCACGAATCTCAGTACCATGTCCATGAGGATGCCCATGAAACCGATCATGAACATGCCCATGAAAATGATGTCGGTCCGCAGGAAGTTCCTGGCGTCCTGAATCATGAAGCCGAGACCGGAGGTGGCCGCCACCAGTTCCGCCGCCACCAGCACCATCCACGCCACCCCCAGGCCGACCCGCACCCCCGTGAAGATCTCGGGCATGGCGCCCTTCAGCACCACTTTGGCGAGCAGCTTGCCGGGAGGTGCGCCCAGGTTGCGCCCGGCCCGGATGAGGACCGGATCGATTCCCTTGACGCCATGAATGGTGTTGAGCAGCACCGGGAAGAACACGCCTATCATGATGATGAACAGGTTCTGGGTGAGGCCGATGCCGAACCACAGAATGCTGATCGGTATCCAGGCCAGCGGCGGAATGGGGCGCAGCAGTTCGATCAACGGATCGACGTAGCGGTTGAAGCGCGCCCACCATCCCATGGCTACACCTAGCGGCACGGCGATGAGGACGACCAGGCCCCATGCCAGCAGGACGCGCTGCGAACTGGCGGCGATATGGGCCCACAGCTCGCCGCTGCGGGCCGACTCGACCGCCGCCATGAACACCAGCGTGGGCGGCGGAATCAGTACGCCCAGGGACGGCTTCATGACCGGGATCACCCAGCGGGCGGCGATCTCCCATAGCGCGAGCAGCAGAAGGATCACGCCGATGCCGGCATATCGGCGCTCGAAATCGGCAAACCAGGTT
Source organism: Pseudomonadota bacterium (assembly GCA_049320945.1). Taxonomy (GTDB): domain Bacteria; phylum Pseudomonadota; class Gammaproteobacteria; order Burkholderiales; family Rhodocyclaceae; genus DYIB01. The sequence continues at coordinate 2,695 of JBMOQT010000232.1, forward strand.
TCGCCCGATGCAAGGACCTCGTCGTCTTGCGCCGCGGCCACCGTGGTGTCGATGCGTCTAGTCAAATTCATCATCCTCTGTTCCCCATGCTTCCGGCGGGTGCAGCGGACTCCCGCCGCGCCCGCCTGCAATACTCAAGCCTCGTAAGTGCGCCCGGCGAAGTACCAGGGCTTCACCAAGTCCCCCGCTTCCGGGAAACTCTGGGGCTGCTTGAGGGTGTCCTCGTTGAGATAAGGCGGATAGGGCACCTGCCCCACCTTGCCGGGCCAGTTGGCCGGAATCCACGGCGGTTGCGGCGGCGCTTTCCAGCCCAGCTTGGCGAAGGTGGCATCGGCGAAGCGGGTGTCGAAGTAGCTGGCGTAGAGCTGCTCGGAAACCGGCTTGCGCAGGCGGCCGCCCTTCGCCAGCCAGTCGGCCACGCGCGCGTTCTCCTTGGACCAAAGCTCCCGATGGGGATACCACCACGTGGGCTTGTACAGATTGTTAACCTGGGTAATGAGGCGGCTCACGAGCTCGGGCGCCAGCCGCTTGTGCATCACGTCCTGAGTGGTGATCTCGATGGCTTCCTTTGGGTTGTAGCGGGTGAAGTTCACCCCTTCCGCGTAGGCGTCCACCAGGGCCTGCACTGCGTCGGGGGCGTTGTCGATGATCTCCTTGCGGATCCAGAGGTTCCCCATGTACCAGTTGTAGGGGAAGATGGAGTCGATCTGCCTGGCGTTCTTCCGGATGTCCAGGTGATCCCAGACATATGGTTGCCACTGCACGACCCCGGTGAGACCTTCGGGCATGAGCAGGAGGTCGGGCGGCGTGAGGTTCTTGAGGATGACATCCTTGCCCACTTCCAGCCCATGGGCGCGCAGTGCCTCCTGGAAGTAGAACTCGGCCGAGGACCCGGCGACGATGCCAAACGCCGGCTTGGTCGACATCCCCTTCAGGTCGGCCAGGCTCTTGAGGGGCGAGTTGAGGGGCACCAGCGTCGCGTGTTTGATGAGGGGATTTATGGCGGCAATGCAGCGCACCGGCGACTCGTTGGCGATGAGACTGGTGAAGGGAAGATTCCCCTCGAGTCCTCCCTGGATGCGGCCTGCCGCAGCCGCCTCGTTGATGGCCGGGCCGCTGAGGAAGGGCAGGACTTCCACGTCCAGGCCCCGCGCCTTCATGAAGCCCTTCGGCACCGCCACCGGCATGGAAGTGAAGCCGGGCTGGCTGCCCAGCTTCAAGGGCCACCAGCCCTGCTGCTTCAGCCACTCGATCGACTTGGCGGACACCTGCTCGTAGGGCTGAGGCCAGCCCCATTCGTTGAACTTCCCCCCTTTGCCGACCGCCTGGCCCTGGGCCAGCACCGGGCCCGCCCGGCCCACGGTCGTCGCCAGCATGCCCATGCCGGCCAGCTTCATGAAATCACGTCTCCTCATGACACCTCCTCCAGGATCCGGGGACAACTCGCCGAGTGCGCCCGGGGCGGAAGACGGTGGGGCACCGCCCACCGATCCCGCCGGGGTTGTTGTTGGATGCGAGCCAGCTCAGGCTTGTGCGGCGGCCGCCTGGATGCGCTTGGCGGTTTTCGCCGCGTGCATTTGCAGCATCTCCCGCGCCTCCTCGGGCGTAGCGATTTCGCGGCCCAGTTCCCGGGCGAGGCGCACGGCGCGCTCCACGAACTGCGCATTGCTCACCGCGAGGACGCCATGATCGTAATAGACGTTGTCCTCGAAGCCGACGCGGATGTTGCCGCCCATGGCCAGCACCATGGTGGAGAGGGGCACCTGGTACTTGCCGATGCACACCACCTGCCAGCTGCAGCCCTCGGGCAGGGCGTCGATCATGGTCATGAGGTTCTGGGGCGAGGCCGGAATGCCGCCATCGATGCCGATGACCAGGCTGAAATGCATGGGTCCCGTCACCACGCCCTGTTCCGCCAGCTTCATGATGTTGGCGATATGGCTGAGATCGTAGACCTCGAACTCGTTGTGGATCCCCCGTTCCTTGCAGCCATTGATGAACTCGGCGTTCCAGGCCTTGGAGTTCGAGAAAAGGAATTCGGTGCTCTTGTGCTGGAAATGGAAAGTGCCCGCGTTGACGGTGAGCATATCGGGCCGCGGCTGGATATCCAGCAGCGCCATGCGTTCCTCCTGAGTGAAGCCGACGGCCGGCTTGTCGCGCCCGTTCTCGTAGCGCACGCCGATTCCGTTGCCCACCTGGGTGATCATGCCCGGGCAGTTGTCGACGATGCCCTGAAGCACCTCGTGATAGACATCCAGGCTGGAGGTCGTCAGCCCGTTCTTGTCGCGCACGTGAATATGGGCGATGGAGGCCCCGGCATTGTAGGAGTCCTTCATCGCCTGAATGATCTCCTTCGGCTGCTCGGGAAGCGCGGGATTGGCCTCCTTGCCGTGCAA
>JBMOQT010000233.1:0-5040 GCA_049320945.1 Pseudomonadota bacterium
TGGCTGCTGCCCCTGATGGTCTACCGCACCCTGGCGCTCCATTTCAGCCGCAACTGCGCCAGGCCGAACAAACTGCGCGCCGCCTGAGCGCCGCTCACCTCCCTACATAGGGCGGCGCCGGCGGTCGCACCACCGGCGCCAGGGCAGATCTGCCCACCAGCAGGCGCTTCAGGCGGGAACATCGTGTGGGCGCAGCGGCTGTTGAGGCCACCGCTCAGACGTCTAAGCCACGCGGAGCGAGGCGGGGGTTGAGAGTATAATTTCGCGTTTTCAATCAGTTCCCCTCGTCCCATGCAGGAACGCTACAACCCGGCCGAAATCGAGCAGGCCGCCCAAGACCACTGGGAAAAAACCGACGCCTTCCGCGCGCTGGAGGACCCTTCCAGGCCCAAGTACTACTGCCTGTCCATGTTCCCCTATCCGTCGGGGAAACTGCACATGGGACACGTGCGCAACTATACGATCGGCGACGTGCTAACCCGTTATCATAGGATGCGCGGCTTCAACGTGCTGCAGCCCATGGGCTGGGACGCCTTCGGCCTGCCCGCCGAGAACGCCGCCATGGCCAACGGCGTGCCGCCTGCCAAGTGGACCTACGACAACATCGCCTACATGAAGAAGCAGCTCAAGTCGCTGGGCTTCGCCCTCGACTGGGAGCGGGAGCTGGCGACCTGCCGGCCCGAATACTACAAGTGGAACCAGTGGCTGTTCCTGCGCATGCTGGAGAAGGGCCTGGCCTACCAGAAGACGGGTGTGGTGAACTGGGACCCGGTGGACCAGACGGTGCTCGCCAACGAGCAGGTGATTGACGGCCGCGGCTGGCGCACCGGCGCGCTGGTGGAAAAGCGCGAGATTCCCATGTACTACCTGGCCATCACCCGGTACGCCGAAGAGCTGCTCGCGGCCCTGGACAACCTGCCCGGCTGGCCCGAGCGGGTGAAGACCATGCAGGCCAACTGGATCGGCAAGTCCTATGGCGTGCGCTTCGCGTTCCCCTATGAACTGGACGGCAAACAGGAGAAGCTGTGGGTGTTCACCACCCGCGCCGACACCATCATGGGCGTGACCTTCTGCGCCGTGGCGGCGGAGCACCCGCTGGCCGCCCGCGCCGCCCGGGACAATCCCCAGCTCGCCGCCTTCGTGGAGGAGTGCAAGCGCGGCTCGGTGATGGAAGCCGACCTGGCCACCATGGAGAAGAAGGGCATGCCCACGGGCATTTTCGTCACCCATCCCCTCACCGGCGAGCAGGTGGAGGTGTGGGTCGGCAACTACGTGCTGATGGGCTACGGCGAAGGCGCGGTGATGGCGGTGCCGGGCCACGACGAGCGCGACTTCCACTTCGCCAAGAAGTACAACCTGCCCATCAAGCAGGTCATCGCCGTCCCCGGCAAGGAGTTCTCCACCGACGCCTGGCAGGAGTGGTATGCCGACAAGGGCGCCGGTGTGTGCGTGAACTCGGGCAAGTACGACGGCCTCGCCTACGAGCAGGCGGTGGATGCCATCGCCGCCGACCTCAAGGCCCGGGGCCTGGGCGACAAGCAGGTGCAATGGCGCCTGCGCGACTGGGGCATCTCGCGCCAGCGCTACTGGGGCTGCCCGATCCCCCTCATCCACTGCGAGCACTGCGGCACCGTGCCGGTGCCCGACGACCAGCTGCCCGTGGTGCTGCCCGAGGACTGCGTGCCCGACGGCTCCGGCAACCCCCTCAACAAGCGTACCGATTTCCTCGACTGCAGCTGCCCGAAATGCGGCGGCCCGGCGCGGCGCGAGACCGACACCATGGACACTTTCGTGGACTCGTCCTGGTATTACGCCCGCTATTGCTGCACCGACAACGACCAGGCCATGGTGGACGCGCGCACCGACTACTGGATGCCGGTGGATCAGTACATCGGCGGCATCGAGCACGCCATTCTGCACCTGCTCTACTCGCGCTTCTGGACCAAGGTGATGCGCGACCTGGGCCTGGTGAAGTACGACGAGCCGTTCACGCGGCTGCTCACCCAGGGCATGGTGCTGAACGAGATCTTCTTCCGCAAGCCCGAGTCGGGTCGCATCACCTACTACAACCCGGCCGACGTGGAGCTCAAGTTCGATGACAAGGGCAACCGCATCGGCGCGGTGCTGAAGAGCGACGGCCAGCCGGTGGAATCGGGCGGCATCGGCACCATGTCCAAGTCCAAGAACAACGGCGTGGATCCCCAGGCGCTCATCGAACAGTACGGCGCCGACACGGCGCGCTTCTTCATGATGTTCGCCTCGCCACCGGAGCAGACCCTGGAATGGTCCGACTCGGGGGTGGACGGCAGCTACCGCTTCCTCAAGCGGCTGTGGAGCTTCGCCTGGAAGTTCGCAGCCGAGTGGCAAGGCGCAATCGGCGCCCCGCGCCTGCTCGCCACCGGCAAGCTGGACAAGGACCTGGCGGCAGTGCGCCGGGAAGTGCACCTCAATCTCCGGCAGGCCAATTACGACTTCCAGAAGTTCCAGTTCAACACCGTGGCCTCGGCGGGCATGAAGATCCTCAATGCCCTGGAGCGCGCCCCGGGAGCGGGGGGCGCCGCCCACGCCGAGGTGGTGGAAGAAGGCCTGCACATCCTGCTGCGCCTGCTCTCGCCCATCACGCCCCATATCTGCCACCACCTGTGGCGCGAGCTGGGCTTCGGCGACGACATCCTGCGCGCCCCCTGGCCCGAGCCCCTGGAGGAAGCCCTGGCCCAGGACGAGATGGAGCTGGTGCTGCAAGTCAACGGCAAGCTGCGCGGCAACATCCGCGTGCCGGCGGGCGCCAGCCGCGAGGAGATTGAGCAGGCCGCCGTGGGCTCGGCGGCGGCACAGAAATACATGGAAGGCCGGCCGGCGAAGAAGGTGGTGGTGGTGCCCGGCCGCCTGGTCAACATCGTCGCGTGAGCATACCCATGATCCGCCTCCTGGCCCTGGCCTCCCTCCTGCTGCTGGGCGCCTGCGGCTTCCACCTGCGCGGGCCGCAGCCCCTGCCCTTCGCCAGCATCTACGTGGCCGTGGCGGACAGCTCGGAGCTGGGCGCCGCCCTCAAGCGCAACATCCGCGCCCAGGGCACGACCCGAGTGGTGAACTCGCCCCAGGAGGCGGAGGCCATTCTCACGGTGGTGGACGAGCGCACGGAGAAGAACATCCTGAGCCTCAACTCCGCCGGCCGGGTGCGTGAATACCAGCTGGTCTACCGTTTCGCCTTCCGCGTGCATAACAACAAGGGCGTGGACCTGATGCCCAGGAGCGATATCGTGCTCACCCGCGACATCACCTTCAACGACGAGCAGGTGCTGGCCAAGGAGAACGAGGAAGCCCTGCTCTACCGGGACATGCGCGCCGACCTGGTGCAGCAGATCCTGCGGCGCATGGCGGCGGCCCGGCCGCAGCAGTCTTAAGAAAGCTTTCATGCAACTGCGCGCGGAGCAGCTGGCGGCCCATCTCGCCAAGTCCCTGGCGCCCCTCTACGTGCTGCACGGCGACGAGCCCCTGCTAGTGATCGAGGCCGCCGACGCCATCCGCCGCGCCGGGCGCAGCCAGGGCTACACGGAGCGCGAGGTGCTGGTGGCCGGGCCCGGCTTCCGCTGGGACAACCTGTGGCTCGCCGCCGGCAACCTGTCCCTGTTCGGCGGCAACAAGCTGGTGGACCTGCGCATTCCCTCCGGCCGCCCCGGGCGCGACGGGGGCGACGCCCTGCAACGCTATTGCCGGCACCCGCCCCAGGGCGTGCTGACCCTGGTCACCCTGCCGGAGCTGGACTGGCAGACGCGCAAGAGCGCCTGGTACGAGGCCCTGCAGGCGGCCGGGGTGGCGGTGGAGCTGAATGCGCCGGAACTGGCGGAGCTGCCCGCCTGGATCGGCGCCCGCCTGCAGCGCCAGGACCAGAGCGCCGGCCGCGAGGCGCTGGAGTTCATGGCCGCCCACGTGGAAGGCAACCTGCTGGCGGCCCACCAGGAAATCCAGAAGCTGGGCCTGCTCTATCCTCCGGGCGAGCTGTCCCTGGCCCAGGTGGAAGCTGCGGTGCTCAACGTCGCGCGTTATGATGTGGATGGCCTGCGCGCCGCCCTGCTGGAGAGCGATCCGGGCCGCTGCGCGCGGCTGCTCGACGGTCTGCGCGCCGAGGGCGTGGCCGCGCCCCTGATCCTGTGGGCGCTGGCCAACGAGATCCGCACGCTGCTGGCATTGCGCAGCGGCGTGGACGAGGGCAAGCCGGCCGGCGCCGTGCTGCGCGCCGAGCGGGTGTTCGACGACCGCCGCGCCGCCGCCCTGCAGCGCGCGGTTCTCCGGCTGCGCGCCGGCCAGCTGCGCGCCGCGCTACTGCATGCGGCGCGCATCGACAGAATGATCAAGGGCCTGGTTCAAGGCGACGTGTGGGACGAGTTCCTGCAGTTGACGCTGCGCGTGGCGCGGCGAAAGGAAGTGGCATGAAGCAAGAGCATTTGAACGTCAAGGATTACATGCGGGAACTGGGCCGCCGCGCCCGCGCCGCCTCCCGCGCCATGGCGCAGGCATCGACCGCCGCCAAGAACGCGGCGCTCGCCGCCATGGCGGCGGAAATCCGCGCCCGGCGCGAGGCGCTGCTCGCCGCCAATGCCCGGGATCTGGAGGAGGCCCGCGCCGCCGGCCTGGAGCCGGCCCTGATCGATCGGCTCACCCTCTCGCCCAAGGGCGTGGAGGCCATGGCCCAGGGCCTGGAACAGGTGGCGGCCCTGCCCGATCCGGTAGGCGAGATCAGCAACCTCAAGCGCCGCCCCAGCGGCATCCAGGTGGGCAGGATGCGTGTGCCCCTGGGCGTGATCGGCATCATCTACGAGGCACGGCCCAACGTCACCGCCGATGCCGCGGCCCTGTGCCTCAAGTCGGGCAACGCCGCCATCCTGCGCGGCGGCAAGGAGGCCCTGCATTGTAACCAGGCCATCGCCGCCTGCGTGCGCGCCGGCCTGGCCGCCGCCGGCCTGCCGGAGGCGGCGGTGCAGGTGGTGGAGACCACCGACCGCGCCGCCGTGGGCGAGCTGATCACCATGCCCGAGTATG
>JBMOQT010000234.1:0-5024 GCA_049320945.1 Pseudomonadota bacterium
CCGCGCCGGCGAGCGGCAGTGCCGCCTGGGCCAGGGCGACGAAGAAGGCGAGGATGAGGGCGAAGTGACCGAGTTCCGGAATCATGGGTGTCAAGGGCGTGAGGAGTGAGGAGTGAGGAGTGAGGAGGGGCAGCGGGGCGCGGGCGCACCCGCCTTCTCAATGCGGCATCGGGCATTCGGCTGTGCGCCGGGAACACCTACCGGAGCGATGCCCCGGAAACCTGCGATGGTTTTACTCCTCACGCCTCACACTCCTCACTGTTTCAAGCTCTGGGCCGCCTTGTGGGCCTGATCCACCGCGTGCTGGGCTTCCGGGGGCATGTAATTTTCGTCGTGCTTGGCCAGCACTTCCGAGGCGACGAACATCCCGTCCGTGCCCAGCTTGCCCTGGGCCACCACGCCTTTGCCCTCCCGGAACAGGTCGGGCAGGATGCCGGTGTAGGCCACGGGAATCTGCTTGGCGGTATCGGTGACCACGAATTGCACCGTCAGGCCGTCGGCGGCCCGCTTGACGCTGCCCGCTTCCACCAGCCCGCCGATGCGGAAGGTGCGGTCCCTGGGCGCCTCGCCGGCGGCCACCTGGGTGGGCGTGAAGAAGAACACCAGGTTGCTCTGGAAGGCGTTCAGTACCAGCGCCGCGGCAATGCCCAGGGCGGCCAGCCCGCCGACGATGAGGGCGGCGCGCTTGTGTCTATTCTTCATCGCTTGCTTCCTGTTTCGCTTTCAATTCCCGTCTCAGCTCGGTCAGCGCCGCCTTGCGCCGGTGGCGCAGCAGCAGCGGTTCAAGAGCCATTAGAGCGGCCGCCAGGCCGAACGATCCCCACACATAGAAGGCGTAGCCGCCCATGGCGAAGAATTCAGCGGGGCTGCCCCAGTTCATGATTTCACCTCCGGCAGCTCATACACCCAGCCGGCGTTGCGCTCCCGCTCCAGCATGATGCAGCGCACCCGGTACAGGGCGGCGGCGATGGCGTACATCCAGAAGGACAGCACCATGAGCAGCATGCCCCATAGCATGGCCCTGGCCATGGTCGGCGCCTTGGTCAGGGAGACCGAGGCGCCCTGGTGCAGGGTGTTCCACCACTGCACCGAGAAATAGATGATGGGGATGTTGATCACCCCAACCAGCAGCAGCACCGCGCCGGCCTTGTCGGCGCGGCGCGGGTCGTCGATGGCCGACTGCAGGGCGATGAAGCCCAGGTAGAGGAAGAACAGGATCAGCGACGAGGTGAGCCGCGCATCCCACACCCACCAGGTGCCCCACATGGGCTTGCCCCACAGGGCCCCGGTCCACAGGGACAGGAAGGCGAACAGGGCGCCCGTGGGCGCCAGGGCCGAGGCCATCATGCCCGACAGCCGGGTGTTGAGGGACAGGCCCAGGGCGGCCCAGAAGGCCATCACCAGGTAGATGAACATGGACATCCAGGCGGCGGCCACATGCACGAAGATGATGCGGTAGCCCTCGCCCTGCTGGGCATCGGTGGGCGCCACGAAGAAGCCGATATACAGCCCGGCCGCGCCGAACAGCACGGCCAGGGTGGCGAACCAGGGAATCATCTTCCCCGCCAGGGGATAGAAGGTCTGGGGCGACGAATACTTGAACCAGTTGATCAGCCTGTGGCTCATCTCATTCCAACGCAATTCTCAGGGCGATGGTGGTCGCCCACACCGCAAAAAAACCCGCCAGGGCCAGCATGGCCGCCAGCAGCGACAAATGGGCGCCGGCCCCCAGCCCCGACACCTGCGCGCCCACGGCGCCGGCGCCGAAGATCAGCACCGGCACGTACAGGGGCAGCACCAGCAGGGACACCAGCACCCCGCCGCCGCGCACGCCCAGGGTGAGCCCGGCGCCGATGGCGCCGATCAGGCTCAGCACCGGCGTGCCGATGGCGAGCGACGCCACCAGGATGGCCAGGGACTCCCCCGGCAGGTCGAACTGCAGGCCCAGCACCGGCGCCAGCACCGTGAGCGGCAGGCCCGACAGCAGCCAGTGGGCCACCACCTTGCCCGCCACCAGCAGGCCCAGGGGCACCGAGGACAGGGCCATCTGCTCCAGGGTGCCGTCGGCGTAGTCCAGGGCGAACAGGCGGTTCAGGGACAGCATGGTCGCCAGCAGCGCCGCCACCCACAGCACCCCCGGGGCGATCCTCCGCAGCATGTCCATCTCCGGGCCGATGCCCAGGGGGAACAGGCTCACCACGATGACGAAGAAGAACAGCGTGGTCAGCACGTCCGACTTGCGCCGCATGGCCAGCTTCAGGTCGCGGCGTATGACAGCGCCCAGGGCGGAAAGTGCGCTGACCTGAATTACGGTGGCCGCGGGAGCGGGCGACACGAGATGTCTCATGACCGTCTTATGGCCCACCGTCTCATGGCCCGATCCGCAGGCTGCGCACCGCGCCGCTGGCAAGCGGCACTTCCTGGTGGCTGGTGACCACCGCCAGGCCGCCGCGGGCCAGGTGGGCGTCGATCACCCCCGCCAGCCATTGCACCGCATGGACGTCCAGGGCGGTGAGCGGCTCGTCCAGCACCCACAGCCGGGTGCCGTCCAGCAGCAGCCGCGCCAGGGACACGCGCCGCTTCTGGCCCTGGGACAGCACCCGCACCGGCAGCTCCTCGCGCCCCTTCAGCCCCGCCTCGCGCAGGGCCCGGCGCGCCGCCTCCAGGGACACCGGCCGGCCCGCCAGGGCCGCTGCCGCCACCACGTTCTCCTCGGCCGTCAGCTCTTCCTTGACGGCGTTCAGGTGGCCGCAGTAGAGCAGGGTGCGCCGGTAGTCGTCCCCGGCGCGCTTGAGGGGCTCGCCCTGCCAGCGGATCTCGCCGGCCGCCGGCGGCATCAGGCCGCACAGCATGCGCAGCAGGCTGGTCTTGCCGGCGCCGTTGGCCCCCTGCACCAGCAGGCATTGGCCGGCCTCCAGGCGGAACGACAGTCCCTTGAACAGGGTGCGGTCGCCGCGCTGGCATTCCAGATCGAGGGCCTCGAGCACCTAGCGGTAAATCCTATGAGTTGAGCCGGCGCATATTTTGCACGCGGCGAGCGGCGGAAAGCTTAATCAGGATCAAACACCCGTGCCGGGCTGGCGCACCAGACGGGCCTTGATTTTCGCGGCGACCTCGAAGGGGGACAGCAGGCGCGGCTCGAAGCGGGGCCAGTCCACCGCGTCCAGGGTGTTCTTCACCAGCAGCCCCAGGTCGGTGTCCCCCTCCATGACCAGGCGGCGGCTGAAGAACAGGGTGTCCGGGTCCTCCTGGCGCAGGGCCAGGGCCAGGAAATCGCAGGCCCGGGCGGAAATGGACAGGTCCGGCTCGCCGCCCGCGGTCACGGCCTTGAAGCCCTTGGCCGTGAGCATGAAGCGCAGGGTCAGGCCCGCATCCGTCACCCGCAGGCACACCAGCTTGCCCACCAGGGGTTCCAGGTTGTCCCGCGGCAGGATGCGGTCCAGGGCCAGGTTGAGCGCCGTCACCAGGGCCATGGTGGGCGGGAACTGGGGCAGGCGCGCGTTGATGGCGCCGACGGGCTTGGGCAGCTGGAATTCGGGCACTTTGAAGCCGCCTTGAAAGGCGTCGCGCAACTTGGTCAGGGCATTCATGGGCGGTGCGGGCCGGCGAGGGCTCGGACAAAAAATGGCAAAAGCGGAATTTTCCGGGAAAATGAAGTCCTTAGCAAATCTGATGGCCGGCGCCCTGGTTCCGGCTCCCAGCCTTGCCCTCCGCTGGCCTGTCCGGGGCCCGGGGCCGGAACTGGCGCGTGTCCCGATAGTACTCGGCCGACCCGTTGTCCGCCGTCACGCCCGGAATGCCCAGCAGCGGCAGGGGGTGGAGCGCCTTGGGCTGGCGCAGGCAGGCCGGGTCCGCGACTTTCCGGGCGAGCCAGGCGTCCAGTTCCTCCCGTTGCGCAACCAGCGGCCAGGCGAGCCAGTCGGGATCCACCACCCGGTACCAGGCCTTGCCGCACAGGCCGACAAAGGGCGTGCGCAGGGAATCGTAGGTGGCGTGGCCGAAGACGATGAAGCGCATCCCTTGGGTGAGTTCCCCGCGCCGGTGCCAGAACGCCTCCTCCCAGCGCTGGGCCCGCAGCAGATCACAGAGGGAGGCGTCGCTCGACACTACCACCACGCCGCATTCGTCGAACTGGGTGAGGGCATCCCGCACCGGCCCGCGTCCCGGCAGTCGCACCGCACCGCGTCGGGCGATCTCCTCCACGTGGCGGGCGTTCAGGGCCGCCTTGGCGCGGGGAAAGGCGCACCACACCAGGGCATTGAAGAAGTCGTGCCAGTTGTCCGGCCGGGTGGGAACCGCACCGTGGCGATGGATGCGCGCCTCGTATCCCATGTCGTCCGGCGCCGGAGGCGGCACGAAGCGCAGGGACGCGCCGCCGCCGCTGCGGGCGCCGGGCCGAAGCTGGGCGAGCAGCCCGTTCAAGGCTTCGAGGGAGCACGGTGCGCCGGGCAGACGCCGCAGCAAGTCGTCCAGGGGAGCGAACAGCGGATTTTCGAGAAATGGTCGGTTCATCGTCATCGTACTCGCTGACCCGGAGGGTTGCAGGCAAGAAGCTACGCACTTGAAGGGTAAATTAGCCTTTGCGCCCTCGGAAGGTGTGGGAAAACCTCTTCTGACGCAAAGAACGCAAAGGCGCAAAGTACGCAAAGACAAGGGTACTCAGGATCTTTCTTTGCGGCCTTTGCGTCTTTGCGCCCTTTGCGTCGAGAGCGGTATCCCGGGTTCTCCGAGTTGAAAGAGGTTTCAACACCGCAACGAAATCGGACCGGCCGGCGCCGCCCTGTCCGAAACCGGGCGCGATGCTCTAAGATGCACACTGTCGAGCCAGCACCTCCTCTTCGTTCGTGCAACTCATGTTTCGCCTGTTGCGTCCCTTCCACTCGCTGCCCCTGGCCGCACTGCTGCTGGCCGCCGCCGGCTGCGCCACACCGCCGCCGCCGGTCTACCAGGACGAATCCTTCAGCGCCGAGTCGCCCTTCGCCTATTGGAGCACGCGCACACCGGAGGCCATTTGCGAGGTAGGC
>JBMOQT010000235.1:0-5015 GCA_049320945.1 Pseudomonadota bacterium
CTCAAAGAGGCCGTCAACCGCCTTGCAAAGGGTACCCATTCCGAGTAACAATCCGTTCGCTCCTGTCGCACACCCTGGGGGAATTTGACCCGGCCACGGGTGGAGGAATTTGAAGTGGCCATCGGGGGTGTAGAGGTTATCTCGAAGAAAGCAATGGCAACAAATATTTTCGCACCGAGCTGGGAAAATGAAATTCTTAACAAGCTGGACGAAAAGTTGAAGCCATAAGTTTCACATGCGGCAAATGGGGGTGCCGGACAGACAATGCTGTCGCGGCACCCCGGAAATGCTAAACCAAGTGTTTTCGGGCATGGAGACATCCATGACGCGCAAGTTGTCAGCTCTCGTTGTTCTGGGCACATTCTGCTCGTTCGCACAAGCCGAGGACAACGCGCCGAAGGCGAACGAAAACGAGGCGTTGAGGCGGCAAGGGTATTCGGTAAGGACGATTACCCCGATCTTCAGCCAGCTCGTGATGTTCTCGCTCCCCAAGGGCTTTGTGCCGGCGTTCGAGGATGCGAAGGGCGGTCAGTACATTCGAGAAGCAGTCCTCGAGGGGGAAAGCGTTACGAAATGGTCACAGATGATCACGGTCACAGGAGCCAAGGGGCTGGCGTCGAACCTGAACCTGACTCCGGCGCGATTCGCCGGCGGCATTGCGGGTGGGTTCAGGCGGGTATGCCCCGATTCGTACGGCGCCACCGGCTTGGGGCAGCTCCGGTTCGGCAACCACGACGCCTTCGCCGCGTTCATCAGCTGCGGCGTGGCAAACCCCACGGGGGAGCCGTATAGCGAATCCCTGTTGCTGATCGTCATCAAGGGGGAAAACGACTACTACACCATTCAATGGGCGGAGAGGGGCGATGCGTCCAAGACCCCGATCAAGTTCGACGAGGCCAAATGGTTGGAGCGATTGAAGGGACTGGCGCCGATCAAACTGTGCCCCATCGTTCCCGGGGAAACGGCTCCTTATCCAAGTTGCATGGGCCGCATTTAATGCGTGGATGCGTTGACAGAAACGAACGTTCGTACTATTAATAAGCCATGGGCAAAGGCGAACAGACGCGGCAGGCCATCCTCGAAGAGGCCATGGCCATGGCCAGCCAGATCGGGCTGGGCGGGCTGAGCATCGGCGGGCTGGCCGAGCGTACCGGCATGTCCAAGAGCGGGCTGTTCGCCCATTTCGGCTCCAAGGAGGACATGCAGCTGGCGGTCATGGCGCTGACCCAGGACCGCTTCGCCGACCGGGTGGTGCGGCCGGCGCTCAAGGAGCCGCGCGGGCTGCCGCGGCTGCGCGCCATGCTGCGCAACTGGCTGGGGTGGACCCTGGGCGCGCAGATGCCGGGGGGTTGCCTGCTGATCGCCGCCTCCACCGAGTTCGACGACCAGCCGGGCCCGGTGCGCGACGCCGTGGCCGAGGCGCAGATGGCCTGGCGCGGCACCCTGGCGCGGGCGGTGCGCCAGGCGGTGGAGGAAGGCCAGCTGCGGCCCGATACCGACGTGGAGCAGTTCGTGTTCGAGCTGGTGGGCATCGCCATGGCGGCCCACCAGGGCAGCCGCCTGCTGAAGGACCGGGACGCCGCTGCGCGCGCCGTCCAGGCGTTCGAACGCCTGGTGCAGGATCACGCGCCGGAGCGGCCCCGGCGCAGAAAGGAGTAGTGTCATGGAATTGCGTCTTGCCCCGCCCTTTTTTTCTCCAAAATTTAGCACGTCCGTTCGTTCGCTTCTGGTGCTCATGCGCCATCGCCTGGCGTTTCGCGTACTGGGCTCCCTGTCGCCGCGCATCGCCAGCCGGCGCGCCTACAGGCTGTTCCTGACGCCGCCGCGCCATCCCTACAGCGCCGAGGAGCTGGCGCTGCTGCGCGAGGCCGAGTTCATGGTGGTGCCCTTCCCGACGCGGCGCCTGGCGGTGTGGCGCTGGGGCGATGCCGCGGCGCCGGCGGTGCTGCTGGTGCACGGCTGGGGCGGGCGCGGCGCCCAGATGCGCGCCTTCGTGCGGCCGCTGCTGGCGGCGGGCTACAGCGTGGTGGCCTTCGATGCGCCCGGCCACGGCATGAGCGGCCACGGCGAGACCACCTTCGTGCACTTTGCCTACGCCGTGGAGACCCTGGCGCGTCGCTTCGGCCCGCTGGCGGGGGTGATCGCCCATTCCTTCGGCGGCGCGGTGACCAGCTACGTGCTGGGCTGCGGCGTGGCCGTGGAACGCGTGGTGCTGATCGCGCCGCCGGCGAGCATGGTCGAGGCCTCGCACAGCTTCGCGCGCCTGCTGCGCATTCCCGAGCACGTGCGCCGCCTCATGCAGCAGCGCATCGAGAGCCGCTACGGCGTGCACTGGCAGGACTTCGAGATCGAGCAGGTGGCGGCCCGGCTGAACACGCCGGCCCTGATCGTGCACGACCGGGACGACCGCGAGGTGCCGCTGCGCGCCGGCGAGCGCTACGCCGCCAGCTGGCCGGGCGCGCGCCTGCTTGCCACCACCGGCCTGGGGCATCGGCGCATCCTGCGCGAGCCGGCGGTGGTGGAGGAAGTGATCGCTTTTCTCAAGAAAGGATGAATCGATGAAGAGAGCCGAATCGGAAGAAACCGCTGCCGTCGGCCAGCGCACATCGGCGCCGGGCGTCGTCTCTGCCGCAGAGCGGGCGGGCATGAGCGGGCTGGAGCTGCTGCAGGGTGTCGCGCGCGGCGAGTATCCTGCTGCGCCCATGGCCGCGTTGCTGGGTTTCCGGCTGGTGGAGGTGGAGGCGGGCCGGGCGGTGTTCCAGGGCACGCCGCGGCGCGATCACTACAACCCCATCGGCTCGGTGCACGGCGGCTACCACGCCACCCTGCTGGATTCCTGCATGGGTTGCGCCGTGCACTCCACCCTGCCCGCAGGCATGGGCTACACCACGCTGGAGATCAAGATCAACTACGTGCGCGCCCTCACCGACGCCACCGGCCCGGTGCGCGCCGAGGGCCGGATCATCCAGCCGGGCCGCCGAGTGGCCACGGCGGAGGGCCGGCTGGTGGACGCCCAGGGCAAGCTGTACGCCCACGGCACCACCACCTGTCTCGTTTTCCCCATGAACCCGGACGGGGGACAGTAGTCGTCTTCCGTCCGCTACAACCCGAGGAGATCGATGGTGAAACTGTTCTACAGCCCCGGCGCCTGCTCCATGGCGGCCCACATTGCGCTGCGCGAAGCGGGCCTGCCCTTCCAGCTGGAGAGGGTGGACCTGAAGACCAAGA
Organism: Pseudomonadota bacterium; assembly: GCA_049320945.1. GTDB lineage: Bacteria > Pseudomonadota > Gammaproteobacteria > Burkholderiales > Rhodocyclaceae > DYIB01. The sequence goes on from JBMOQT010000235.1 coordinate 3,229, forward strand.
AGATGGCGGACGGCGGCGATTTCCGCAGCCTCAATCCCAACGGCTACGTGCCGGTGCTGCTGCTGGACGACGGCCAGGTGCTGACGGAAGGAGCGGTGATCCTCCAGTACGTGGCGGACCGGGTGCCCGACAAGAAGCTGGCGCCGCCCGCCGGCACCCTGGAGCGCTACCGTCTGCAGGAGTGGCTCAATTTCATCGCCACCGAGGTGCACAAGGTGGTCGGCTCCCTGTACAACCCGGCCATGCCGATGGAATGGCAGGAGCAGGTGCGCAGCCTGGCCGGCCGCCGCCTGGCTTACGTAGCCCAAGAGCTGGAAGGCCGCGACTACCTCATGGACGGCTTCACCGTCGCCGACGCCTATCTGTACACCATCCTCAACTGGACCCGCCTGGTGAAGGTGGACCTGTCGGACAAGCCCGGCCTGCTGGCCTATATGAAGCGTGTCGGCGCGCGGCCGGCGGTGCAGGAGACTTTGGCGGCCGAGGGCTTGAAGTAGGCCGGGCCTCAGCCCGACTCTAACGTCGCTGTCGGGCTGAAGCCCGGCCTACAACGCCGCCGCCAGGCGCGTGCCCTGGTCGATGGCGCGCTTGGCGTCCAGCTCGGCGGCCACATCGGCGCCGCCGATCAGTGCCACGTTCACGCCCGCCCGCTCCAGCTCGGTCTGCAGTTCCCGCTGGGGCTCCTGGCCGGCGCAGATCACCACGTGGTCCACGTCCAGCACGCGCGTCTCGTCGCCCAGGCGGATGTGCAGGCCGGCGTCGTCGATTCTCTCGTAGCTCACGCCCGCCAGCATATGCACGCCGCGGCGCTTGAGCAGGGTGCGGCGGATCCAGCCGGTGGTCTTGGCCAGGCCGTCGCCCACCTTGCTGGTCTTGCGCTGGAGCAGGTAGATCTCCCGGCGCGAGCGCGGCTCCAGGGGGCGGACCAGGCCGCCGCGCCCGGTGTATTCGGGATCGATGCCCCATTCCTGCTGGAAGTGGCGCACGTCGCCGGCGTCGCCGCCGTTGTGGCTGAGGAACTCCGCCGCGTCGAAGCCGATGCCGCCGGCGCCGACGATGGCCACGCGCCGCCCCACGGGCTTGTCGTCGCGCAGCACGTCCAAGTAGCTCAGCACCTTGGGATGGTCGATGCCGGGGATGGCCGGGGTGCGCGGCGTGATGCCCGTGGCCAGCACCACCTGGTCGTAGCCGCCCGCCGCCAGCTCCTGGGCGCTCACCTTGCGCCCCAGCTGCAGCTTGACGCCGGTGCGCTCGATGCGCCGTCGGAAGTAGCGGATGGTCTCGCCGAATTCCTCCTTGCCGGGGATCTTCTTGGCGATGTTGAACTGGCCGCCGATGTCGGGCGCCGCCTCGAATAGGGTGACGTCATGGCCGCGCTCTGCGGCAGTGGTGGCACAGGCCAGGCCCGCCGGCCCGGCGCCCACCACGGCGATCTTCTTGCGCGCCGGCGCGCGGCCGATGACCAGTTTGGTCTCGTGGCAGGCGCGCGGGTTGACCAGGCAGGAAGCGATCTTGCGGTCGAAAATGTGGTCCAGGCAGGCCTGGTTGCAGGCGATGCAGGTGTTGATCTCGTCGGCGCGCCCGGCCGCCGCCTTGTTCACGAACTCGGCGTCGGCGAGCAGGGGCCGGGCCATGGACACCATGTCGGCGTCGCCGCGGGCCAGCACTTCTTCGGCCACCTCGGGAGTGTTGATGCGGTTGGTGGTGATGAGGGGAATGCCCACCTCGCCCTTGAGGCGGCGCGTCACCCAGGTGAAGGCGGCGCGCGGCACCATGGTCGCGATGGT
>JBMOQT010000236.1:0-4959 GCA_049320945.1 Pseudomonadota bacterium
TCTATCGCCGACATGGCCTGCTATCCCTGGATCGTGCCCTACCAGCGCCAGGGCCAGAAGCTGGAGGACTTCCCCCATCTCCGGCGCTGGTTCGAGACCATCGCCGCCCGCCCCGCCACGGTGCGCGCCTATGCCCGCGGCAAGGAGATCAACGACACGCCGGTGGTGAGCGAGGAGGCCAAGGCCATCCTGTTCGGCCAGGACGCGCACACGGTGCGCTGAGCCGGTCCATGCCGTCCCATCCGGAAACCTCCCCGCAGGGGAGCACGATGCTCCCCTCTCCCGCGGGCGGGAGAGGGGCCGGGGGAGAGGACAGAGCCCCCGGGCCGCCAGCGCCGCCCGGCCGCTGGCGGCAGCTGCTCAAGCTGGCCCATGTCGCCGCCGCCGCCGTGACCCTGGGGGCGGTGGCGTGCATGCTGCTGCTGATCCTGCTCAAGAGCGAGTTCGCCGCCGACGAGGATCTGTTCCTCCTGGACCTGGCGGTGTTCCGCCTGTTCGAGAGCGCCGCCACCTGGGGCTTCGCCGGCCTGCTGCTCACCGGCGCGACCTATTCCCTGCTCACCGACTGGGGCCTGTGGCGCTGGCGCTGGGTGACCCTCAAGTGGCTGCTGTCCCTGGCCCTGGGCCTCGCCACGCCCCTGTGGCTGGTGCCGGCAATCAACGGCATGGCGGCCCTGGGCGACGCCGGGCAGACGCAGGATGCGCGCGACTACCTGCACCTGACCGTCCTGGCCGCCCTGTATCTGAGCCTCGTCGCGGCGGTGCTTCTGGGCGCGATGGCGCTGTCGGTGTTCAAGCCGGGCGGACAGCACCGCCGGCCGCTGGCGCTCGCCTCGCGCCGCCTGCGCGCGGCCGCGGCCCTGGCCCTGGTGGCGGTCGCGGCCGCCCTCTATGGCTGGCAGCTTCACCTGCAGGAGTTGCGCACGGTGGACATCGTGGACCAGGACACCAGCCTGCTGGCCGACGGCAGCTACCAGGGCGAAGCCCGTTGCGGCGGCGCCCGCTACCGGGTGGAGGTGGATATCGAGGGCGGCGAGCTGCGCGCCCTGCGCGTGCTGGAGCGGCCCGACAGCTTCTACGCCAACCTGGCGGAGCGCCTGGTGGGGCGCATCCTCGACGCCCAGAGCCCGGCGGTGGACGCCATCACCGGCGCCACCACCAGCAGCAAATGCCTGCTCAAGGCGGTGGAGCGGGCGCTGGGCGCGCCGGTGGGGGCGACGATTTGACCACGCAGCTCGGGCTGAAGCCCGAGCTACGGTTCATCCTGATAGGCGATTCGGTGTAGCTCGGCCTTCAGGCCGCATCGGCGACAGCCGAATTCGGCGATGGCATCTGCGATCTGCCCCGGCGCCTCGCGCATCAGGTTGTGGCCCAAGCCCGGGAGCCAGATGCCTTGCGCACCGGGAATCCGGCTGGCGAGTTCCTCGCCATGGGAAAGCGGACACTGGTCATCCTCGGTTCCATGCACGACGAGTGCCGGCAAGCCCACTTCAGGCAGCAGCCCGCGGAAGTCCTGCTCCCGGACGCAGCGCCAGCTTCCCGCCACGGCTTGCGGCAAGGCGCAGCGTGTCAGGCCCAGACGCCGGGCCCTGTCCGCCGCCTCGTCGACCAGCCCGGGCACGGTTGCCGCAGCGAACCAGCGCGCCTCGCCACGAGGCGCCGCCGTTCCGCTGATCAGCACCAGCCCCTGCAGGCGCCCGGTTCCGAACATCTGGACGAACTTGAGACTGACCAGCACGCCCATGCTCCAGCCACAGAGAAGCACGGGCTCGCCGGCCCACCTGATCACGGCATACAGATCGTCCGCGAAGGTGGCCAGGTCATAGGCGCCCACGTCTTCGGGCGAATAGGAGTCGCCGCGCCCGCGCAGATTGGGCGTGATCACCCGAAACCTTTCCTTCAAGGCGTCGGCGACCGGCGCCCAGGAATCGGCAGTGCCCTGAATCCCATGAAGCAGAACGATAGCCGGTCCCCGGCCCTGCACCCGGACTTCCAGCGGTCGGTTCTGGACACTGATCGTTTGCCCTTCGCTCATGGTGACGGCCCCCTACATGGCGGTCTGCGCCGCGTCCTTCTGCTGGAGGGCGAAGATCGAGGTATACCCGCCCGACCAATCGGGCGGCAGCGGGCAGGGCCGCGGATCATGATGCGCCAGCTTGGCGGGCCGCCCGCGAATGATCGACTGGTCGAATCTCGAACGAATGGGGTTCGCCGTATAAGGGAAGGCGTCGGCAGAAGACAACGTGTTGAGCAGCAGCGGCCGCCCCAGGTCCGAGAAGTTGCGCGGCGAGGAATGCAGCGTCCGGCAATTGTGGATCGTCAGCGATCCCGCGGGCCCCGTCAGGTAGCGGGTATTCGACAGGTCGAGACGCGACAGATCCTCCTCGGACAGGCAGCCGACCCACTCGCCGTCGCTGCCGTATTGAGAGTGCAAGGGTTCGAATTCGTGGCTGCGCGGCAGCACGGCGAGCGGTCCCTGGTCCATGCCGCAGTCGTACAGGTAGGTGCCCACAGTGAGCGGCGAATAGTTCGTGTGCGGCCAGAAGCCGATGTCATAGTGCCACTTTACTTCCTCGCCGCCCGAAGCCCATTTGAAGTTCAGCTTGGAATGATGGAACTTCACGTCCGGGCCGACGAGATCGGCCACGATGTCGGGCATGATCGATCCGGTCAGGTATTCCCAGAAGACCGGATGCTGCTCGATCGGATTCGAGACGCGGCGCAGGCGCGGTGCCTCGGGGCGGTGACCCGGCTCCAGATCGAAGATCTTGTCCGAGCGAGTGACCGAGCGGCTGCGTTCGACCAGCTCGTCGGTCGCCGCCCTGAGCTTGCCCAGCCAGCGGTCGTCGATCACTTTCTCCAGCAACAGGTAGCCCTCGCGGAAGTAGAACTCCCGCTGCGCCTGGGTCAGCAGCTTGGGCGGAACTGCGAGTATCTGTTCGGGTGTCATGGCATGCCTCCTCCTGGAATGGTTGGTCGCCCTCATCTGAACTGCAGCATGACGCTGGGCAGCCATGTGACCAGTTGCGGCCAGATGATCGTGATGACCAGGGTCAGCGTCTGCAGCGCAATGAACGGGACGACGCCGCGATACATGTGGCGGATGGTTATGTCGGGCGGCGCGACGGCGCGCAGGTAGAAGATCGCCGGGGCCATCGGCGGGGTGAGGTAGCTCGTCTGGATCATGATCAGGAACAGGATGCAGAACCAGACCGGGTCGAAGCCGGCGGCCTTCGCCAGGGGCGAGAAGATCGGCACGAAGATCAGGACGATCGAGATCCAGTCGAGAAAGAAGCCGGCGATGAAGATGATCAGCATCATCAGGGCGAGCAGCGTCCAGGGCGAGAGCTGCAGGGCCGAGATCAGTTCGTTGGCCGTGTTGATGCCGCCACCGCCGATGAAGACCCCGGTGAACAGCGTCCCGGCCAGCAGGACTGCCATGATCATGGCCGTGATCCTTACCGTCTTCACGAGCGCCTCGTAGAGAGTTGCCAGCGAGAACTGCCGGTAGAGCATCGAGAGCCCGACCGAACAGATGGCACCGATGGCGGCGGCCTCGGTCGGCGAAGCCAGGCCCAGCAGTATGGATCCCAGCACGGCGAAGATCATGAAGGCCGGTGGCATCAGGTTTCGCACCGTAATCCACACCTTCTCGCCAAATTCCGGGTCGCCGGCCTCGGGCGGGATTCGGGGGCCCGCCGAAGGGCGGAACACGCACAAGGTGAAGAGGTACGCGATGTAGAGGCCGGCCATGATCAGGCCGGGGAAGACCATGCCGTACATCAGATCGCCGACCGAGACGTCGGCCAGGGGCCCCATTACCACCACCACGACCGACGGCGGGATGATCGTCCCGAGAGAACCTCCGGCGCAAATCGTGCCGCTGATGAGTCCCCGGTCGTAGCCATAGCGAAGCATGACGGGGATGGTCAGCAGCCCGACCACCGACTCGGTGGCGCCGATGACCCCGCTGGACGCTGCGAAGATGATGCACATGATGACCGTCGCGAGCGCGAGGCCGCCGGGGAGGCGCCGCGTCCAGATGTGGATGGCCTCGAACAGCCTGTCGGCGATACCGGACTTCTCCAGGACGGCTCCCATGAAGACGAACAGCGGGATCGCCGCGAAGACGAAGTTCGAAGCCAGATCGTCGATCTTCTCCACGAACTGGTGGACGACATTGGTACTGAAGGTGGCAATTCCGAACAGGACGGCCGTGATCATCATCGAGAACGCGACCTGGATGCCGAGGAACATCAGGATGAAGGCCACCGGAAGCATGAAAAACGGAAGCCAGGTCACGGTCAGCCTCCCGTCGCCTCGCCGCGGATCCGGGCGACCGACTTCAGCAGCTCCGCACAGGCCTGCATCGCGAACAGCGCGAGGCTCAGGAAGTACACCGTCCTGAACAGCCACACGGGCATGTTCAGCGCCGACTGCCCGCTACGTTCGTTGCGCAGGTAACCCGTTACCATGTACTCCAGCAGGGCGACCGCAACCCAGATCAGCAGCGGCACGACGACGCAGTACGCGGCGGCGTCGATCACGGCACGGGTCCGGCGCGAGAACTTGCCGCTGAAGATGTCGATTCGGATATGCTCGCCGGCTCTCAGGGTGTAGGCGAGCGCCAGCAGAAAGTGCGAACCGGTCAGGACGTAGCCGATCTCGTAGGACCAGGCGGTCGGCTCACCCATGACGTAGCGGGAGAAAACCTCGTAGCAGGTCGCGAAGACCAGCGGCACAAGAAGCATCGCAGCGAATATGCCGGCGCCGCCGACTATCCGCTCGATGAGGCGGACCAGGGAACTCAAGAAAACTCCTCTCCGATTGGGCTAAGAGACGCCTCTACGTGCGGCCTCGATGTCTGCGCCGAGGCTCGCTTGTTCTCGCTCGACCAACCGCCGGGGGGGGGGGCCCGCCCGCCCCCCCGACTGTCCAGGCCCTGGGCCTGCAGGTGCA
>JBMOQT010000237.1:0-4951 GCA_049320945.1 Pseudomonadota bacterium
TACGAAATCGCCGGCCAGCGGCTGGCGGCGCCGATCACCAGCCTGCGCCAGCTGGACTGGGACTCCATGCGGGTAAACTTCTTCGTCATCGCCCCGCCCGGCGTGCTGGACGACTACCCGACCAATTTCATCACGGCCTTCCACCTGCCCGGCGACCGGGCAGGATTCATCAACGAGCTGATCGCCGCCTTTCCCAACCTGACGGTGATCGACGCCGCCGCCCTCATCCGCCAGTTCCAGAGCGTCATGGACCAGCTCACGCGGGCGGTGCAGTTCGTGTTCGTGTTCGCCCTGCTGGCCGGGTTGGTGGTGCTCTACGCCGCCATTGAGGCCACCCACGACGAGCGCCAGTTCGAGCTGGCGGTGATGCGCACCCTGGGCGCGCGCAACGGCCAGCTGCGCGCAGCGCTGGCCGCCGAGTTCTGCGCCCTGGGCGCCATCGCCGGGCTGCTCGCCGGGCTGGGCGCCAGCGCCATCAGCTACATCATCGGCCGCTTCGTGTTCCAGCTGCCCTATGCGCCGAGCATCACTGCGGTGGTGGCGGGTCTCATCGCGGGCGTTCTGGGGGTGACGCTGGCGGGACTGGCGGGCACGGCGCGCACCCTGCGCCTGCCGGCGCTCCAGAGCCTGCGCGCCCTGTGACCGGCGCGCCGCTGCTATACTCCCCCGCCCAAGAGGAAATCATGACGGAATCCTGGCTAGTTGCAGCTGTCCTGGCGCTGGGCGCGCTCCTGGTGTTTGTCGCCTGGCGCCTGGGCGCCCTGATCAAGGCGTCGCGGGAGTTGCCGTCCGCGCTGGAGACGCGCCTGGGCGAACAGCATCGCGCCTTTCTTGGCGACCTGCACGAGGGCCTGGCGCGCCAGGGCGACCGGGTCATCGCCAGCGGCGCCGACACCGCCGACCGGCTGCGGACGATCGTGGCAGCCGAGCTCAAGGAGGCGCGCGACACTCTCAACGGGCTCAATCTGGCGCTGCAGGGCAAGCTGGACCGGCAGCGAGCCGAGATGCTGGAGCAAACCCTCAAGACCCTGGCCGAGCAGGCGCGCGCCGACCGGGAACTGCTGCAGAGCGGTCTGGCGGCGGCCAGCAGCCAGCTCGCTGCGGCCATGGATCAGCTCACGCGCAGCGTCAACGAGCGGTTGGAGGCCATCAGCGGCAAGGTGAACGAGCGCCTGGACGAAGGCTTCAGGAAGACCAACGAGACCTTCGTTAGCGTCATGGCGCGCCTGGCGACCATAGACGAGGCCCAGAAGAAGATCGACGGCCTCACCAGTAACGTGGTGAGCCTGCAGGAGCTGCTGGGCGACAAGCGCTCCCGGGGCGCCTTCGGCGAGGTGCAGCTGGAGGCCCTGGTGCGCAACGTGCTGCCGCCGGGCAGCTTCGAGTTCCAATACACCCTGCCCAACAACTTCCGGGCGGACTGCGTGCTGCATCTGCCCGAGCCCACCGGCATGGTGGCGGTGGATTCCAAGTTCCCCCTGGAGAATTACCACCGCATGTTCGATGCGCAAGCCTCCGAGCTGGAACGGCGCCAGGCCCAGTCCGCCTTCCGCACTGATCTGAAGAAGCACATCGACGCCATCGCCTCCAAGTACATCATCGCCAACGTGACCTCCGACGGGGCCGTGATGTTCGTGCCGGCCGAGGCGGTGTTCGCCGAGATCCACGCCTATCACGGCGAGGTGGTGAGCTACGCCCAGCACAAGCGGGTATGGATCGTCTCGCCCACCACCCTGATGGCCGTGCTCAACACCGCCCGCGCCGTGCTCAAGGACGTGGAGACGCGGCGCCAGATCCACGTCATCAAGGACGCCCTGGGCAAGCTGTCCAAGGATTTCGCGCGCTTCGACGAGCGCATGCAGAAGCTCGCCACCCACATCAAGCAAGCCCACGACGACGTCCAGGACGTGCAGATCAGCAGCCGCAAGATCACCGGCCAGTTCCAGCGCATCGAAGGCGTCGAGCTGGACGATGCCCTGCCCCAGGTGGGCTACCGGCAGTCCCAGGAGTAGCTAGGCGCGCACGCGTCCCAGGGCCGTCAGGTCGTAGCCCCCCAGCCGTTGCGCCAGCTGCGCCAGCGGCTCGCTGCGCAGGATCTCCAGCAGGCGCTGGAACAGGTGCCGGAAGTAAATGGCGCGCGGCAGCACGAAGTCGAAGTCTTCCCAGCCCAGGGGCACGAAGTCCAGCCCGAATTCCCCGGCCGCGGCGCGCACTCCCGGCGCACAGTCGGCCAGTCCCTGGCGCAGCAGGAAGGCCGTCTCGCGCTCGCTGTGGGCGCGCTGCACGATGCGCAGGCGCTCCACCGGGATGCCCGCCTGGGCCGCCGCCGTCTCCAGGAAGCGCTGGGAGCCGGCGCCCGCCTGTCGCGCCAGCCAGCGCAGGGTCGGGTCCGCCAGGTTACCCGCATTCGGCGCGAGGCCGGGGCGCAGCATCACGCCCTGCTCCCGGCGCGCCATGCGCACCAGCACCCATTGCTCGTGGCCGGCATATTCCGCCGCCAGCCGCCCGTGCTGCACCTGGGCCTCCTCGGCGGTACCCCAGTGGATCGCCGCCACCGCCGCCTGGCGCAGGGACAGCATGCGCAGCCCGGCGCGCGTGCCGCTGGGGCAGTAGGCCACCGGCCCGCCGTCGGCGGTCTCGGTCGCCAGATGCGAAATGGCATAGGCGAGCAGGGGATCGTCGCTGCCGGCAACGATCAGCCGGTCGGCGAGCGCCCCGCCGTGGGCAGTTTCCAGCAGCCACTCGTCCACCAGGCGACGCGGGAACAGCCACTTGCCCGTGGCGCGGGTGGCGGGAATGCGGCCCTCCTGGACCAGGGCGTAGATTTTCTTCTCGTTGAGATGCAGGTAGCGGGCGGCCTGCTTGACCGTGAGATAGGAGTCGTCGCCCTCGGCCGGCGTCTCCCCGGCCATGCTAGATCAGCCCTTCCATGGGCTGAACCCACACCGGCTCGCCGGGTTCGACGTTGCCCTGTTCGTGCTCCAGCACGATGAAGCAGTTGGCATGGGACATGGAACTCAGAATGCCCGATCCTTGGACGCCGGTGGGGCGCACGCGCCATTCACCCGCCTCCCGGTAGAGCACGCCGCGCTGGAACTCGGTGCGCCCCGGGCGTTTCTTGAGGGCGCCGGTGCAGGGCACGCGGAACAGGGGCAGAGGCTCGACCGGGTCGACGCCCATGAGCTTGAGCAAGGCATCGCGCACGAACTGGTAGAAGGTCACCATCACCGCCACCGGGTTGCCCGGCAGGCCGAACAGGTAGGCGTCGCCGATCTTGCCGAAGGCCATGGGACGGCCGGGGCGCATGGCGATCTTCCAGAACACCACCTCGCCCAGTCGGCTCATCAGCTCGCGCACGAAATCCGCCTCGCCCACGGATACGCCGCCGCTCGTGACAATGGCATCGGCATGGCTGGCGGCCTCCCGGAAGGCGCTCTCCAGCGCGTCGGGATTGTCATGCACCACGCCCAGGTCCACCACCTCGCAGCCCAGGCGCGTGAGCATGCCGAACAGGGTGTAGCGGTTGCTGTCATAGACCTCGCCGGGGCGGATGGGAGTGCCGATGGAGCACAACTCGTCGCCGGTGGAGAACACCGCCACGCGCACGCGGCGCCTGACCGGCGCCTCGGCCACGCCCAGGGAGGCGAGCAGGCCCAGCTCGGCCGGACGGATCAGCTTGCCGGCCTTGAGCGCCGGGTGGCCGGCGCGCAGGTCCTCGCCGGCGCGGCGCAGGTTCTGCCCCTGCTTCTGTCCGGGCGGGACGACCACCAGGCCGTCCTCTTCGCGCACCACCTCCTGGATGACGATGGTATCGGCGCCGGCGGGCACCACCGCGCCGGTCATGATGCGCACGCACTCTCCCGCGCCCAGGCTGCCGGCGAAGGCGCGGCCGGCCAGCGCCGTGCCCGCCAGGCGCAGGCGCGTCTCGCCCGCAGGATCGAGATCGGCGAAGCGCACTGCATAGCCGTCCATGGCGGAGTTGTCGTGGCCGGGCACGTCGATGGGCGAGATGACGTCCTGGGCCAGCACGCGGCCCAGGGCGTTGCGGATGAACAGGCGCTCGGCGCCGGGCACGGGAGCGACCAGATCGCGGATGATCTCCTGGGCGCGCGCCACCGGCAGGGATTCGGGATCGTAGTCGTCGGCGCAGGACAGGGCGCGCAGAATTGAACTCACGGCAGTTGGTCTCCAGATTCGAGCAGGTTCAGTTCCTGGGGCGTGTTGATGTTGGCGAAGGCCTCTGCCTCGTCGTCGAAGGCCACCTCGACGACGCGCAAGGCGCTGTACCAGGCGTCGATTTTACGGCCGCCCCCTTCCAAAAAGCGGCTCAGGCTGTCCAGGACCTCCCGCCGCACCAGGGAGAACACCGGGTGCGGCTGGTCTCCGGTGCGCGCCACGGCCAGATCCGCGTCCTGCGCGGCGCGCGCGGCGGCCAGGCGCGCTACCAGGTCGGCGGGCAGAAAGGGGGAATCGCAGGGCACCGTCACCAACAGCGGTGTGGTGGCCGCCAGCAGCCCGGCGTGCAGACCCGCCAGGGGCCCGGCGAAACCGCCGATGCGGTCGCTGATCACCGGGTGGCCGAAAGCCTGGTAGGCCTCCAGGTTCTGGTTGGCGTTGATGAGGATGGTGTCCACCTGGGGTCGCAGGCGCTCCAGCGCCCAGGCCACCATGGGCTTGCCGCGAAAGGGGCGCAGCCCCTTGTCCACGCCGCCCATGCGCCGGCCCAGGCCGCCCGCCAGCACCAGGCCGGTGATCGGCTGCCTCATGGCGTCACCGCATCCCGGCTCGGCACGAAGCGGTGGGCGCCGGTGAATAACAGGAAATGCTTGCCGGTGCAGCGGCCCAGCATGGTGATGCCCACCTTGCGCGCGATGTCGTAGCCCATCTGGGTGAGGCCGGAGCGGGACACCAGGAAGGGGATGCCCATCTGGGCGGTCTTGATCACCATCTC
>JBMOQT010000238.1:0-4948 GCA_049320945.1 Pseudomonadota bacterium
GGCTGCCCGCGCCATGAAGTGCGGCGCCTCATCCACCTGGCACTCAACCTGGACCGGCGCCTGAAGTCGGTGACGGTGGTGGACGACGACGTGGACATCCGCGACCCGCGCGAAGTGTCCTGGGCCCTGGCGACGCGCTACCAGCCGGAGCGCGACACCATCGTCATCGGCGGCACCGAGGGCTATGTCATCGACCCTTCCGCCAGCGCCCAGGGCAGCGCCAAGATCGGTTTCGCCGCCACGCGCGGCGAGGGACCGGCGTTCGACAAGGTGGCGATCCCCGAGGCGGCCGTGGCCCGCGCGCAGGCGGTGCTGGCGCGGCTGCGGGGATAGGAGGGCTTATGTGGCACCGGGCGGAAGACGCGTTCGATCTGGTCGGCGAGGTGAGCTCGGGCCTGGGCGAGGGCGCGCGCTTCACCCGTCTGGCATGGGTGCTGGCGGAATTCCGGCGCAAGCTGGCGTTCACGCCCCACCCGGGCACTTTCAACCTGCGCATGGAGGGCGTCGACTGGGACCGGGCGCACCACGCCCTGGGCTATGCGTCGGGCATCGCCATCACGCCCGAGCCGGGCTACTGCGGCGCCCGCTGCTTCCCGGTGGTGGTGGGCGGCTATGTGCCCGGCGTGGCGGTGCTGCCCGACGTGCCCGGCTATCCGGCCGACAAGCTGGAAATCCTGTCGCCGGTGGCGTTGCGCGCGGCCCTGGGCGTGGGCGACGGCGACCGGGTGAAGCTGCGCCTGCTGCTGCAAAGGGCGCGCGACGAGGAACAGGAGACAGAGCGATGAGGCAATTCTGCAACCGCTGCGGCACGCCCATGGAGCGCGCCGCCATCGAAGGACGCGAACGGGAGCGCTGCCCCGCCTGCGGTTTCATCGCCTACCACAACCCGGCACCGGTGGCGCTGGCGGTCATCGAGCATGACGGCCAGCTGGTACTGATCCGGCGCAGCAAGGCGCCCCTGGCGGGCTACTGGGCGCCGCCGGCGGGCTATGTGGAGCTGGGCGAATCGGTGCCGGAAGCGGTGGTGCGCGAGGTGCGCGAGGAGACGGGGCTCACGATCGCCCTGGACGGGCTGCTGGGCGTCTATTCCCAGCCCGACGTGTCGGTGGTGCTGATCGCCTACCGGGCGCGGGCCGTCTCGGGCGAGCCGGTGGCCGGCGACGATGCGGCGGACATCGGCCTGTTCGGCCGCGGCCGGCTGCCCGTGCAACTGCCGCCCCAGGGCGGCAGCGTCACCGACCACTGGTTCTACGGCGTGATCCGGGAGCTGACCGCCCCCTGGCGCAAGGAGCGCGCGGCCCTGGCGCCGCGCATGAACCGCAGCCAGCGCAGCCTGCGCGTGGGCAGCTGCCGCTGAAGGCCATGAGCGCGCGCATCACACCCGAGCTGCCGCCGCCCCTGGCGCACTACCTGGCCCAGGGGGCGCCGGCCCTGCTGCTCACCGCCGGCGCCGACGGCTATGCCACTTCCATGTACACCTGGGCCGTGGGCCTCGACTCGAAGCGCGTGCGCTTCGCCGTGGATGCGGACAGCTCCGGGCTGGCCAACCTGCGCCGCAGCGGCCTGGCGTCGCTGCACATCATCGGCCCGGGCGGCCTGGAATTCCTGGTGAAGGGCACCGCCCGGCCGCTGAAGGACCGGCTCGAGGCGGCGGGCGACGCCCCCATGCTGGTCTACGAAATGGCGGTGGTCGGCGCCAAGGACCAGTCCTGGCCCGGCGTGGAAAGCGCGCCCCTGCGCTACCTGTGGCCCGAGGACACCCGGGACGCCATGAGCCGCATGGAGCAGTCGGTCTACGCGGAGATGCGCGCAGCCTGAAACGCATTTGTTCGAACCCGAAGAGACGCACCATGCCCTATTTCGATCAAGCCACCGAGACCCTGCCGCGGGAGCGGCTGCAGGCCCTGCAACTGCAGAAACTGCAAGCCCTGATGGGGGAGCTGTGGGGGAAGAACCGCTTCTATACCCGGAAGTGGCAGGCCGCCGGCGTGGCACCGGAAGACATCCGCAGCCTCGACGATCTGGCGCGCCTGCCGCTCACCACCAAGCATGAACTGATGACCGACCAGGCCGAGCACGGCCCCTTCGGCAACAACATCACCTATCCCATCGAGCAGTATGTGCGCTTCCACCAGACCTCCGGCACCACCGGCGTGCCCCTCAAGGTGCCCGACACCGAGGCGGGCTGGCAGTGGTGGGGCCGCTGCTGGGGCCACGTGCTGGCCGGCGCCGGCGTTACCGCCGCGGACCGGGTGTTCATGGCCTTTTCCTTCGGCCCTTTCGTCGGCTTCTGGGCGGCAACGGAAGGCGCGCGCCAGCTGGGCGCGCTGATGATCCCGGGCGGCGGCCGCGACTCGCTGCAGCGCCTGGAGCTGATGCGCGAGGTGGGCGCCACGGTGCTGTGCTGCACGCCCACCTATGCCCTGCGCCTGGGGGAAGTGGCGCGCGAGGCCGGCTTCGACCTGTCCTCCATTCCCCTGCGCGCCACGGTGAATGCCGGCGAGCCGGGCGCCAACGTGCCGGCGACCAAGGCGCGCATCGAGGAGCTGTGGCGCGCCAAGTGCTTCGACCACGCCGGCGCCACGGAAGTGGGCGCCCATTCCTTCGAATGCGAGGCCCAGCCCGGCGGCACTCATCTCATCGAAAGCGAATTCATCGCCGAGATTCTCGATCCGGCCACCGGCCGGCCCGTGGCCGAGGGCAGCCGCGGCGAACTGGTCATCACCAACCTGGGGCGCTGGGGCTTCCCCATCGTGCGCTATCGCACCGGCGACATCGTGCGCGTCACCACCGAACGCTGCGCCTGCGGCCGCACGTCGCTGCGCTTCGAGGGCGGCATCCTGGGGCGGGCCGACGACATGGTGACGGTGCGCGGCGTGAACGTGTTCCCCGCCGGGGTCGAGAACATCCTGCGCAGATTCGCCGAGATCGAGGAGTTCCGCATCACGGTGCACAAGGTGCGGCAGATGGACGAGATGGACGTGGAGATCGAACTGTGCGAGGGCGCCGATCCCAACGTCATTCATGCCATCGCCGAGCGCCTGGACGCCATGCTGTCCTTCCGGCCGCGGGTCCGTCATCTGCCCCGCAACGCGCTGCCGCGCTTCGAGATGAAGGCGAAGCGCTTCCACGTCAACCGGGAGGCCGCGTAAAGCGCGGACCGCCGGAGAAGAGGAGACATTCATGAAGCTGCCCCTTGTCGTCGCCATCACCGGCGCCACCGGTGTCATCTATGGCGTGGAATTGCTGCGCGCCTTGAAGGACCTGGGGCACCCGGCCCATCTCATCCTGAGCGAGTCGGCCGGCACCAACCTCGCCATCGAGACCGAATACACCGTGTCCGACGTCAAGGCGCTGGCCGACGTGGTCTATAGCAACAAGGACGTGGGCGCGGCGGTGGCCAGCGGCAGCTTCAAGACTTGCGGCATGATCGTGGCGCCCTGTTCCATCAAGACCCTGTCAGCCATCGCCAATTCCTTCGACTACAACCTGGTGGTGCGCGCCGCCGACGTGCAGCTCAAGGAGGGCCGCAAGGTGGTGCTCATGGTGCGCGAGACGCCGCTGCACAAGGGTCACCTGGACCTCATGGCGCGGGCCGCGGACAACGGCGCCTGCATCCTGCCGCCCATGCCGGCGTTCTATCACGCGCCCCAGACCATCATGGACCTCATCCACCAGAGCGTGGGCAAGGCTCTCGACCAGGTGGGCATCGAGCACAACCTGTTCAGGCGCTGGACCGGCCACGGCCGCCAGGCGGCGCAGCAGGAGGCGCTGCGCGTCGCCACGTGAGGCTGCGCTCCCTGGCCTGCCCCGCGCCCCCCGGAGTACCCCCGGCGCGCACGCCCGAGGGCACGGTGATCTACGCCATCGGCGACATCCACGGCCGCGACGACCTGCTCGCCGCCCTGCTGGAGGGCGTGCGCCGCGACGCCGGACAGCGGCCCGCCCGGCGCCGGCTGCTGATCTTTCTGGGCGACTACATCAGCCGCGGCACCGGCTCGCGCGCAGTGGTGGAGCGCGTCATGGCGACGGCATGGCCGGGATTCGAGCTGGTCGCCCTGAAGGGCAACCACGAGGACCTGCTGCTGCGCTTTCTCGACGGCGACCTGGCAGCCGGCACCCTGTGGCTGGACTACGGCGGTGCCCAGGCCCTGCAGGCCTACGGCGTGGCACCCCGGGGCGACGAGGGCGGCATGGAGCAGCTGCGCCGAGAACTGGCGGCGGCGCTACCGGCGCGCCACCTGGAGTTCTTGCGCCGCCTGCGCCTGGACCACCGGGAAGGGGACTACTACTTCGTCCATGCCGGCATCCGCCCCGGCGTGCCCCTGGAGCGGCAGAGCGATGAGGACCGCCTGTGGATACGCGGTGAATTCACCGACTCGCCCGCGGACCACGGTGTGGTCGTGGTGCATGGCCACTGCATCGCGGCCCTGCCCCAGGTGAGGCATAATCGCATCGGCATCGATACCGGCGCCTACGCCAGCGGGCACCTCACCTGCGCGGTGCTCGACGGCGATGAGCGTTTCTTTTTGCAGACCTGAGGGGTCTGCCGGCCCGCCGCTACCATGGATCATCCGGATTTCCCTTTCTGGCGCTTCTCCCTCGCCTTCTACCCCCACCCGGGCGTCGAGCAGGCCTGCCTGGCGCTGCAGGACGGCTGGGGCGCGGACGTGAACCTGCTGCTGTTCTGCTGCTGGGCCGGCATCGAGGAGGGCCGGCCGCTGGAGGCGGCGCGCATCGGGCGCGCCATGGCAGCCGTTGGCGAATGGCAGACCCAGATAGCTGCACCGTTGCGCGGCGTGCGGCGCGCCATGAAGTTGCGCCGGGAGGGCGTGCCGGCATCCGCCGCCGAGGACCTGCGCCGGCGCCTGATGGCCCTGGAGCTGGACGCCGAATACCTGGCCCAGACCCTCATCGCCGCCAGCGTTCCCCTGAAGGGCGCCGCCGG
>JBMOQT010000239.1:0-4941 GCA_049320945.1 Pseudomonadota bacterium
AGGGCACGTTCTCGCTTTTCAACATCTGCATCACGCCGTAGGGCGTGCAGGGAATGAAGCGCGGCTGGCCCTGCATCAGCGCGCCCACGTTCTCGGCGTGGAAGCCGTCCACGTCCTTCTCGGGGGAGATGGCCTCCAGCACCGCCTCCGTGTCGAACTGCCTGGGCAGGGGCAGCTGCACCAGGATGCCGTGGATCCGGGGATCGGCGTTGAGGGCGGCGATCTTGGCGAACACTTCCTGGGGCACCACGTCGGCCGGGTAGCGGTATTCCTCCGAATGAATGCCGGCGGCATGGCAGGCCTTGATCTTGTTGCGCACATAGACCTGGGAGGCCGGATCCTCGCCCACGAGGATCACCGCCAGCCCGGGCCGATGCCCCTCGGCGGCGAGTTCGGCGGCGCGGACGCGCAGTTCTTCGCGCAGCCGGGCGGCCAGCGCGTTTCCGTCGAGTAGGCGTGCAGTCATGATCGAGAGCCGCGGAAAACGAATGCGGAGCCAGGGGCTCCGCGGGGAAGCGGCATTTTACCATCTTGGGGCGGGCTTCACCCCCTCCCCCGCCTGGGCGGGCCCAGGTGCTCCTGGAGTATTTCGGCCAGCGCAGGATGAGCCTCCAACTTTCCTGCAAGCAACCGGTGCAGCGGCTTGATCACCGCGGTCATTGCCTGAGGCGCTTCCTTGAAGGCCCGATCCAGGGCTTCGGGCTCGCTTTCGGCCAGCACGGCGGCGAGCACCAGCGCCTGGTGCTGATCCTTGGCCGCTTTCTCTGGGAAACCTCTCCGCCTGCTGCTGGCATAGAGCTTGTGCCATACCAGTCTGGCCGCCTGGGGCAGGCGCACGGGAATGCAGTGGCCTCCCGCCAGCATCGCCGCCGGTTCGGCCGCCTCCAGCAGGTAATCGTAGTAGGGCACCCCCTGGGCCGCCCAGGCGAGTTCGGGCACCTGGATGGTTTGTCCCAGCCGCGTCCCGGGAGCGAGTACGTCGACGCGCAGGCCCTGAACGCCCGGCAGCTTCACGGATGTCGCGCGCCGTGTCGCCGGCAGGCCGGGCACTGCTGCAAACGGCAGCCCGGTGGCCTGGAGCGCGGCGAGAAAGGACAGGGGCGCCGCCAGTTTGAGTTGCTGGCGGCGCGCCAGATCGATGTCCTGAGTACGGGCGGAGACGGCGATCGCGCCCAGCTCGTTGAGCCAGGCCATGTAGCCCAGGGTTCCCACGAGTACCAGCCCCGCCGCGAATGCGCCGCAGTTGTGGAGCTCGACCAAGACCCGCGCCACCAGTTTGTCGGCGACCTGAAAGCCGAGCTTGCGCAAGGCCGATACCTGGGACGCAGTCCACTCGCTGAACGCCATGCGCTCGCGCATGGCCTGCAGCGCCTCTTCGTCGCCTTCTTTGCACACCAGTTCTTCGGACTGCTTGCCGGGCACCGGGTAGTAGACCCGGTACCAGTACGGGTAGCCACTGCCGGTGCGCAGGGCCAAGGTGCCGGGCGTGCCCGGCAGCAGCCGGCCGGCAGCGAGCGTGCGCTCCTTCAGTTCGGCGTACTGGGTACGGAAGGCGAGCTCGTGCTCGCGGAACAACCGCGCGGCCATGCATTTACCCAACAATGTAGAGTTTTATTGGGTAATTGTAGCCAGGCCAGGGTTACCCAACAAATTCCAAAAATATTGGGTAACCGTGTTGGCGAAAACTACACCGTCGCCTCAGCCACCGCCGCCCGGCCGGCGGCGAAGGCGCGGCGGTTCAGTTCCACCAGCTGGGGCTTGCGCGCCTGGAAGCGCCTGACGATGCTCTCCAGCAGCACCTCCGGGGCGAAAGGCAGGTGGTCGGCGATGGCGCCCAGCATGACGGTGTTGCCCAGGCGCAGCTCGCCCAGCTCGCGGGCGATGGACATGGCGTCGAAGGCGCGCACCTCCAGGCCCAGGGCGCGGATCTGGCCGATGGGGTCTTCCGGGTAGTCGAAAATGCCGGCGTTCACGATGGGCGGCACGATGCGCGCCGTGTTGGTGAGCACCAGGCCGTCGGGGCGCAGGTGGCCGGCCCAGCGCAGGGCCTCGGCGGCCTCGAAGCCCAGCAGCAGGTGGGCGCTGCCGGGGGCGATCTGGGGCGAGAGCACGCGCGGGCCGAAGCGCAGGTGGGAGGAGACCACGCCGCCCCGCTGGGACATGCCGGCCACCTCGGTCTTCTTCACGTCGTGGCCCATGGCGATGGCGGCCTCCGCCAGGATCTCGGTGGCGGTCATGACGCCCTGGCCGCCGATGCCCACGACCAGGATGTTGGTGATGTCCTTGCTCATGATTTCCTCACGATGGAGACCAGGCCCGGCCGGGCGTGCTGGATGGCTTCCGGCGCACAGGGCTGGACGCACAGGCCGCAGCCGGTGCAGGCGGCGGTGTCGATGCGGGTGAAAGCCAGATCCACCACCTTGCCCGAAGGCTTCACCGCCTTGTCGCGGCGCGTGACGTGGATCGCCGGGCAGCCGATCTCGACGCAGTTGCCGCAGCCCGTGCACTTGTCCTCGTCCACGAAGTAGGGCTGCATGGGCTTGAAGTCTTCCACCAGGGCACAGGGGCGGTTGGTGATGATCACCGACACGTCGTCCACCTTGGTCTCTTCCCGCAGCAGCTTGAACAGGGTGGGCAGCTCGTAGGGGTCCACCTCGTGGATGCGCTCGGGCTTCACGCCCAGGGCCTCGCACAGTTTGCGGAAGTCGATGCGCGGCGCCGGCATCCCGTGGATGTCACGGCCGTTGGCGGGATTGTTCTGGCCGCCGGTCATGCCCACGGCGCGGTTGTCCAGCAGCAGGATGGTGACGTTGCCCCGGTTGTAGGTGATGTCGAGCAGCCCCTGCATGCCCATGTGCATGAAGGTGGAATCGCCGATCACCGCCACCACCCGCTTGTTCTTGTCCGCCTCGCCCCGGCCCTTGTCCAGCCCCAGGGCCACGCCCATGGAGGCGCCCATGCAGACGCAGGAGTCGAGGGAATTCCAGGGGTGACCCGCACCCAGGGTGTAGCAGCCGATATCGCCCGAGATGATCAGGTTGCGCAGCTGGGACAGGGTGTAATACACGCCCATGTGGGGACAGGAGGCGCATAGCGTCGGCGGGCGCGGGAAGACAGGCTGGGCGGCGGCGGGCTCCGGTTCCGGCGCGCCCTCCTTCCTCAGCAGGCGCTCCACGGCCGGGACCAGCACTTCCGGCGCCAGCTCGCCCATGCGCGGCAGGAAGGTCTTGCCGATGGCGGCGATGCCGGCGGCCTTGAGCTCGGTCTCCAGCAGGGGCTCGGTCTCTTCCACCACCACCACCGCGTCCACCATCTCCTCCAGCTCGTAAGCCTTGGCCAGGGGCCAGGGATGGGACAGGCCCAGCTTCAGCACCGGCGCCTCGGGGAAGGCCTCGCGCACGTGCATGTAGGCGGGGCCGGAGGTGATGAAGCCGACGCGGCGATCGGCTCCCGGCTCCAGCACGTTGAGGGGCGTCTCCTCCGACAGGCGGCGCAGCGCCTGCTCCCGCTGGTGCATGAGGGGCAGCCGCCGCCTGGCGTGGCCCGGCACCATGACCCAGCGGGCCGCATCCTTGGTGAAGCCTGCGGCCCGGTGCTCGATGCGTTCGCCCACGGTGACCATGCCCTTCACGTGGCAGATGCGCGAGGTCATGCGCAGGATCACCGGCACCTGGTACTCCTCCGACAGATCGAAGGCGTAGCGTGCCATGTCGTAGGCTTCCTGGGAGTCGGCCGGCTCCAGCACCGGCACATGGGCGAAGCGGCCCCAGAAGCGGGAATCCTGTTCGTTCTGGGAGGAGGACATGCCCACGTCGTCGGCGATGGCGATGACCAGGCCGCCCACCACGCCGGTGAGGGTCATGGTCATGAGGCAGTCGGAGGCCACGTTCATGCCCACATGCTTCATGGCGCAGAAGGCCCGCGACCCGGCCATGGAAGCGCCCAGGGCCACTTCCAGGGACACCTTTTCGTTTACCGACCACTCGGCATAGATGTCCGGATAGGTGGCGACCACTTCCAGCATCTCGGTGGCCGGCGTGCCGGGATAGGCGGCCGCCACCTTGACGCCGCACTCCCACACGGCGCGGGCAACCGCCTCGTTACCTGAAAACAGAACCCGGCTGGCAGCCGGCGCCGGCATTACAGCAGACATGTCCCCACCCTGGCAAACGGTTTGATCGAGGGTGGGAAGTTACTTGGGCGGACGGGGTCAGCCCTTGATACAAGTCAACGGCTGTTTTGGTGGTAAATTGTATCGCTTGTGGTCAGCGCGCCCGCACCCGCGGTGCCGGCCGGCTGTTGTGCCAATCGCGCCCGCCCTTGCCCTGCCCCGCCTTGCGCGGCGCAGGCCGCGCAAGGACGCTCTTGGGCTCCAGCCCGGGGATCGTGTGCACCGGGATCGACTGGCGCGTGTAGCGTTCGATGGCCTTGACCTGGTGGTAGTCGTTGCGTCCCACCAGGCTGATGGCCACGCCGGTCTGGCCGGCGCGGCCGGTGCGGCCGATGCGGTGCACGTAATCCTCCACCGACTTGGGCAGGTCGAAGTTGATCACGTGGCTGATGCCCTGCACGTCCAGCCCTCGCGCCGCCACGTCGGTGGCCACCAGCACGCGCAGGCGGCCGCGGCGCAGGTGCTCCAGGGTGCGGTTGCGCTGGCTCTGCTTCATGTCGCCGTGGAGCGCCGCGGCGGCAAAGCCCACCTGCTCCAGGTCGCCGGCCAGGGCGTCGGCGTCGCGCTTGGTGGCGGTGAACACGATGGCCTGGCGCAGGTCGGTTTCGCGCAGGATGCGGTCCAGCAACTGGTTCTTGTGGGTCAGGCCGTCGGCCACCAGCAGGCGCTGCTCGATCTGGGCCTCGTGGGCGGGCGGCGGCGCGATCTCGATGCGCTGCGGATCGTTCAGCATGCCGCCGGCCAGGCGCGCGATGCGCCCGTCCAGGGTG
>JBMOQT010000240.1:0-4933 GCA_049320945.1 Pseudomonadota bacterium
CAGCCGCCGTCCACATAGACGCCCTTCGGCTCGCGCAACCGCAGCATGATCCCGAGGATGCGCGCCACTTCTTGCGGGTCGTTCAGGGACTGCCGCACGCGCTCCTCCACGACGGCCTCGTCGATCTGCAATTCGCCGGCCTGGTCGCGGTAGGTGGCATTGCGCCAGTGGAACAGTTCCAGGCACTTGCTGGTGAGGGTGTATTGCCGGTCGCGCTTCCAGAAGTTGGAGAACAGGCCGTCACCCAGGTAGAACACCCAGGAGCCCTCGTAGCCCGTGACGTCCGAGGAATGGTCGTCGGGATTGCGGAACCAGGTGCGGTCGCCGGGCACGAAATACTTGAGCGGCAGGGGCGCGCTCATGGAGCCGTACTCGCGCAGGAACACGTCGTGAAACTGGCCCGACATGATCGCCCGGGTCTGCGCCTGCCGCTGCAGGCGGTGGAACAGCTCCGGGTTGCAGGTCATGGCTTCCTGGGCGATGCCCAGCAGGATGACATACTCCGTGGCCCGGTAGCAGGAGAAAGAATAGAGCCGGCCGGAGGCGTCGGGCTGGGTCGCTTTCTGCAGCGCCGTGACCAGGCACTTGCCGGGCAGGACGGTGAAGCCGCGCCCCTCGGCATAGGTCCAGTAGTCCTCGGGGCGTTCCGCCTCGTGGGTGCGGAAGGACAGGGCCGTCTTGCGCGCCGCCTCGACGATGTAGCGGCGCATGCGCACCGCCGAGGCCAGCTCGGCGTGGCTGGGGAAGGCGAAGGGCACCGGCGCCAGCAGCATGGCGAGCAGGATTTCCCGTTCCAGGTCCGCCGGGTCGCCCCGGGTGTCGAGCCCCAGCTTGCGGCACAACCGGGTCGTGTCCCAGTGGGGCGCCCATTGTTCGGCCAACTCCCGGCGCAGGCGGAAGCGCACGCCGCGGCCGTGGCCAGCCGACACTTCGCTCGTGGTCGTATAGCCTGCCAGACCCAGCGCCGCCAGCTGAGCCTGGAAAGCCTCCCGTGCCGCCTCGACGTCCCCTGCCGTCGCCCCGTGGATTTCGATGCCAGCGCAATGGGCATCGACGTTGTCTTGCGCAACGTTCATGAGCCGAGCCTCCCCTTGTGTGTGCGAAGCCTTATCGTTGTCCCCGCGCCATGGTACCCCATCCGGGGCGGCGGCCGGAAGCTAGGTCTTCACGCCGCTTCCCCTTCCGCGGCGGCGCGCGCCTCGCCGCGCGGCCGGCGTCCGGCGATCTCCTGGTACAGGCGCGCCGCCTCGCCGACGATGCCGCGCCGGAACACCAGCACGCACACGATGAAGATCCCGCCCATGATGGTGGTCACCAGCGACCCCACCTTGTCGGCGAGGCTGTTCTGCAGGGTGACGATGGTGGCCGCCCCGACGATGGGTCCGAACACGGTGCCCATGCCCCCCAGCAGGTTCATCAGCACCACTTCCCCCGACATGTGCCAGTGGGCGTCGGTCAGGGTGGCGAACTTGAACACCAGGGTCTTGGTGGCCCCGGCCAGGCCGGCCAGTGCGGCCGACAGGACAAAGGCCAGCAGCTTGAACTTGGCCACGTCGTAGCCCAGGGACACGGCGCGCGCCTCGTTCTCGCGGATCGCCTTGAGGATCTGGCCGAAGGGGGAATGGACCGTGCGGTAGATCATCCCGAAGCCGGCGAGGAAGATGGCCAGTACCACGTAATAGAGGTTGAGGTCGCTGGTGAGGTCGATCACCCCCAGCAGCCGGCCGCGCGGCACGCCCTGCAGACCGTCCTCTCCGCCCGTGAAGGGCGCCTGCAGGAACACGAAGTACATCATCTGGGCCAGCGCCAGGGTGACCATGGCGAAGTAGATGCCCGAGCGGCGGATCGCCAGGGCGCCGAAGCCATAGCCCAGGGCGGCCGCGGCCGCGGTGCCGGCGAGCAGGCCCAGTTCCGGCGGCAGCCCCCACACCTTCATGGTGTGCCCCGCCACATAGGCGGCGGTGCCGAAGAAGGCGGCGTGGCCGAAGGACAGCAGCCCGGTATAGCCCAGCAGCAGATTGAAGGCGCAGGCGAACAGGGCGAAGCACAGCACCTTCATGATCAGCACCGGGTAGACGAACAGGGGCGCCGCCAGAGCGACGGCGGCCAGCACGATATAGGCAAGGGTCTTCATCTTGAATCCTTAAGCTTCGCGGCCGAACAGGCCGGCGGGGCGCAGGAGCAGCACCAGGGCCATGATCACGAACACGACGGTGGCCGAGGCTTCCGGGTAGATCACCTTGGTCAGGCCCTCCACCAGGCCCAGCAGCAGGCCGGTGACGATGGCGCCCAGGATCGAGCCCATGCCGCCGATGACCACCACCGCGAACACGACGATGATGATGTTCGATCCCATCAGGGGGCTCACCTGCAGCGCCGGCGCGGCCAGCACGCCGGCAAAGCCGGCCAGTGCCACGCCGAAGCCGAAGGTCAGGGTCACCATGACCGGCACGTTGATGCCGAAGGCCTGGGTGAGGCGCGGGTTCTCCGTGGCCGCCCGCAGGTAGGCGCCCAGGCGCGTCTTCTCGATCACGTACCAGGTGGCCAGGCATACTGCCAGGGAGGCGCCGATCACCCACGCCCGGTACTTGGGCAGGAACATGAAGCCGAGATTGACACCGCCGGCCAGTGGCTCGGGAATCGGATAGGGCATGCCTGACACGCCGTAGGCGTCGCGGAACAGTCCTTCGATCACCAGGGCCAGGCCGAAGGTCATGAGCAGCCCGTAAAGGTGGTCGAGCTGGTACAGCCAGCGCAGCAGTCCGCGCTCCAGGACGATGCCCAGCGCCCCCACCGTGAGCGGCGCCAGGAGCAGTGCCCAGCCGTAGCCCAGCCCCAGGTAGTTCAGCGTCATCCAGGCCACCATGGCGCCCACCATGTAGAGGGCGCCGTGGCTGAAGTTGATGATGTTGAGCATGCCGAAGATCACGGCCAGGCCCAGGCTCAGGATGGCGTAGAAGGAGCCGTTCACCAGCCCCAGGACCAGCTGCCCGAGCAGGGCCTGCACCGGGATGCCGAAGATATCCACCATGTTCACACTCCCAGGTATTCCTGCAGCAGGCCTTGGCTCGCCTGCAGTTCGTCGCTGTGGATCTCGGCGGCGATCCTGCCGCGCTCCATCACGTACATGCGGTCGGCGAGGGGCGCGGCGAAGCGGAAGTTCTGCTCCACCAGCAGGACGGTGTAGCCGCGCTCCTTGAGGGTGCGGATCACCCGCCCCAGGGTCTGCACGATCACCGGCGCCAGGCCTTCCGAGATCTCGTCCAGCAGCAGCAGGCGCGCGCCGCTGCGCAGGATGCGCGCCAGGGCCAGCATCTGCTGCTCGCCGCCGGACAGGCGCGTGCCCTGGCTGGCGCGCCGCTCCAGCAGGTTGGGGAACATTTGGTAGATCTCCTCCACGCCCAGGCCGCCGCTGCCCACCTCGGGCGGCAGCAGCAGGTTCTCCTCGGCCGACAGGCTGGAGAAGATGCCCCGCTCCTCCGGGCAGTAGCCCACGCCCAGGCGTGCGATGCGGTGGGGCGGCAGGCCGATCGCCTCGGTGCCGTTCACCATGATGGAGCCGGTGCGCCTGCCCACCAGGCCCAGCAGGGCACGCAGGGTCGTGGTGCGCCCGGCGCCGTTGCGTCCCAGCAGCGACACGCATTCGCCGCGGTTCACCACGAAATCCACCCCGTGCAGGATGTGGGACTCGCCGTAGAAGGCGTGCAGGTCGGTCACCCGCAGATATTCGGTGCCCTTGCCTGCTCCCCTCCCCCGCTCGCGGGGGAGGGGCTGGGGGAGAGGGCCCTCACGCATGCTCGCTCCCCATGTAGGCCTCGATCACTTGCGGGTTGCGCGATACTTCGGCATAGGGGCCTTCGGCCAGCACCGCGCCGCGCGCCAGCACGGTGATGGTGTCGGAGATGCCGGCGACCACGTTCATGTTGTGCTCGACCATGAGCACGGTGCGGTTGGCCGCGGCGCGCTTGATGAGATCCTTGACCCGGTCCACGTCCTCGTGGCCCATGCCCTGGGTGGGCTCGTCCAGCAGCATCAGCTCGGGTTCCAGGGCGAGCGTGGTGGCGATCTCCAGGGCGCGCTTGCGCCCGTAGGGCAGCTCCACCGTGATCATGTCGGCATAGGGGGCCAGCCCCACCGTGTCCAGCAGTTCCCGGGCGCGCTCGTCGAGCACGCGCAGGCTGCGCTCGGAGCGCCAGAAGTGGAACTGGGTGCCCAGGCGCGGCTGCAGCGCCACGCGCACGTTCTCCAGCACCGTCAGGTGCGGGAACACCGCCGAGATCTGGAAGGAGCGCACTACGCCGCGGCGCGCCACCTGGTCGGGCGGCTGCGCGGTGATGTCCCGGCCGTTGTAGTGGATCGATCCCCTTGTCGGTTTGAGAAACTTGGTCAGGAGATTGAATACCGTCGTCTTGCCCGCGCCGTTGGGACCGATCAGGGCGTGGATGTGGCCGCGCCGGACCTTGAGGTCCACCCCGCTCACCGCCACGAAACCCTTGAACTCCTTGGTCAGGCCACGGGTCTGCAGAATGTAGTCGTCCATTTTTTTAGGGTGGGGGCTAGACGCTTTCCAGAATGAGGGCGATGCCCTGGCCCACGCCGATGCACATGGTGCACAGGGCGTAGCGGGCGCCGCTGCGCTCCAGCTGGTTCACCGCTGTCGTCACCAGCCGCGCGCCCGAGGCGCCGAGCGGGTGGCCGATGGCGATCGCCCCGCCGTTGGCATTCACATGGGCGGCGTCGTCGGGCAGGCCCAGCTGGCGCAGCACCGCCAGGGCCTGGGCGGCGAAGGCTTCGTTCAACTCGATCACGTCCATCTGCCCGAGGGTGAGGCCCGCCCGCGCCAGCACCTTGAGCGTGGCCGGCACCGGGCCGATGCCCATGATGCGCGGCGCCACCCCGGCGGTGGCCGCGGCCACCACCCGCGCCCGCGGCT
>JBMOQT010000241.1:0-4930 GCA_049320945.1 Pseudomonadota bacterium
GTCGATTCTCTCGTAGCTCACGCCCGCCAGCATATGCACGCCGCGACGCTTGAGCAGGGTGCGGCGGATCCAGCCGGTGGTCTTGGCCAGGCCGTCGCCCACCTTGCTGGTCTTGCGCTGGAGCAGGTAGATCTCCCGGGGCGAGCGCGGCTCCAGGGGGCGGGTCAGGCCGCCGCGCCCGGCGTAGTCGGGATCGATGCCCCATTCCTGCTGGAAGTGGCGCACGTCGCCGGCGTCGCCGCCGTTATGGCTGAGGAACTCCGCCGTGTCGAAGCCGATGCCGCCGGCGCCGACGATGGCCACGCGCCGGCCCACGGGCTTGTCGTCGCGCAGCACGTCCAGGTAGCTCAGCACCTTGGGATGGTCGATGCCCGGGATGGCCGGGGTGCGCGGCGTGATGCCCGTGGCCAGCACCACCCGGTCGTAGCCGCCCGCCGCCAGCTCCCGGGCGCTCACCTTGCGGCCCAGGTGCAGCTTGACGCCGGTGCGCTCGAGGCGCCGGCGGAAGTAGCGGATGGTCTCGCCGAATTCCTCCTTGCCCGGGATCTTGCGGGCGATGTTGAACTGGCCGCCGATGTCCGGGGCCGCCTCGAACAGGGTGACGTCGTGACCGCGCTCGGCGGCGGTGGTGGCGCAGGCCAGGCCCGCCGGCCCGGCGCCCACCACGGCGATCTTCTTGGGCGCCGGGGCGCGGCCGATGACCAGCTCGGTTTCGTGGCAGGCGCGCGGGTTGACCAGGCAGGAGGCGATCTTGCGGTCGAAGATGTGGTCCAGGCAGGCCTGGTTGCAGGCGATGCAGGTGTTGATCTCGTCGCCGCGCCCGGTCGCCGCCTTGTTCACGAACTCGGCGTCGGCGAGCAGGGGCCGCGCCATGGACACCATGTCGGCGTCGCCCCGGGCCAGCACTTCCTCCGCCACCTCGGGCGTGTTGATGCGGTTGGTGGTGATGAGGGGAATGCCCACCTCGCCCTTGAGGCGGCGCGTCACCCAGGTGAAGGCGGCGCGCGGCACCATGGTGGCGATGGTGGGGATGCGCGCCTCGTGCCAGCCGATGCCGGTGTTGATCAGGGTGGCGCCGGCGCGCTCGATCTCCTTGGCGAGATGCACCACTTCCTCCCAGGTGCTGCCGCCCTGCACCAGGTCCAGCATGGACAGGCGGAAGATGATGATGAAGTCGGGTCCCACCTTCTCGCGGGTGCGGCGCACCACTTCCACGGCGAAGCGGATGCGGTTCTCGAAGCTGCCGCCCCAGCGGTCGGTGCGCTGGTTGGTCTCGGGGGCGATGAACTGGTTGATGAGGTAGCCCTCGGAGCCCATGATCTCGACGCCGTCATAGCCGGCGCGCTGGGCCAGGGCGGCGCAGCGGGCGAAGTGGGCGATGGTCTTGCGGATGCCCCAGTCGGTGAGCGCCCGCGGCCGGAAGGGGCTGATGGGCGCCTTCAGGGACGAGGGCGCCACCGCCAGCGGGTGGTAGGCGTAGCGCCCGGTGTGCAGGATCTGCAGGGCGATCTTGCCGCCCTCCCTGTGCACGGCGTCGGTGATGAGGCGGTGCTTGTGCACCTGCCAGGGGAAGGACAGGTGGCTGGCCATCGGGGCGATGCCGCCCGACAGGTTGGGGGCGATGCCGCCGGTGACGATCAGGCCGACGCCGCCGCGCGCCCGCTCGGCGTAGAAGGCGGCCATGCGCTCGAAGCCGTCCGGCGCCTCCTCCAGGCCCGTGTGCATGGATCCCATGAGCACGCGGTTGCGCAGGGTGGTGAAGCCCAGGTCGAGGGGCTGCAGCAGGTGGGGGTAGGGGGTCGTTGCCATGGATGCCTTCCTCTCACATGTCATTCGGTGTCTGCCAGCGCCGCGAGCGCTTCATCGCACCAGGCGAGCCAGCCGGATTCGTACACGATGCCGCTGCGCAGCACCAGGTGCTGCAGGGTCTGGGCCGGCTCCCGCCTGGTGCGCTTGGGGAAATTCCGCTTTTCATATTCGCGATAAAGTTCCAGGCGCTGGGCATGGAGCTCCCGGTGGCGCCGGATCTCCGCAGCCAGCCCCGCCGTGTCGCCCACCGCCGCGGCGGCGCGCAGCTTCACCAGCAGGTCCTCGCGGATGCCGGCCGGCTCCGACGGCTCGCGTAGCCAGGCGGCCAGGGCCTTGCGCCCCGCCGCCCGCACCGTGTAGACCTTCTTGTCCAGCCGCCCGGCGTGTTCCACCACTTCCACGCTCACCCAGCCGTCCTGCTCCATGCGCGCCAACTCCCGGTAGATCTGCTGGTGAGTGGCATGCCAGAAGTAGCCGATGGAACGGTCGAAGCGCTGCGCCAGCTCGTAGCCGGTGGCAGGGCGCTCGATGAGGGAGACGAGAATGGCGTGGGCCAGGGCCATAGCGTGCAAATGATAGCATGCAACTAGTTGCATGCAACAGCCGGCTCGGCCCGAGCCCGGTTTACAGCCCCAGCTGGCGCGCGGCGAGATCCTTGAGTACTTCCTCCGCGCCGCCGCCGATCATCATCACCTTGACCTCCCGGTAGGCGCGCTCGATGCGGCTGCCGCGCATGAAGCCGGCGCCCCCCAGGATCTGCACCGCTTCGTTGGCGCACAGCTGCAGGGTGCGGGCGGCGAAGTTCTTGGCCAGGGTGAGCTGGGCCAGGGGCTGCTCGCCGGCATCCAGGCGCACGGCGAGATCGGCCAGCAGCGCCCGGGTGGCCTCGATTTGCGTGGCCATGTCCACCAGCTTGTGACGGATCACCTGGTGCTCGATCAGGGGCTGGCCGAAGGTGCGGCGGCTGCGGGCGTAGGCGATGGCATCGGCATAGCAGGCCTGGGCCATGCCGGAAGCCGAGGCGGCGAGCGTCAGGCGCTCGCCGTTGAAGGTGCCCATGATGAGCTTGAAGCCTTCGCCTTCCGCACCGATGAGATTGGCAGCCGGCACGCGGCAGTCGTCGAAGTACAGGGCTGCCGTATCGGAGCTCCACCAGCCCGTCTTCTTCAGCTCGCTGCGGCTGAAGCCCGGGCGGTCGCGCTCGATCAGCAGCAGGGAGATGCCGGCGGCGCCGGGGCCGCCGGTGCGCACCGCCACGGTGTAGAAGTCGGCGCGCATGCCGGAGGTGATGAACATCTTGGCGCCGCTCACCACGTAGTGGTCGCCTTCCCGCCTCGCGCGGGTGGCGATGCGCGCCACGTCGGAGCCGGTGTCGGGCTCTGTCACCGCGAGGGCGCTGATCTTCTCGCCGCCCAGCACCGGCGGCAGCACGCGCGCCTTCAGGGCCGGCGAGCCCGCCAGGACCAGGGCGGGCAGGCCGATGGTGTGGCTCATCAGGCCGGCGCTGACGCCGCCGGTGCCGGCGCGCCCCAGCTCTTCGGCCAGGATCAGGCGCGTCAGGTGGTCGCAGGGCGTGCCGCCGTATTCCTCGGGAAAGCCCACCGCCAGCAGGCCGGCCTGGGCCGCCTTGGCGTACAGATCGCGCGGGAAGGCGCCGGCCTCGTCCCAGTCGCTGGCGTGGGGCAGGATCTCCTGCTCGACGAAGCGGCGCACCGTGGCGCGGAAGGCTTCGTGCTCGGCGGTGTAATGGCGGGGATTGGGCGCGGCGAGCATCAGGCGGGCTGCGCTTCGATGTGGGCCAGGGGCCGGCCGGGCGCCACCTGCTCGCCGGCGCGGCACAGGAGCTCGGCGACGACGCCGGCGCGAGGCGCGGTGAGGGTGTGCTCCATCTTCATGGATTCCAGCACCAGCAGGGCCTGGCCCTGGCGCACGCGCTCGCCCGTCTGCACCAGCACGGCGACGATGCGCCCGTTCATGGGCGGGGTGACGGCGCCGCTGCTTGCCGCGTCGGCGGCGGCGCGCGGCGGCGCGGCGGAGCGGTCGGCCACCGTCACCGGGCCGCCGTCCACCTCGAGGTACAGCGTGCCGTCGCCGGCGGCGGCCACGGGCACGTGCAGCTGGCGTTCGTCCACGGCCAGTCGCAGTCCGTCGGCTGGCCGTTCCAGCACGGCCACCTTGACCCGTTGTCCCTGCCACTCCAGCTCATGGCCGTTGCCCGCAGCGGTGACGGTGAGGGACATGGGCTCGCCATTCACCTCCAGCGCCAGGTGGGACAGGGCATCGCCCGAGCTGCGCCAATGGGCGAGGGACGGCTGGGGCAGGCGCGCGCGCCAGCGCAGCTCCAGCAGGGCCGCGGCCGCGGCGGCAATGGCGGCCGGCGTGGGCGGGCGCGGCGCGCACAGGTGGGGATGGTGCTCGAGGAAGTCCGTGGCGGCGCGACCGGCGATGAACGCCTCCTGCTCCAGGCACCGGGCGAGGAAGCGCTTGTTGCTCGCCACGCCCAGCAGGCGGCACTGCTCCAGGGCGGCATGCAGGCGCCGGCGCGCTTCCTCCCGGTTGCGCCCGTGGGCGATGATCTTGGCCAGCAGGGAGTCGTAGTGGGCGGTGACCTCCATGCCTGGGCGCAGGCCGTGGTCCACGCGCACCCCTTCGCCCTCGGGCGGCTGCCACAGCAGCACCGGGCCGGTGCGCGGGACGAAGCCGGCGGCCGGGTCCTCGGCGCACAGGCGCGCCTCGATGGCGTGGCCGCGCAGCGCCACTTCCTCCTGGCGCAGAGGCAGGGGCGCGCCGGCGGCCACCGCGATCTGCCAGGCGACCAAGTCGAGGCCGGTGACCATTTCCGTGACCGTGTGCTCCACCTGCAGCCGGGTGTTCATTTCCATGAAATAGAACTGCCCGCCCTGCAGCAGGAACTCCACGGTGCCGGCGCCCCGGTAGCCGATGGCCTTTGCGGCAGCCACCGCCGCCTCGCCCATTCGGGCGCGCAGCTCGGGGGTGACCGCGGGGCAGGGGGTTTCCTCGATGAGCTTCTGGTGGCGGCGCTGCACCGAACAGTCGCGCTCGCCCAGGTGGATGGCGTTGCCGTGGGCGTCGGCGAAGACCTGCACTTCCACGTGGCGCG
>JBMOQT010000242.1:0-4885 GCA_049320945.1 Pseudomonadota bacterium
ACATCAAGGTGCAGGCGGTGGAGTCCCGCGGCGCCGAGGTGGTGCTGACGGGGGATTCCTACGACGAAGCCTATGCCCACGCCCGCGAGCTGGAGAAGGAGCAGAAGCTCACCTTCGTGCACCCCTATGACGACCCGGATGTGATCGCCGGCCAGGGCACGGTGGGAATGGAGATCCTGCGCCAGCATCCCAAGCCCATCCATGCCATCTTCTGCACCGTCGGCGGCGGCGGGCTGATTTCCGGCGTGGCGGCCTACGTCAAGCGCCTGCGGCCCGACATCAAGATCATCGGCGTCGAGGCCGCCGACGCCGACGCCATGACCCGGTCCCTGGCCAAGGGGGAACGAGTGCGCCTGGCCCAGGTGGGCCTGTTCGCCGACGGCGCGGCGGTGAAGCTGGTGGGCGAGGAGACCTTCCGCCTGTGCAAGCAATACGTGGACGAAATGGTGCTGGTGGACACGGACGCCATCTGCGCCGCGATCAAGGATGTGTTCGAGGACACCCGCTCCATCCTGGAGCCGGCGGGCGCCTTGGCCATCGCCGGCGCCAAGGAGTACGCGGCGCGCCATAAGCTGCGCGACAAGACCCTGGTGGCGGTGGCGAGCGGCGCCAACATCAACTTCGACCGCCTGCGCTTCGTCGCCGAGCGTGCCGAGGTGGGCGAGCAGCGCGAAGCGGTGCTGGCGGTGACGCTGCCCGAGGAGCCGGGGGCCTACAAGAAGTTCATCTCCCTCATCGGCCACCGCAACATCACCGAGTTCAACTACCGCTACGCCGATCCGCGCGAGGCCCACGTGTTCGTCGGCGTACAGGTGCATAACCGCGCCGAATCCCAGCGCTTGGTGGAGAGCCTGCGCGCCCACGGCCTGCCCACCCTGGATCTCACCGACGACGAAATGGCCAAGCTGCATGTGCGCCACATGGTCGGGGGACACGCGCCCCGGGTGGACAACGAGCTGATCTACCGCTTCACCTTCCCGGAGCGGCCCGGCGCCCTGATGAAGTTCCTGCAGTCCATGCAGCCCGACTGGAACATCAGCCTGTTCCACTACCGCAACCACGGAGCCGATTACGGCCGGGTGCTGGTGGGCATGCAGGTGCCGCCGGACGAGATGGCGGAGTTCCGCGCATTCCTGGAGCGCCTGGGCTATGAGTATGCGGACGAGACCGGCAACCCGGCCTACCGCATGTTCCTAGGGTAGTTTCTTCTCCAGCGCGGCGGCGGCGCCCGTCGCGTCAGCGGTGCGCAGTCCGGACTCGCCCACGAGGAAGATTCCCGCCTCGGTGATGACCGCATCCATGCGCAGGTCGTGATCCTGGGGCCGGATGCTGTCCACCCGCGCCAGCTCGAAGCCGATGCCCAGGGCCAGCGGCCGCGGCGCCGTCGCCAGGGTGCGGTCGAAGTAGCCGCCGCCATAACCCAGCCTAAACCCCTGCGCGTCGAAGGCGTTAACAGGCATGAGGATCAGCTGGGGCGCGAGGGGCTCGCCCGCCACCGGAATATGGATGCCGTAGCGGTCGTCGATCATGGCGCTGTCCGGGGTCCAGGCGCGGAACAGCAGGGGCGCGCCCTTGTCGACCACCACCGGCAGCGCCGCGCGCAGGCCGCGCTTGAGCAGGCGCGTGACCAACGGGCGCGCGTCGAACTCGGCGCGATACGGCCAGCAGAAGGCGACGGTGGATAGGGGCAGTGCGGTGAGCAGCGCTTCCAGCGAACCCTCGATGGCGGCGCTCGCCGCCCGGTGCGCCTGGGGCGCCAAGGCCTCGCGTGCGGCGATCAGGCGGCGCCGCAATTCGCCGCGAAGGGCCGCCACATCCCGATTTCCATTGAATGATGAATGATTCAAGTGCTATGCTCGAAGCGCCGATTGCAACAGAATATACGATGAAGAAGTTACTGTGCGGTATGGCGTTGGCGCTGCTGGCCCAGGCGGCAGCGGCGGCGACGCCCGACGAGCGCGTGCTGGAGGCGCGCGAGGCTTTCCGGCTGGGCGATCGCGCCAAGCTCGCGCGCCAGCTGGAGACGGTACGCGGACACGAGCTGGAACCCTACGTCGAATACTGGCTGCTGCGGCTGCGCCTGGAGGAGGCGGCGCCTGGTGAGGTGGGCGACTTCGTCACCCGTCACGGCGGCAGCTACGTGGCCGAGAAGCTGCGCAGCGACTGGCTGAAGGTGCTGGGCAAGCGCGGCCAATGGGAGATCTTCGACCGCATCTATCCGCGCGCCGTCCAGCCGGACCAGGAACTCGCCTGCTATGCCTTGCAGAGCCGCCTGCGGGCGGGTGACCCCAGCGCCCTGGACGAGGGGCGCCCCCTGTGGTTCCAGTCGCTCGACCTGCCGGATTCGTGCGTGCCGGTGATGGAGCGCCTGATTGCCGACGGCCGCCTCAAGGCCAACGATGTATGGCGGCGCCTGCGCGTGCTGCTGGAGAACAAGCGCCCGGGGGCGGCCAAGCGCGTGGCCGAATACCTGCCGGAAGGGCAGCAGCCCAACGGCAAGGCCGTCGACCTCGCCGCCGAGCGGCCCCACAAATACCTCGACAAGCTGCCCCGCAACTTCGCCGACAGTCGCGCCGGGCGGGAGCTGGCCCTGGTCGCCGTGGCGCGCCAGGCGCGCCGGGATCCGCGCGAGGCGGCCGAGCGCTGGCACAAGATCAAGGGCCGCTTCTCCGCCTTCGAGCGCGCCTACATCTACGGGCAGCTGGGCTGGCAGGCGGCGCTGCGCCACCTGCCCGAGGCCGTGTCCTGGTACGAGCAGGCGGGCGACGCGTCCCTGTCGGAAGAGCAGCTGGCATGGAAGGCGCGCGCCGGCTTGCGCGCCCTGGACTGGCAGCTGGTGCACGACACCATCGAAGCCATGCCCAGGGAGCAGGCCGCCCAGCCGGTCTGGGTGTATTGGCTCGGGCGGGCGCATGCCGCCCTGGGCCGGCAGGAAGAGGCCCACAGGCTCTACGCCAGCATCAGCGGCCAGCCCAACTTCTACAGCAATCTGGCGGACGACGAGCTGGGCCGGCCCATTGCCGTGCCGCCGCCCGCCAACCTGACCCAGGAGGAGATCCAGGGCGCCGAGGCCAACCCGGGCATCCGCCGCACCCTGGCGCTGTTCCGCCTGGGCATGCGCATCGACGGCGTGCGCGAATGGAACTGGACCCTGCGCGAGCTTGACGACCGGGGGCTGCTCGCCGCCGCCGAAGTGGCCAACCAGGCGCACATTTTCGACCGCGCCATCAGTGCCGCCGACCGCACCACGGCCCAGCACAACTACGCCCTGCGCTATCCGGCGCCCTTCCTCGACCAGGTGGCGCCCAAGGCGCGCCAGTTGAACCTGGACCATGCCTGGGTATACGGCCTGATGCGCCAGGAGAGCCGCTTCGTCATGGACGCCCGCTCGTCGGCGGGCGCCAGCGGGCTGATGCAGCTCATGCCCAAGACCGCCGCCTGGGTGGCGCGCAAGCTGGGGTTGAAGGACTTCCATCCGACCCGGGTGAACGACATGGAGGTCAACGTCACCCTCGGCACCAGTTACCTCAAGATGGTGCTGGAGGACCTGGACAACCACCTGGTGCTCGCCTCGGCCGCCTACAACGCCGGTCCCGGACGGGCGCGCCGGTGGCGCGACGCCAAGCCCCTGGAGGGCGCCATCTACGCCGAAACCATCCCCTTCAGCGAAACCCGCGACTATGTGAAGAAGGTGATGAGCAACGCCGTCTACTACGCCGCCCTGTTCGAAGGCCGGCCCCAGTCCCTCAAGAGCCGGCTGGGGGTGATCGCTCCGCGCGGCGGTGATCAGGCGCGCGACGAAGAGCTGCCCTAGCCGTCCTTGCCGCCGGTCCGGGCGCCGGCGGCCGCTCGCCCCTGTCATTCGGCGGTAGAATTCCCCCTCCGCCCGCCCATCCCGTCAAGAAGAAAACCTATGGAACTGAACAATGTTCTCGTCCTCGGCGGCTCCGGCTTCGTCGGCTGCCATGTCGCCCATCTGCTCGCCGAACGCAATTGCACCGTTACCGTGCCCACGCGCCGGCGCGAGCGCGCCAAGCATCTGCTGGTGCTGCCCACGGTGGACGTGATCGAAGCCAATATCCACGACCAGGCCGTGCTCGACCGGCTGGTGCGCGGCAAGGACGCCGTCATCAACCTGGTGGGGATGCTGCACAGCCGCCACGGCTCGCCCTACGGTCCGGATTTCGCCCAGGCCCACGTGGAGCTGCCGCGCAAGCTGGCGGCCGCCTGCCGCA
The DNA here is from genome assembly GCA_049320945.1 of Pseudomonadota bacterium. GTDB lineage: Bacteria > Pseudomonadota > Gammaproteobacteria > Burkholderiales > Rhodocyclaceae > DYIB01. Next base: position 4,236 of record JBMOQT010000242.1, read on the forward strand.
AGGCAGGGGTGCGCCGCCTGGTGCACATCAGCGCCCTCAATGCCTCGAGTGCCGGCCCCAGCCAGTATCTGCGCTCCAAGGGCGACGGCGAGCGGGTGCTGCTGGAGCAGCAGGAGCACCTGGACCTGACCCTGTTCCGCCCCTCGGTCATGTTCGGCCCCGGCGACTCCTTCCTCAACCGCTTCGCCGGCCTGCTCAAATGGGCGCCCGTGTTTCCCATCGGCCGCGCCGAGGCGCGCTTCCAGCCGGTGTTCGTGGAGGACGTGGGCCATGTGATCGTGGACAGCCTGACGCGGCTCGATGCCTTGGGCCAGATCTACCCCCTGTGCGGGCCGAAGGTATACACCCTGCGCCAGCTGGTTCAATACGTGGGTGAAGTGACCGGCCATCGGCGCCCGGTGATCGGGCTGCCGGAAACCCTGGCGCGCCTGCAGGCGGGCGTGCTGGAGCTGCTGCCGGTGAAGCTCATGTCGGTGGACAACCTCGATTCCATGGACGTGGATGCCGTCTGCCCGGAAGGCTGCACCCTGCCTTTCGGCCACGTGCCCACCGCCCTGGAAGCCGTCGGCCCGCTCTATCTCGGCCAGCGCGTGCCGCGCCGGCGCTATTACGGCTTCCGCGTCAAGGCGCGGCGCTGAGGATCAGCTTCC
>JBMOQT010000243.1:0-4876 GCA_049320945.1 Pseudomonadota bacterium
GGTTGATCAGCCTGGCCCTGGCGAGCTTCGTGCTCTTCGGCCCCGGGCTGCGCTTTTACAAGAAGGGCGTGCCCAACCTTTTGCGGCGCGCGCCGGACATGAACAGCCTGGTGGTGCTGGGCGCCACGGCGGCCTGGGCCTATTCGCTGGTGGCGACGCTACTGCCCCGAGCGCTGCCCGCGGGCACGAATAACGTCTACTACGAAGCCGCCGCCGTGATCGTGACGCTGATCCTGCTCGGCCGCTGGTTCGAGGCCCGCGCCAAGGGGCGCACGAGCGAAGCGATCAAGCGTCTATTGCATCTGCAAGCCAGGACCGCGCGGGTTCAGCGAGCGGGGGAAGACGTCGAAGTGCCGATCGAGGCCGTGCGGCCTGGCGATCTGGTGATCGTCCGCCCCGGCGAGCGCATACCCGTGGACGGCGAGATCCTCGACGGCGGCTCCTTCGTCGACGAATCGATGATCACCGGCGAGGCGATGCCGGTCGAAAAGGGCCCGGGCGCGACTGTGGTCGGCGGCACCGTGAACAAGACTGGCGCTTTTCGCTTCCGCGCCACCAAGGTCGGGGCGGATACCCTGCTGGCGCAGATCGTCCGCATGGTCGAGCAGGCGCAAGGCGCCAAGCTGCCGATACAGGCCCTGGTCGATAAGGTCACAGCCTGGTTCGTGCCCGTGGTGATCGCACTTGCCGCGCTCACCTTCGGGGTCTGGCTGGTGTTCGGACCGGCCCCGGCGCTCGGTCTCGCACTGGTGAACGCCGTCGCCGTGCTGATTATCGCCTGTCCCTGCGCGATGGGCTTGGCGACACCAACCTCGATCATGGTCGGGACGGGCCGGGCGGCCGAGCTCGGCGTCCTCTTTCGCCGCGGGGAATCGCTGCAGGCGCTGCGTGACGTGAAGGCCGTGGTCTTCGACAAGACCGGGACGCTCACCTTGGGCCGTCCGGCCCGTCCCGACCTTGCAAGTCCTCGAAGGATATGAGGAGAACGAGATCCTGGCCGCGGCCGCCAGCGTCGAGAATCTCTCCGAGCACCCGATTGGCGAGGCGATCGTCAATGAGGCCCGGCGCCGGCGTCTGCCCCTCCAACCGGTCACGGACTTCCAGGCCACCCCAGGCTTTGGTGTGACGGCGGCGGTCGCCGGGCATGACCTGGTGATCGGGGCGGGACGCCACCTTCAGGCCGCGGAGATCGACGTCTCGTCCTTGTCGGATCGAGCGGACGCCTTGGCCGATGCGGGCGAGAGCCCCCTCTTCGTCGGCATCGATGGTCGCCTCGCGGGCTTGCTCGCGGTCGCCGACCCGATCAAGCCAACCTCTGCCCAGGCGATCTCGGCGCTGCACAAACTTGGGCTGAAGGTGGCCATTGTCACCGGCGACCATCACCGCACCGCTGCGGCCGTCGCCCGCACGCTCGGGGTGGATGAGGTGCTCGCCGACGTTCTGCCCGAGGGCAAGGCGCGCGCCGTCGAGCGCCTGCGCGAGCGCTATGGCGCCGTCGCCTTCGTCGGTGACGGGGTCAATGACGCGCCCGCCCTGGCCACCGCCGAAGTGGGCATCGCCATGGGGCAGGGGACCGATATCGCCATCGAAAGCGCCGACGTGGTGCTGATGGGCGGCGATCTGACCGGCGTGGTGACGGCGCTCGGCCTGTCCCGCGCCACCTTGCGCAACATCCGGCAGAACCTCGGCTGGGCGTTCGGCTACAATGTCGTGCTGATCCCGCTCGCCGCCGGCGTCCTTTACCCGGCCTTCGGTTGGCTGCTGTCGCCAATGCTGGCCGCGGGCGCGATGGCGCTCTCCAGCGTCAGTGTTCTGACCAACGCCTTGCGCCTGAGACGCTACAGGCCACCCGGCGTCGCGGCGGCAGGGGGTACTGCATGAACATCGGCCAGGCTGCGCGCGCCTCCGGCGTGTCCGCGAAGATGATCCGCTACTACGAGCAGATCGGCCTGATCCGGCCGGCCGAGCGCACTGACGGCAACTACCGCAGCTTCAGCGAGCGCGACGTCAACGATCTGCGCTTTATCAAACGCGGCCGTTCGCTGGGCTTCTCGGTCGAGGAAATCACCAATCTGTTGTCCCTTTGGCGCGATCACACGCGCCCGAGCCGAGAGGTGAAGGCGATCGCCGACGCCCACGTCTCGGACCTGCGGGCGCGAATCGCAGAGATGCAGGCCATGGCCGACACCCTGACGGCGCTCTCGGAGGGTTGCGCCGGCGACGAGCGCTCTGACTGTCCAATTCTCAGCGACCTTGCCGAGGGGCCCAAGCCGCGCGCGGCGCGGATCGCAGACCACGACGGCGCGAGCTCGTGATGCGCCGGGGCTGGCTCTTGGCGCTAACCCTCTGGCCCACTTCGAGCCAGGCGGCCCCGGCCGACTATCGGTTCGGAGCCGTGGCGCCCGTTGTCGAACGTGGCGTGGGCGTGCCGATCAAGGTCCAGGTCTGGTCGCGCGCTGGCGCGGTCCTGGTCGGGGGCGTGGACATGGGGGAGGCGAGGGTCGACCGGTCGCCGGAAGGTCAGCTCGGCGGCGCCCTGGCGGCGTTCTTCACACCGAGCCTGGAATACGGGACCTACAACTTCCGCGCCGACCTGCCGACCGATGGGATCTGGGCGCTCAAGTTCCTCGCTCGCATTCCGGGAGAGGCTCAGCCAATCCCTGGCAGCGTCACCTTCAAGGTGGTGGGCCGGATCGTGGCCGATAAGCCGCCGGGACGGCGCCCCTAGTCTGGCGCGCCGTCCCGTGGACTATCCTATTTGGGCTGAATGGCGACCACCTCGGGCGTAGTCCCCGGCTTGACGGTGAAGCTGACCTGCTGGCCCACCTTAAGCCCTTGCAAGAGGGCGGGGTCGGCCTTGAACGGCATCGTCATCGCCGGCCAGCCGAGAGCCGCAATCGGGCCGTGCTGCAGCGTCACGGAGCCCGCCTTGGCATCGAGCTTTTTGATCACACCCGCGCCTTGGGCGCCGGCGGCGGCCGGCTGACCCATACCCGGCATCTTGCTCATGTCGTGGCCAGCCTGGGCGAAGGCGGGGCCGCTGAGGGCGAGCGCCGCGACGGCGGCGAGTAGCAACTTCATCCGAATCTCCTGGTCTTGCATAAAGGGAAAGAGGCGCGAGGCCTCAAAGGTCGTCTCGCTAGGATTACGCACGACGGATGTCGCGGCCCTCAGCCGGCGCATCTCACCTCCGGGGTGGGGCGGCGATCAAGCCGCCGTGGCGACGTAGCCAGCGTCCGCTATCGCCCGGATGACCGCCTGTGGGTCTGCAGCGGTTTCGGCCTCGACCCGCTTGGCGCTCAGGTCCACGCGCACGTCCGCTTTCGGATCGACGCTCTTCACGGCGTCGGTCACCGACCGCACGCAGTGCCCGCAAGTCATGCCCTCAATGTTTAGGCGAAGCATATCTCATCTCCTCGGATCGGTTCACTTCGCCCCCGAACATAAGGATTCCCACGGTGGGAAGGTCAAGGGCGGCCGCCGCGAGCAAATCCGGGTAACCCTCCCAGGATAGTAAGCTTTTGTGTTTTCTCAGTAATTCGCCTCTTCTGCGGAACTCCGTCAGGCGCTGCCGGTTCACGACCATGACCCTGAAGCCAGAGGAGAATGGCCATGCACGTCCAGCAGATGATCGCGACCCACCCCGACGTTCAGGGGAACACCAACGAGGCCCTGATCCGGTGCATCGAGGCCTGCTACGAATGCGCCCAGACCTGCACGAGCTGCGCCGACGCCTGTCTGGCGGAGGCCATGGTCAAAGACCTGGTCCAGTGCATCCGCCTCAATCTCGACTGCGCCGATGTCTGCGCGGCGACAGGAGCGGTCGCGTCACGGCGGAGCGGGAGCAACGAGCTGGTGATCAAGCGGATGATCGAGACCTGCGCCGAAGCTTGCCGGCTCTGCGGTGACGAGTGCGAGAAGCACGCGCAGATGCACGACCATTGCCGCATCTGCGCTGAGGCCTGCCGGCGGTGCGAACAGGCCTGCCAAGAGGCCGCTGACACCATCACGCCGACGCTGCAGTAACGCCTTCTGACCGAGGCCTCAGCCGCGGGCGGGGCACGCCCTGGGGGCTCGTTCGCCACTACTGGGTGTTGCTGAAGTTGCTGCTAGCGGGCTTCGCTATGGCGATCCTGCTGATCAAGATGCGGGTGATCTACGATGCGGCGCGGCGCACCTTGCGAGGGACATTGCGGCGTCCTGCGCCGAGCTGAACAGCCTGCGTCGAGCATCCTTGTCAGCGCCGCCAGCGGCCTCGCGGTACGGCCCGTCCCGACCGTGCTGTCTGTCTACAGGCCGTCTGGCCCCACGCCCTACGGCTTCCGTCGCCAGTAGGGGCTCCGCGGGAGTTCCTGAGGGGGCGGCGTCTATCGCCGCACCAGGGCTACCTCGGCCACCCGGTCCGCCAGCGCGTCGCGCCGGCGCATGAAGGGCACGCCATGGCGCCGCATGGCTTCGCGGGCAGGGCGCTCCACCAAGTGGTGGACGGCCATGGCCGCCGGGACGATGCCAATAAACAGGACCGCCCAGAGCAGCGGTGGCAGGGTCTCGCCGGAGAGACCGAGCAACCTCTTCGCGCCATGCTCGAAGACCAGCTGCCAGGGGATGCAGACCATGTAGACGGCGAAGCTGACCTCGCCCAGATAGACCCAAAAGGGCGCCGTCAGCAGCCGTGATCCGGTGCTGGCCAGGCTTCCCAAGCTCAGGATCAACACCCCGAACAGGCAGACGCTCAGCCAGTCCGGCGCGCCGACGAAGACGCAGGCCGCCACGGCCGCGACCGAACCCATAACGCCGGCCACCGCCATGCGTGGAGACCGAATGACCTCCGACCGCCACAGCAGCCAGACCGCGCAGCCGAGCGCGAAGCAGGGCA
>JBMOQT010000244.1:0-4800 GCA_049320945.1 Pseudomonadota bacterium
GATGGTTCTTGCCGCGCGCCGGCACGTCGATGCGGTACAGGGGCGGCATGGCGATGTAGATGTGGCCGCGCTCGATCAACTTGGGGAAGTGGCGGTAGAACAGGGTGAGCAGCAGGGTCTGGATGTGGGCGCCGTCCACGTCCGCGTCGGACATGATGATGATCTTTCCGTAGCGCAAGTTGGCGAGCTCCGGGTTGTCCTCCGGCTTGTGGGGGTCCACCCCCAGGGCCACGGCGATGTCGTGGATCTCGGCGTTGGCGAACAGGCGGTCGGCGTCGATCTCGAAGGCATTCTGCACCTTGCCGCGCAGGGGCAGGATGGCCTGGTATTCCTTGTCGCGCGCCATCTTGGCCGAGCCGCCGGCCGAGTCGCCCTCCACCAGGAACAGCTCGTTGCGGAAGACGTCCTCGCTCTCGCAGTCGGTGAGCTTGCCCGGCAGCACCGCCACACCCGAGGACTTCTTCTTCTCCACCTTCTGGGCGCTCTTCATGCGGGAGAGCGCCTGCTTGATGGAGGCTTCGGCGATGGCCTTGCCTGCCTCCACGTGGTTGTTGAGCCAGATCTCCAGGGGATCGCGCACCATGGTGGACACCAGCTTCACTGCTTCGCGCGAGTTGAGCTTCTCCTTCACCTGGCCCTGGAACTGGGGGTCGAGGATGCGCGCCGACAGCACGAAGCTCATGCGCCCGCACACGTCCTCCTGCTGCAGCTTGACGCCCCGGGGCAACAGGGCGTGGTGCTCTATGAAGGATTTCACCGCCTCGAACACTCCGGCGCGCAGGCCCGATTCGTGGGTGCCGCCCAGGGCCGTGGGGATGAGGTTCACATAGGACTCGGTGCACACCGCTTCCGCGAACCAGCCCAGGGCCCAGGCGGCGCCCTCGCCCTCGGCGAAGCTGTCGTCGTCGGCCGGGGCATATTTCTCGCCCGTGTAGATGGGCGCGATGGCCTCCACGTCGCGCGCCTGTTCCGCCAAGTAGCCGCGCAGGCCTTCCGGATAGGACCAGGTCTTGGTTTCCACCTTGCCGTCAGCCTGCTCCACTTCCAGATACACCTTCACACCCGGCAGCAGCACCGCCTTGGAGCGCAGCAGGCGCTCCAGTTCCGCCTGGGGCACCTTGGGCGAATCGAAATACTTGGGGTCGGGCCATACGCGCACCCGCGTGCCGGTCTCGCGCGGGCCGCAGGTGCCCAGCACGGTCAGTTCCGAAGTGCGCTCGCCCCCCTGGCTGAACTCGACCGCGTAGATCCTGCCCTCGCGCCGCACCTCGACGGTGACGCGCCTGGACAGGGCGTTGGTCACCGCCACGCCGACGCCGTGCAGGCCGCCCGAGAAGGCGTAGGCCGACTTTCCGCTACGCTTGTCGAATTTGCCGCCGGCGTGCAGGCGGGTAAAGGCCAGCACCACCACCGGCACGCCTTCCTCGGGATGGAGGCCGACGGGAATGCCGCGGCCGTCGTCGGTGACGGAAACCGAGCCGTCCTGATGCAGCATCACGTGGATGTGCCTGGCGAAGCCCGCCAGCGCCTCGTCGGCGGCGTTGTCGATGACTTCCTGGATGATGTGGGCCGGGGAGTCGGTGCGGGTGTACATGCCGGGGCGCTCGCGTACCGGCTCCAGGCCCTTCAGTACTCGGAAGGAGGATTCGTCGTAGGCTGCAGTCTTGGCCATTCTTGTTGCCTCGTCGGCGCGGCTTGGCCTTGCCGATCAATGGGTTGTGCCGGGCAGGCATGACCTGCCGCCCGGTCCGGGGCGCCGGAAGTTTAACTCAAACTCCGTGGCCGAATCATCCGGGCGAACGGGCGCCGCAATATTTGCACCTGCCCAGTCGCTTTCGACCGACATGAAAAACGCCGCCGCCTCAAAGCATTACATCTCCTTCGAGGGCCTTCTGTAGCGGCCCGGCGACAATTCTTACCCGGGACGCAATGCGGTCGGCATCGGCGGATGACAGTCATCCCATTGACGGGAAACGGAAAGCCCCAGTTTGGCACAGGCTTTGCACAAGAACCGGTACCTGATCATCACTCAGGTTCTTTTGTGAGCAGACTTTGTCCGAACATCCGATAGGAGATCGACATGAAACATAAAGTTAGCCTTGCGACGCTTATCCTGACCGGCGCGCTCTCCCTCTCCTTTGGCGCCCAGGCCGCCGATCCCAGCCCGGGAGCCTCCACCGGTTCTGCGGGAGTGGGGGTGCAGGGTGGCGTGAGCGGGGGCGCCACGGGTTCTGTGGGTGCCACGGGTGATACCGGCACCACGGGCACGGGCGGCGTGACCGGCTCCACCTCGGCCGGGACCGGTGCTTCGACTTCCACCGATACCACCGTGGACGTGATGAAGCAGCTGGACAAGAACAGCGACGGCTATGTGTCGCGTACCGAAGCGCGCCGCTTCCCGGGCATCCAGTCCCGCTTCAAGGAGCTGGACAAGGATAGCGACGGCAAGCTGTCGGCCAGCGAGTTGAGCGGCGTGGATCTGTCGGCGGTGGGCAAGGCCGACACCGGCAAGTCCGGCATGGGTGCCGGAGCCAGCGGCCGCTCCAGCGAAAAGTCCGAGAGCGGTACTAGCGGCGGCAAGTACTAGCGCCAGCAAGTAACCGCGCGTGGCGACCCACGCCGCCTAAGCGGCGTGGGGCAGCGGCGGACGGGGCGTTCGCGTCCTGTCCGCCGCTTCTGTATGGGCCAGCGCCTGCAGCAGCGCCGCGCGCCGGCTACGGGCCTGGTCCACGCTGGCGCGCTTCACATGGCCGAAGCCGCGGATGGCCTCCGGCAGTTGCGCCAGTTCCAGCACCAGCGGCAGAGTGCGCGGCTCCAGCCGCGGCAGCACACCTCGGATGGTGTCGCGGTATTCCTCCACCAGGGCCCGCTCCAGGCGCCGCTCTTCCGTCCAGCCGAAGGGGTCGAAGACCGTCCCCCGCAGGAACTTGAACTTCGCCAGTCCCTTGAGCAGCGGCAGGATCCATTGCCCGTAATCGCTCTTGCGCGGCAGGCCCGTGTGGGGATCCTTGCGCGCCAGCAGCGGCGGCGCGAAATGGAAGCGCAGGCGGAAATTGCCTTCGAACTGTTGCTCCAGCGCCCGGCGGAAGGCCGCGTCCCCATGGAGCCGCGCCACTTCATATTCGTCCTTGTAGGCCATCAGCTTGGCCAGGTTGCGGGCCACTGCGCGGGTGAGCGGTAGCGCCGGGTCGGCGCCGGCGCGCTGTTCCGCCGCCTTCACCTCCTCGACGAAGGCCCGATAGCGCGCGGCATAGGCCTCGTCCTGGTAGGCGCTGAGGTGGGCGACGCGCTGGGCCACCAGCTGTTCCAGGGTCTGGGGCGCGGGCGCGGCCGCGCCGGGGGACAGCAGGCTCTCCAGTGCTTCACGGTTGCCGGCGGCCAGCCGGCCGAAGGCGAAGGCGCGCCGGTTCATGTTCACGGCCACGCCGTTGAGCTCGATGGCGCGCTCCAGGGCAGCCAGCCCCACGGGCACCATTCCCAGTTGCCAGGCGTAGCCCAGCAGGAAGACGTTGGCGGCGATGGCATCGCCCAGCAGCCGCTGGGCCGCGTCCTGGGCATCCAGGAAGCTCACGTGGTCGGCACCCGCCGCCTTGCGCAGGCGATGCTTGAGCAGGGAGGCCTGCAGACCTGCGTCGGGCTTGCGCACGAAGTCGGCCGTGGGGATCTCGTGGGTGTTGGCCACCACCCGGGTCGCGCCCGGGCGTAAGGTGGCCAGCACGTCGCGGGAGGAGCCTACCACCAGGTCGCATGCAAGCAGGGCGTCGGCCTGGCCTGCGTCGATGCGCACCTGGTGGATCGCCGCCGGGCGTGCCGCCAGGCGCACGTGGCACAGCACGGCGCCGCCCTTCTGGGCGAAGCCCATGAAGTCCAGGGTGGACGCGCCCTTGCCTTCCAGGTGCGCCGCCATGGCCACCAGGGCGCCGATGGTCACCACGCCGGTGCCGCCCACGCCGGTGATCAGGAGGTTGAAGGGCTGCTCCAGGGAGCGGTGCCGGGGCAGGGGCAGGGCGTCGATCCAGGCGCGCAGCGCCGTCTCGTCCACCGCGGCCGCCGCGCCCTTGCGTATGGCGCCGCCTTGCACCGTGACGAAGCTCGGGCAGAAGCCGTCCACGCAGGAGTAGTCCTTGTTGCACGAGGACTGGTCGATCATGCGCTTGCGGCCGAACTCCGTCTCCAGGGGCACGATGGACAGGCAGTTGGAGGCGCGGCCGCAGTCGCCGCAGCCTTCGCACACCGCGCTGTTGATGAACAGGCGCCGCGGCGGATCCGGATACTCCTGGCGCTTGCGCCGGCGCCGCTTCTCGGCGGCGCAGGTCTGCACGTAGAGCAGCACCGAGACGCCGGGGACCTCACGCAGCTGCCGCTGCACCGCGTCCAGCTCGCGCCGGTGATGCACCGTCGTCCCCTGAGGCAGGCGCGCGCCGCGGTGGAGTTCCGGCTGGTCGCTCACCAGGGCGATGCGCTGCACGCCCTCGGCGCGCACCTGCTGCGCCAGGTCCGCCACCGACAAGGGCCCGTCGATGGGCTGGCCGCCGGTCATGGCCACGGCGTCGTTGTACAGGATCTTGTAGGTGATGTTGGTCTTTGCGGCGAGCGCCTGGCGGATGGCGAGCAGGCCGGAATGGAAGTAGGTGCCGTCGCCCAGGTTCTGGAACATGTGGCGCGTGCGCGTGAACAGGGACTGGCCGGCCCAGGCCACGCCCTCGCCGCCCATCTGGGACAGATGGACCGTGTTGCGGTCCATCCAGGTGGCCATGAAGTGGCAGCCGATGCCGGCGCCGGCGCGGCTGCCTTCCGGCA
>JBMOQT010000245.1:0-4748 GCA_049320945.1 Pseudomonadota bacterium
ATGCAGGTTATCTTGCGGTGCCGGATACCGGTTGGACCGGCACGCCGGAGGGCAACTCCGAAGGGACGGTTGGAGGCAAGAACATCTCGGTAATTGGCAAGTTCCCATGGAAGACTTTAGGAACTCCCCCCCTACGGGATGGGCAAGGGGAATGCCTCTGGTACGTTGTCTCCGGCCACTTCAAGAACGGCCCGCCACCCGATCCTCCTTTCAACTGGGACACGCCGGGACAAATCGATGTAATTGACATCGGTGGCAATACCATCGCCACCAACATCGCTGCGCTAATCGTTGCACCAGGTGCAGCCCTTGATGCGCAAGACCGGTCGCTGGCAGATCCGGCACTGGCTCAATGTGGTGGCAACTATAATGCCCGCAACTATCTCGACTCCCATGATCTTGCCAATGCGATTTCCGGCCAGGTCAATTACTTCACCGGCAGTCCAAATAATCTAGTTGCCCCTAACGCCGGCACCAAGCAATTCGTGTCGGCAAGCAACGGCCATTACAACGACCGGTTCCTAGCAGTAACGGTTGAGGATGTCTTTCGCCCAATCATCCGGCGCAGCGATTTCGCCGGGGCGATTGCCAATTTGTTGGATGATCCCTACTTTCAAACAGTGACCATCGCCGGGCCCAAGGGTACAGACAACGTCGTATGCGGCAGCACAGGTGCGAGCAACCAGGCGTTCTGTACCCATTGGAAAGACATGCTGCTCCTCACCCAGCTTTCCCCGCCGTCCTCGATCACAATCGACGGTGTGCCGTCGCCCGTTTGCGGTCGGGTCCTGGTCTTTGGCGGACAGAGGGCAGCCGGCCAAGTGCGCGCTACGGCGGCAGACAAGTCAAACAAGGCCAACTATCTCGAAGGCTCGAATCTGACCGCCTTTGGCACCCCCGTTGCCAATTCCAGTAATTTCAATGGGGTGTCGGCATTCACAGCCAGCAATCCAAGCGCCGATGTCGTGAGGTGTCTGCCATGAGAAGCAGGCATCGATGTATTCGATATCAGCGGGGTTTCACCCTCACCGAACTGGCCATCGTCCTGCTGATTGTCGCCCTGCTCATCGGCGGACTGTTGATGCCACTCTCCGCTCAGGTTGACCTCCGCAACGCCGCCGACACCGAGAAAAGACTCACGGAAATTCGCGACGCCCTGCTGGGTTACGCCGCCAGCCATCGCGCGACCGATAGCAAGCCTTATCTTCCCTGTCCCGACAAGACAACGAGTGCCGGCGCGGGAACGGCCCATGACGGACAGGAAGACCGCGATGCGGGCGGCACCTGTGCCGCGCCGGAAGGCAATCTCCCATGGGTCACCCTGGGGATAGGCGAATATGACAGCTGGGGCAATCGATTCCGCTACGCGGTTCATGGTGGTTTTTCGAACAGTTCCGCCGGGTTCACTCTGTCCAGCAGCCCGAACCTGATGGTTTGCGCCGATGCGGCTTGTACGCAAACCCTCGCCAGTGGCGTTCCCGCGGTCGTCCTATCCCATGGGAAGAACGGAGCCGGCGCGATCAACAGCGGCACCAACTCCGCAAATCCAGGACCTGCCGGTGCAGACGAGACCGAGAATACGGATGGAGACAACCGCTACGTCAGCCATACGCCCACGCCTGCCGGCAGCGCCAACGAATTTGACGACATCGTCACCTGGCTCTCGCCCAATGTGCTCTTCAACCGCATGATCGCAGCCGGACAGCTTCCTTGAGCCGCCCGGCACCTATGCAGGCGCGCATTTGACCGGCATAGGGAATTCCTGCCAAACTTCCCCCATAATCCCATGCAACGCGGCTCTGAAGAATCCCGGGGAAATAAATGAAGGGCAGCCAGCCCAGCTTTCTTGAACGCCTGCGCAACGCCGGCATCGATCCGGCCGACGACGACGAGACCAAGCTCAACAAGTCCCTGCTCATGTTCGCGACGGGGCTGGTGAGCATCGCGTCCATTCTCTGGCTCATCATCTACTGGAGCCTGGGGCCGCAGCTGTCGGCCACCCTGCCCTTCGGCTTCCAGGTGCTGCTGGCGCTGAATCTGTTCATCTATCTCAAGACGGGCAATTTCAATTTCTTCCGCCTGAGCCAGCTGGCCCTGTTCCTGTTCTTCCCCTTCGTCGTCCAGTGGGCCATCGGCAACTTCATCACGGCCAGCGGCATCGTGCTCTGGGGACTGCTTGCGCCCATAGGCGCCATCCTGTTCTTCGGCGTGAGGGAGTCCATCGCCTGGTTCGTCGCCTACGTGTTCCTGATGGCGCTGTCGGGATTTTTCGACTACCACCTGGCCGGCCTGGAATTGCAGAAGCCGAAAATCTCCATCCAGACGAGCGTCATCTTCTTCGCCCTCAACTTCGTCGCCGTGTCCACCATCGTGTACCTGCTCCTGCGCTACTCGGTGGCCGAGAAGCGCCGGGCCCAGGAACGCCTCATCGAAACCAACCGCCTGCTCCAGATCGAGCAGGAGCGCTCCGAGCGGCTGCTGCTCAACATCCTGCCCGGCCCCATCGCGGAGAGGCTGAAGAACAGCAACCAGCCGATAGCCGACGGCTTCGCCGACGTCACCGTCATGTTCGCGGACATCGTCAACTTCACCCAGGTGGCGGAAGGGCTCTCCCCAAGCCAGGTGTTCGCCATGCTGAACCGCATCTTTTCCTCCTTCGACGAGCTGGCCGAACGCTACGGCCTGGAGAAGATCAAGACCATCGGCGACGCCTACATGGTGGCGGGCGGCCTGAACGACAGCGAACGCAACTACACCGCCGCCATCGCCGAGATGGCGCTGGAGATGCGCGAGCTGCTGCACCGGGACTTCAACGTGAACAAGGCCCACCTGGAAGTGAGGATAGGCATTGGCACCGGGCCGGTGGTGGCCGGTGTGGTGGGCAAGAAGAAATTCATCTATGACCTGTGGGGCGACACGGTCAACATTGCCAGCCGCATCACTTCCGAGGGTGTCCCCGGCATGATCCAGGTGGATGTCACCACTTATCGCCGGCTGCGGGACCGCTTCGATTTCCACGAACCCCAGACCCTCTACCTCAAGGGCAAGGGCAACATGACCGTCTATCGCATGATCGGTGCCAAGCAGCCCGCTTCGGACCGCAGGGCAGAGAGAGCCCGCTAAAGTTCTCCGGACCGCACACCGCCGGGCCGTCTTCCGCGCAGCTCGAAGCACACCTTACCGGGACGGTTCTCGGCGACGCGCAAGCCATAGCCGTAGTAGTCGGCATGCCTGGCCGCCTGATAAAGCCCTATGCCCAGCCCGGAGGTGGACGCAACGGGCGCCAGGAACAGCTTGCCGGCGACATTCGCCGGGATCTCGGAACCATCGTCGCACACCCGAAGGCCCGGCGGCTCATCCTCCACAAGTGTTACGGAAATCCCCAGATCCGGGTGCTCGTGCTTCTTGTGCAGGGAGTTCTGCAACAGGTTCTCCGCCACGCTGTTGAACAGCGCGCCGGGCACCAGGGTGGCCGCATCCGTGGCCGCGGGGTGGAAGTCGATGCCTTGCCCGGCATAGCGCGCCCGCAGCGAATTCCACCATTCCGCCAGGGGCACGAACTGGGCGCTCTCCGCTTCAGGCTTGCGCAGCTTGTCGAGCGCCTGCTGCAGCCGCTGGCTGATGACAGGCAGCTGGCGCCGCAGCAAGGCCCGGAACTCCGCCGTGTTTTCCTGCCCCTCCTGGGCGGCGGCGAAGCACAGCATGTTGAGGGATTGCAGCAGATTCTTGACGTCGTGGGTCAGGCGGGCGCCGGTTTCGTGGATCGCCTTCACGTAGCTCAGCCGCTGCAGCTGCTGGCCGCGCTGCTTCGCCTGGTAGAACTCGCCGATCAGCTGTGCCAGGAGGTTGAAATGCCACACCAGGGCCGGGCTCAATTCCTGGCGGGAATAGATGGCGATGCGGGTGCTCGCCTGGGCGAACTCGCTGCGGCTGCCTTCCTTGACACCGAAGCCGCCTTGCTTGCCGTTGGCATACCACTCGCCTCCCGCCACCCAGGGCAGGCGCAGCAGGCCGGTGGCGGCCCCCGCCAGGAAGGCCTCGGGATCATCCTCCCGCTGGGAGTGGTCCGCCAGGTAATGGAGCCACTGCTCCAGGGGCATGCCGATGGACAGCAGGTAGCGCGAGAACAGAATGCCGAAACCGGAAAAACCGGCATGCGGATTCCAGGCCCAGCCGAGAAGCAGCAGCACGCCCGCGACGGCCGCTATCGTATAGACCAGGGAATCGACGTAAGCCACTTCGATCAGCAGCATGAAGGCGACGCTGCCCAGGACCAGCACGGCGATCAGCAGGAAGACGAACATGCTGTAGACGAAGTCCACCACCTCGGCGCCGCCCTCCGCCTCGGGCTCCGCCGGCAGTGCCGCCATGGCCAGGAACACCAGGGGCAGGAGATACCGGGCGAGGAAGGTGAACGCCTCCGGCACCGCCGACGGCCGCGGAATCACCTGGGGCATGAGCAGCACCAGGAGAATGAGCAGCAGGTAGGTGAGCACCAGCAGGTAATAGACCTTGGTCCAGCGGGCGCCGAAGAAGAAGACCTTGCCGCCCACGATCCCGGCCAGCACCATGACCCACACCACCAGCAGCCACCAGTTGAGCCAGGCGATGGCGGCGAGCACCACGGCGACGATGGCCGCCAGTTGCAGCCCGCTCAGGCGATGCTCGGCCCGCACGAACGGCTGCCACAGGATGAACAGGCCGAAGTGCCCGAGCAGCAGCATGCGTCCGACGCCGGTGAAGATCCC
>JBMOQT010000246.1:0-4624 GCA_049320945.1 Pseudomonadota bacterium
CCGCCCACCACCAGGGCGATGACCACCACCACCGCCCCGTGGCCAAGGGAGAACAGGAAGCCGCACCAGCGCGCCAGGCGCGGCCGGCGGCGGGCGTTGTAGCGGGTGAGGCCGTCGATGGTGGCCAGGTGGTCCGCGTCCACGCCGTGCTTCAGTCCCAGGGCGAACACCAGCAGCATCAGCGCGGGCCAGTCGGTGGGCAGGGGCTCCATGGCGTCCTTGTCGTATGAGATGCCGGCGAGCTGGAAAGGCGCTACCGCCGCGGCGCCGCTTGCGGCGGCTCGGCACCGGCCAGCATGCCCTGGCGCTCGATGAAGGCGATGATCTCCGGCAAGCCCTGGCCGGTCTTGAGGTTGCTGAACACGAAGGGCCGCTCGCCGCGCATCCGGCGCGCGTCCCGGTCCATGACCTCCAGGGAGGCGCCCACCAGGGGCGCCAGGTCGATCTTGTTGATCACCAGCAGGTCGGACTTGGTGATGCCCGGCCCGCCCTTGCGCGGGATCTTGTCCCCCGCCGCCACGTCGATGACATAGATCGTCAGGTCCGACAGCTCCGGGCTGAAGGTGGCCGCCAGGTTGTCGCCGCCGCTCTCGATCAGGATCAGCTCCAGCCCCGGGAAGCGGGCCTCCAGGCGCGCCACCGCCTCCAGGTTGATGGAGGCGTCCTCGCGGATGGCGGTGTGGGGACAGCCGCCCGTCTCGACGCCGATGATGCGTTCGGGCGGCAGGGCCTCGTGGCGCACCAGGAACTGGGCGTCCTCGGCGGTGTAGATGTCGTTGGTGACCACCGCCAGGTTGTAGCGGTCGCGCAGCGCCCGGCACAGGGCCAGGGTCAGGGCGGTCTTGCCGGAGCCGACCGGGCCGCCGATGCCGACGCGCAGGGGTCGCTGGGTGTCAGTCATGTGTTCGTCTCCTTGGTCACGACCGGAACAGGCGCGAATACTGGGTTTCATGGCGGCAACTGGCGATGGCGAAGCCCGGCGCCAGGTTGCTCCAGGACCGGGGCTCCAGCGTCAAGGCCTGGCAGGCGATGGGCGGCACTCGCTCCCCGAGGACATACAGCATGCGCTGGCCGGCGCTCTGGCCCAAGGGCACGGCCTTGAGGGCCGCCATGGTCTGGTTCTCCGCCCAGGCCCACAGGTAGGCGGCCACCGCCTCCTCGGCCGGGATGTCCCAGGCGGCGGCCGCCGCGCTCCAGGCGGTGGGAAAGCAGGGTTCGGGCAGTTGCGCCAGCATTTCGCGCACCTCCTCCGGGAAGCCGGGCAGGTCGCCCAGCAGGCGCACCATGGAATATCCCATCTGCACCGTTTCCGCCCGCAGCTCGGCGCTCTCGCGGCTGGCGAGGCAGGTGTCGTTCGCCTCGGCCAGGGCGGCGAGATCGCGCCTGGCCCACGCCCCCATCAGCCGCGCCAGCAGGGGCGCCTCGAAGCGCCCCAGGTTGAATTCCAGGAGCGAGCCGATCCAGCCCAGGGCCGTCACCTCGTCGATGACGATGCCCTCCTCCACCGCCCACTCCAGCCCCTGGGAGTAGCTGAAGGCGCCCACCGGCAGCGCCGGGCTGGCCAGCGCGAGCAGGCGCGGCAGGAACGATGTTGTCATAGTGCGCCCCCGGCGCTGCGCGCCAACCCCCCAAGGGGGTATGAGCCTGTCTTGAGGCGGCTCGGCGACAGGCTCATTGCCTTGGCCGATACTCGTGGATGCGGGCGTGGCCGTGCTCCACGCCGTCGCCGTGATGGTGATGGCCGTAGGCGCCCTGCTCCGGCTCGAAGGGCGCGGCCACCTCCGTGACCTGGCAGCCCAGGCCGGCCAGCATGGCCTGCAGCACGTGATCGGGTGCCAGACGCAGGAAGCCCTCGCCCACCTGCACCGCCACGTGGCGGTTGCCCAGGTGATAGGCGGCGCGGGCGAGCTGGGTGGCATCGGCGGCGCGCACTTCCAGCAGCGGTTCTTCCGCGGCGACCACTTCCACCACCCGCCCGTCCTCGCCCAGCAGCTTGTCGCCCTGCCGCAGCACCGAGCCGGGCGGCAGCAGGTAGCCCAGCTCCTCGCCGCTCGCGAGAAGCGTGCGCAGCCGGCTCTTGCGGCGCGATTCGAAGGGCAGCACCAGGGTTTCGGTGGCGGCGGCGGACGGGTCGGCGCGTCGATGGCAGAGCATCATGGTCAGAACAGGAAGTAACGTTGGCTCATGGGCAGCACCTGGGCCGGCTCGCACACCAGCAGCTCGCCGTCGGCGCGCACGGCATAGGTTTCCGGGTCCACCTCGATGCGGGGCGTGGCGCCGTTGTGCACCATGTGGCGCTTGCCTATGGTGCGGCAGCCGCGCACCGCCTCCACCGGCTTGCGCAGGCCGAGCTGCGCGACGCTCTCCAGGGATGCCTGGGAGACGAAGGTGAGCGAGGTGCCGAGCGCGCCGCCGAAGGCGCCGAACATGGGCCGGTAGTGCACCGGCTGGGGCGTGGGGATGGAGGCGTTGGGATCGCCCATGGCGGCGGCCGCGATCATGCCGCCCTTCAGCACCAGGGCCGGTTTCACCCCGAAGAAGGCCGGCTTCCACAGCACCAGGTCGGCCAGCTTGCCCGGCTCGACGGAACCCACCACGTGGGCGATGCCGTGGGTGATGGCGGGATTGATGGTGTACTTGGCGATATAGCGCTTGACGCGGAAGTTGTCATTCCCGGTTTGCCACTGGGCAGCAGTGCTCGACGCTCCCCTCTCCCGCTCGCGGGAGAGGGGCTGGGGGAGAGGGTCATCCGGCGCCAGCCAGCCTCTTTGCACCTTCATCTTGTGGGCCGTCTGCCAGGTGCGCAGGATCACCTCCCCCACCCGCCCCATGGCCTGGGAATCGCTGGAGATCATGCTGAAGGCGCCCAGGTCGTGCAGGATGTCCTCGGCGGCGATGGTCTCGCGCCGGATGCGCGACTCGGCGAAGGCCACGTCCTCGGCGATGGAGGGGTCCAGGTGATGGCATACCATGAGCATGTCCAGATGCTCGTCCACGGTGTTCGCCGTGTAGGGCCGCGTCGGGTTGGTGGACGAGGGCAGCACGTTGGCCTCGCCCGCGGCGCGGATGATGTCCGGCGCATGACCGCCGCCCGCGCCTTCCGTGTGGTAGGTGTGGATGGTGCGGCCCTTGAAGGCGGCCAGCGTCGTCTCCACGAAGCCCGACTCGTTGAGGGTGTCGGTATGGATGGCCACCTGCACGTCCAGCTCGTCGGCCACGGCGAGGCAGTTGTCGATGGCGGCGGGCGTGGTGCCCCAGTCCTCGTGCAGCTTCAGCCCCATGGCGCCGGCATGGATCTGCTCGCGCAGGGGCTCCGGCAGGCTGGCGTTGCCCTTGCCCAGGAAGCCCAGGTTCATGGGGAAGGCGTCGGCCGCCCTGAGCATCTGCCGGATGTGCCACGGCCCCGGCGTGCAGGTGGTGGCGCAGGTGCCGGTGGCCGGGCCGGTGCCGCCGCCGATCATGGTGGTGACGCCCGACATGAGCGCCTCCTCGATCTGCTGGGGACAGATGAAATGGATGTGGGCGTCGATGCCGCCGGCGGTGACGATCATGCCTTCACCGGCGATGACTTCGGTGCCGGCGCCGATGGCGATGGTCACGCCCGGCTGGATGTCCGGGTTGCCGGCCTTGCCGATCGCCTGAATACGCCCGTTCTTGATGCCGATGTCGGCCTTGACGATGCCCCAGTGGTCCACGATGAGGGCGTTGGTGATGACCGTGTCCGCCACCTGGCCGGCGGGCAGCTGCCCCTGCCCCATGCCGTCGCGGATCACCTTGCCGCCGCCGAACTTCACCTCCTCGCCGTAGATCGTGCAGTCCTTCTCCACCTCGATCCACAGCTCGGTGTCGGCCAGGCGCACCCGATCCCCCGTGGTGGGGCCGTACATCTCCGCATAGGCGCGGCGGGAGATCTGCATGGTCATTTCAGCGCTCCCATGATGCGGCCCTGAAATCCATAGACGCGGCGCTCGCCGTCAAGCTCCACCAGTTCCACGGTGCGCGTCTGCCCGGGCTCGAAGCGCACGGCGGTGCCGGCGGCAATGTTCAGGCGCATGCCGCGCGCCGCCTCCCGGTCGAACAGCAGCGCTGCGTTGGTCTCAAAGAAGTGGTAGTGGGAGCCCACCTGGATGGGCCGGTCGCCGCTGTTGGCCACCACCAGCGTGACCGTGCGGCGCCCGGAATTGATGTCGATGTGGCCGGGCTCGGTGAGGATTTCTCCGGGAATCATGGTGTCTCCGTGAGGCGTTAAGAGTGAGGAGTGAGGAGTGAGTCGCGGGCGGTGTTCCTCCTCACTCCTCACGCCTCACTCCTCACTAAACAATCGGATTGTGCACCGTGACCAGCTTGGTGCCGTCGGGAAAGGTGGCTTCCACCTGGATCTCGGGAATCATCTCCGGCACGCCCTCCATCACGTCTTCCCGCGTCAGCAGGGTGGCGCCGTAGCTCATCAGCTCCGCCACGCTCTTGCCGTCGCGCGCCCCTTCCAGGATGGCGGCCGTGACGTAGGCCACCGCCTCCGGGTAGTTGAGCTTGAGGCCGCGCGCCTTGCGCCGCTCCGCCAGCAGGGCGGCGGTGAAGATGAGCAGCTTGTCTTTCTCTCTTGGTGTCAGCTCCACTGCAGTCT
>JBMOQT010000247.1:0-4561 GCA_049320945.1 Pseudomonadota bacterium
CCCAGCGGAACCCGTGCATCACCGCATTCACGAAGGTGAGCACGTTGATCACCGACAGCTGGGCCAGGGCATACCAGCCGATGAAGAACAGGGTGTAGACGTGGAAGCCGTTGCGCACGTAGATGAGCAGCTTCGGGTGGCGGGCGAGCCAATCCTGGAACACCAGGATCGAGAACAGCACGGTCAGCCCCACCACCAGCACGGCGATCTCGAAGGTGCGGTCGCGCCAGATGGCGACCCATTGCGGCTCTTCTTCCGCGGGCGTCCACGTCCCCGGCACGGCCGGCAGCGGCGCCACGTTGGGGGGCGGCATGTCGCGCGCCAGGGGCACCACGGCATCGGCGGCCGGACCGACAGGCGCCGCCGGGACGGCCACAGAGGGAGACGTCCCCTTGCCGGAGTCCGCGCGCGGCGCCACGGCGCCGGGGGCGGCGGCCTCCGCGTCCCGGCCCGGGGCCGGCTCGCCGCGGGAGTCCGTCGCAGCGGCGCGAATGCCGCGGGACTCCGCCACCAGGCGCGCGGTGCGCATCACGGTGGCGTTCTCCACCATGACCGTTATGGTGGCGCCGGTGATGCCATCGATGGCCACATGGCCCTCGCGCTTGGCGCCGATGGTGATGCGGTCGAAGGCCGACCGGCCCGCGTACTGGGCGACGAAGCGGTTCAGCTGCTCCGGCGTGATGCCGACGGCCAGTATCGGTTCGTCGTGCTGGACGATGGCCAGGCCGACGATGCGCCCTTCGGTGTCCAGGCCTACCAGGGTATTGATGGGCTTGCCCGAATAGGCGGGAATGCGCAGCACGTCGCCGGTGAGGAATACATAGCCGACGACCTTGCCGGCCTTGTAGACCGCCGCCGACGGCGGCGTTCCCTCGAACCCGCCGTACGCCTCGGCGTCCGGGAACATGTTGCGCAACTGGGGGAACACGGACGGCAGATCGGCCGCCTGAAGCGGCGCCGAGGCGCAGAACAGAGCCAGGGCAAGGAAACGAAGAATACGGGTGACGAACATCTCTCGGACAGGCCAGTGCCCTTGGCGGGCAGCCGAAAGAGTGTATCGGGAAAGATATCGCTTGTCGAAAGTCAGCCGTGCCGGCGGGCGCCACGGATGGAGGGGAAGGCCGCTATTCGGTGACGATGATCACCCCGTGCATTTCGGGGTGCGGGCCGCAGGTATAGGGATAGCGCCCGGGCCGGTCGAAGCGCCGCTGCCAGGTATCGCCCGGCAGCAGGCGCTCGGACTCCAGCGCCCCCTCGGCCGGGAACAGCACAGAATGGCTAGCGCGCTTCTCGTTGTTGGTCCATTTCACCGTAGTGCCGGCCTTGATGGTCACCTCGGCCGGCACGAACAGGTACTTCTCGATGGTCACCTCGACCACGTCTGCGCGGGCAAGGGAAGGGGCGAGCGCCGCGAGCAGAGTGACGACTGCACCCGCAAGACGAGGGGATGTTGCGCGCACCGTTCCCTCCCTGCCCCGCAGACCTTACTGCTTCGCCGCCGTGACGTCCGCCTTGGCGTCTATGCCCAGGGTATAGCCCAGGGACACGTGGTGGAAGCGGCCGGCGGTGTGGTCGTCGTGGATGGCGAAGCCGAAGTTGTAGGTCTTGCCGGGAACGAGGGTGATGTCGCCCTCGCCCCCCGCCAGCTTGCGCGTGAAGGTGACGGTCCAGGTGTCGCCCTTCAGCTCGCCCTTGGCGTCCACCAGGGCCTTGCCGCCTTCCATGACGCGCTTGTCGGCGACGTAGCCGTCGGCGGGCTTGGCGCCCTTGCCGCTCTTCCACTGCAGCAGGTCGTAGAACCTGCCGGCCTTCACGTCGCCGCCGGCCACGTACTTGGTCTTCTTGTCGTCCTTGGCCTCGGGCATGGTGCGGGCGTCGCCGTGACAGGTTTCCCAGCAGCCGGACAGGTTGGCCCGCTCGATCTTGTTGTCCTCCAGCATGAAGGCCAGCTTGACCGGATTATCCGCGTCCATCTTGGGTCCGCCGCCCGGGGGCTGCTTCCAGGAGAAGCGCAGGTAGAGGTTGGTGCCGTCGTGGCTCGCCTGCACCGTCACGGGGATGGCCGGCGCCTTGCCCTTGATGGGCTTGGGCTCGATCTTCTGCCCCGTGGCCATCTTCTTGCCCATGTCGGCCGCTTCCTCCTCGTGGCACTCGGTGCACGCCTCGCCCTTCTTCAGGCCCTTGGCGCCGCCGTGCTCGGTGCCCTTGGTGATCCATTCGATGGGGGAGGCACCGGGATAGAACACCGTGATCGTCTTGTTGGGCACCTTGCCCCAGTCCGGCCCGGCGGCCAGGGCCGACCCGGCACTCGCACCGAGAACCAGGCTCACGGCGGCCGCCGTGATCAGCACTTTCTCCATGATTGACTCCTTCGTTTCCATTGACAACCGCTCCCGAGTGCGGCCCGGGCCGTCACTCCTCGTCCTGCTCCGTCATGCCCTCGGGCTTCTTGTGGGCGATGCCCTTGTGGCAGTCGATGCAGGTCTGCTTGTCTTCCCGCGCCAGCTCGTGCTGTTTGCGCGCCCGCTGCTTCTGCACCTCGGTGTTCATGCCCTCGAAGCTGTGGCAGTTGCGGCATTCGCGCGAGTCCGAGTTCTTCATGCGCTTCCACTCGTTGCGTGCCAGGGTCAGGCGCTTGGCCTCGAACTTCTCGGGCGTGTCGATGGTACCCATCACCTTGCCGTACAGCTCGTTGGTCGCCTGGATCTTGCGCGCCACCTTGTGCACCCAGTCCCTGGGCACGTGGCAGTCGGAGCAGACTGCGCGCACCCCGGTACGGTTCGCGTAGTGAATGGTTTGCTTGTATTCCTGGTACACCGTGTCGTGCATCTCGTGGCAGGAGACGCAGAAATCCAGGGTGTTGGTGGCCTCCATGGCGGTATTGAAACCGCCCCAGAAGATGATGCCGCCAAAGAAGCCGACGACCAGAAGCGTCAGCAGGGAGTACTTGGCGCTGGGCCGGCGCAGGATGCGCCACAGTCCGCCCTTGCCCGCTTCCCGATTTTCCGATTCGCTCATTTATTGGTTGTCCGTTCCCTGTGCGCACGCAATCCGTGCGTTTGAGCGGCGCGGGAGCTTGCGCCCCCCGCGCGCCCGTGCTTCTCTTAGTAGATGTCGTGCTGCGTGTTGTACACGTTGAACTTGCCGGTGGGCGTGATCATCTTGGGGTCGGTGATCACCTTCTTGACCGCCAGCGTCTTGTCGTCATAGACGACGATGGCCGACTGGTCGGTCTTGCCGCCCCACAGGGACACCCACACCTCGCTGCCGTCGGCGCTGTACTCCGGATGCACCGCGCGGCGGATCGCCTTGGTCTCGGGCAGGCCGGAGTCCTTGGCCACGTTCAGCACCTTCTTGGGCTTGGACAGGTCCGCCATGTCCCACACCGCCACGGATTCGGCGATCGAGCGCTCCGGGTTTTGCGGCGCGTCGGCCCACAGGTGCTTCGACTTGGGATGGGTCTTGACGAACAGGTTGCCGGAGCCGATGTGCTTGACTTCCTGCACCACTTTCCAGGCGTTCTTCTTGAACTTGGCGTCGTTGGGCGCGGTGCCGATCAAGGTGATCACGTCGGCGCCCAGGTGGCCGGTGGCCCACACGGGACCGAACTGGGGATGCTTGAAGTTGGCGCCGCGGCCCGGGTGCGGAATCTTCTTGGTGTCCACCAGGGCGGCGAGCTTGCCCTCCTTGGTATCCACCACGGCGATCTTGTTGGAGGCGTTGGCTGCCACCAGGAAGTAGCGCTTGGAGGCGTCCCAGCCGCCATCGTGCAGGAACTTGGCGGACTCGATGGTGGTTTCCTTCAGGTTCTTGATGTCGGAGTAGTCCACCAGCTTGATCTGCCCGGTCTCCTTGATGTTGATCACCCATTCGGGCTTGATCTGGGAGGAGACGATGGAGGCCACCCGCGGCTCCGGATGGTATTCGCCATCCACCGTCATGCCGCGGGTGCCGACGATCTTCAGCGGCTTGAGGGTGTCGCCTTCCATGATCACGTACTGGGGCGGCCAGTAGGAGCCGGCCACGGCGTATTTGTCCTCGAAGCCCTTGAACTTGGAGGTATCCACCGAACGGGCGTCGTAGCCCACCTTCACCTCGGCGACCACGGCGGGCTTCTCCATCCACAGGTCGATGAGGGACAGGCGGCCGTCGCGGCCGATGACGTACACGTAGCGGCCGGAAGCGGACAGGCGCGAGATATGGACCGCGTAGCCGGTCTTGACGATGCTGCGGATCTCCTTGGTGTCGCCATCGATCAGCGCCACTTCGCCGGTGTCGCGCAGGGTCACGGAGAACATGTTCTTGAGGTTGAACTTGTTCATCTGCTTCTTGGGACGCTGCTCCACGGGCACGATCACCTTCCACGTGGCGAGCATGTCCTGCATGCTGAACTCGGGCGGGACGTCCGGCGTGTTCTGCAGGTACTTCGCCATCAGGGAGATTTCTTCCTTGGTGAGGATGTCGTCGAAGTTCACCATGCCGCCTTCGGTGCCGTAGGCGATGATCTTCTCGAGGCGGTTCTGGCCCAGCTTGAGGGTGCCGCCCTCCTGGGTGGTGCCGT
>JBMOQT010000248.1:0-4533 GCA_049320945.1 Pseudomonadota bacterium
CACCACTCCTTACCCCTCACTCCTCACCCCTCACTCACTTCTGCACCAGCATGCGGTGCCGGTTGATGCTCATCAATATACCCACGCCCAGCATCAGCGTCACCAGCGCCGTGCCGCCGTAGCTGACGAAGGGCAGCGGCACGCCCACCACCGGCAGGATGCCGCTCACCATGCCCATATTGACAAAGGCATAAGTGAAGAAGATGAGCGCGATGCTGCCGCCCAGCAGGCGCGAGAACAGGGTGGGCGCGTTGGCGGCGATCATCAGGGCGCGGCCGATGAACAGGGCATAGAGTACCAGCAGGAAGGCGTTGCCCACCAGCCCGAACTCCTCCGCCAGCACGGCGAAGATGAAGTCCGTGTGGCGTTCCGGCAGGAACTCCAGATGGGTCTGGCTGCCCTTGAACCAGCCCTTGCCCAGCACCCCGCCGGAACCCAGGGCGATGGTGGACTGGATGGTGTGGAAGCCCTTGCCGAGGGGGTCCGAGCCGGGATCGAGCAGGGTGCACACCCGGTGCTTCTGATACTCCTTGAGCAGGGGCCACTGGACCTCGGGCTGGCAGATCTCGCCCTCGAAGGCCACCAGCGCGCCGACGCCGATCACGCCCGCCAGGGCTACCGGCAGGATCAGCTTCCACGACAGGCCGGCCAGGAAGATGACGAAGAAGCCCGAGGCGAGCACCAGGATGGCGGTGCCCAGGTCCGGCTGCTTGGCGATCAGCAGCACCGGCACGGCGAGAATCACCGCCGCAATCACATAGTCCTTCCAGCGCAGCAAGGCCTCGTGCCTCTGGAAGTACCAGGCCAGCATCAGGGGCATGGCGATCTTCATGATCTCCGAGGGCTGGATGCGCGTGACGCCCAGGTCGAGCCAGCGGCGCGCGCCCTTGGACACGTCGCCGAACAGGGCCACGGCCACCAGCAGCAGCAGGCCGCCGATGTACGCCGGCAGCGCCAGGTGCATCAGGCGCTGGGGCGGGATCTGGGCCGCCACGCGCATGACCACCAGGGCGACGCCCAGGTTCACCAGCTGGTTGTAGAAGCGACCGATGAAATCGTTGGTGGCGCTGGCCAGCACCATCAGGGCATAGACCAGCAGCAGCGCCAGCAGGCCGAACAGCACCGGATCGATGGGGTCCACCAGGCGGCGCCACAGCTCGCGCGGGCCAGGGATCCTAGTCACCATCGCTTGCCCCCTCGTCCGCCGGCGCCGCGCCCTGGGGCAGCTTGCCGAGCAGGTAGTAGTCGAACACCTGGCGCGCGATGGGCGCCGCCGCCTGGGCGCCGAAGCCGCCGTTTTCCACCAGCACCGCCAGGGCGATGCGGGGACGATCGGCCGGGGCGAAGGCGATGAACAGGGCGTGGTCGCGCAGTTCCTCCTTGATGCGGCCTGCGTGGTACTTCTCGCCCTTCAGGCTGAACACCTGGGCGGTGCCGGTCTTGCCCGCGGCCACGTATTCGGCGCCGGCGAAGGCCCGGGCGCCGGTCCCCTCCTTGTTCACGCCCACCATGGCCTGCTTGATGGTCTCCACGTGTTCCGGCTTGAGGGGAATGGTGCGCAGGGGCTCCGGCTCGATCATGCGCCGCTCGCCGCTGCGGCTGTCCTCCACGTACTTCACCAGGTGCGGCCGGTACATGACGCCGTTATTGGCCAGCGCCGCCGTCGCCTGGGCCAGCTGGATGGGCGTGTAGGCGTTGTAGCCTTGGCCGATGCCGATGGAGATGGTCTCGCCGGCGTACCATTTCTGCTGTTCCGGCTTCTTGAAGCGCTTCTTCTTCCACTCCTGGGACGGCAGCACGCCTTCCGATTCGCCGTCGATGTCGATGCCCGTGCGGCTGCCCAAACCGAACTGGCGCATGAAGCCGGCGATGTTGTCGATCCCAAGGTCGTTGGCCAGCACGTAGTAGTAGGTGTCGCAGGAATGGACGATGGACTTGTACATGTCCACCAGGCCGTGGCCGCCCACCTTGTCGTCCCGGAAGCGATGGCCGCCAAAGACGAAATAGCCGGGATCGGCGATGGCCTGCTGGGGCGTGCGCTTGCCCAGGGTGAGCGCCGCCAGGGCCATGAACGGCTTGAAGGTGGAGCCGGGCGGGTAGGCGCCGTTCACGGCCCGGTTCACCATGGGCTTGTCGGGGGAATTGTTGAGCAGATCCCAGTTCTGGGGATCGATGCCGTCCACGAACAGGTTGGGATCGTAGCCGGGCATGGACACCAGGGCGAGGATGCCGCCGGTAGCAGGCTCGATGGCCACCAGCGCCCCGCGCCGCTCGCCGAAGGCCTTCTCCGCCACCTCCTGCAGCTTGGCGTCCAGGGTCAGGATCAGGTTGTTGCCCGGCACCGGCGGCGTGCGCTCCAGCACCCGCACGGCACGCCCGCCGGCATCCACCTCCACGTGCTCGACGCCGCTTCTTCCGTGCAGGTCGAACTCGTAGCGCTGCTCCAGCCCGGTCTTGCCGAAGTGCTCGGTGCCCCGGTAGTTGGCCTCCTGCTCCTCGCGCTCGATGCGCTCCAGGTCACGGTCGTTCACCCGGCCGATGTAGCCGATGGCGTGGGAGGCCACTTCCCCCAGGGGGTACTGGCGGAACAGGCGCGCCTTGATGTCCGCGCCCGGGAAGCGGTAGCGCTGGGCGACGAAGCGCGCCACTTCCTCGTCGGTGAGGCGCGTGCGGATGGGCAGCGATTCGAAGTTCTTGCTCTCCTCCAGCAGCTTGCGGAAGCGCTTGCGGTCGCGCGGCTGGATGTCCACCAGGGTGGCCAGCTCGTCGATGAGCGCATCCAGGTCTTTCACCTTGCTCGGGGTGATTTCCAGGGTGTAGGCGGAGTAGTTGCGCGCCAGCACGACGCCGTTGCGGTCCACGATGAGGCCGCGGTTGGGCACCACCGGCACCAGGGCGATGCGGTTGTCCTCGGCCCGGGTACGGTAGTACTCGTGCTTGACCACCTGCAGGTAGAAGAAGCGGGCGAACAGCAGCACGAAGGCGACGAGCACCACCATGCCTGCCACGCCCACCCGCTGGCGAAAGCGGTAGAGCTCCTGCTCGGGGTTCTTGAACTCTTCGCGCCCCATGCTTCACATCTTGTTCAGATGGGCCGGTTCTCGTCCTTCTCCACCGGCTGGTACTGGGGCAGCAGGAGAAGGAAGTTCAGCGGGTACCACAGCAGGGTGGCGGTGAAGCTGCCCAGGAAGTAGCTCCAGCCTGGGAAATCGGCGCCCCCCAGCAGGCGTGCCACCACCATCACCACCTGGGTGGCCAGCAGCAGGGGCAGGATGTGCAGCGCCTGCTGCAACAGGGGGAACCACAGCACGCGCCGCGACAGGGAGGCGGCGGTAAACGCCAGCAGCACGTAAGCCAGGGCGTGCTGCCCCATGGCGGAAGCATAGGCCACGTCCAGCACCAGACCCAGCAGGAAGGCGCTGCCCATGCCCACCCGCAGCGGCTCGCGCACGCACCAGAAGGCCAGTACCAGCGCCACCCAGTCGGGCACACCGGGCAGCTGCCCGTAGGGAACGAGGTTGAGGAACAGGGCGGCGCCCAGGGTGAGGGCGATGAACCAGGGCTTCACCGGCAGCAGGATGCGACGCGAGCTGTACGTGGGCTGGACGGACATCCTTACTCCTTTTTCGACGCCTTCCGGCCCTTGGCCGGCTTCTCTTCGGGGCGCTGTTCCGCGGACGGCTCGGCCACGGGCGGACGCGAGCCGAGCACCAGCACCTGGTTGTGCTTTTCCACGCCGCCCAGGGGCAGGCACAGGATGCGCGCGAAGACGAAAGAGGCGTCCCGATCCACCCGCGCCACCTTCGCCACCGGCAGGCCAGGCAAATAGACCCCATCCAGTCCCGAGGTCACCACCACGTCGCCGCTCTTGACGTCGGCATTGGCGGCCAGGAAACGCAGCTCCAGCTGGCCGTCGCCCACCC
This sequence comes from Pseudomonadota bacterium, assembly GCA_049320945.1. Taxonomy (GTDB): domain Bacteria; phylum Pseudomonadota; class Gammaproteobacteria; order Burkholderiales; family Rhodocyclaceae; genus DYIB01. The sequence continues at coordinate 3,924 of JBMOQT010000248.1, forward strand.
CGAACAGTACGGCGCGCAGCCCGTTGCGCACGATCTGCACCGGCACCGCCTGGTTCTTGTCGCTGATCAGCGTCACTTCGCTCATGAAAGGATAGACGCGGGTCACCTGGCCCACCAGCCCGGTCTCATCCACCACGGCCTGGCCGGCGGCCACCTGATCCTGCCAGCCCTTGTCGATCACCACGCGCTTGGCGAAGGGATCGCGCGCCGCGTACAGGATCTCGGCCACCGCGCCGTTGCCGGCGTTGCGCTGCTTCATCTCCAGCAGGGCGCGCAGACGCTGGTTCTCCAGGTCGAGCTGCTCCTGGCGCAGCAGGGCACCGGCGAGCTGCACTTCCCGGCGCTTGAGCCTGGCGTTCTCCTCCCGGAGCTTGGCGATGCTGGTGAAATAGCCGCCCGCGGCAGCGAGCAGCTGCACCGGTGTGTAGGCGGCGCGCTGGGCCGGGTACAGGGCGGCGGCGACCACCGCGCGCACGGTCTCCAGGTAGCGGAAACGCATGTCCAGCACCAACAGGGCCAGGGACAAGACGACGAAGAACGCCAGCTGCGCGACAGGCGCCGGACCGCGCTTGAAGAACGGGGGCGGCTGGTGACCGACTACCGACATGGG
>JBMOQT010000249.1:0-4532 GCA_049320945.1 Pseudomonadota bacterium
GCCTGCCGGTGGCCGATGCCACCGGCTCCATGGTGGTCGATATCGGCGGCGGCACCACCGAAGTGGGTGTCATCTCCCTGGGCGGCATGGTGTATGCCGGTTCGGTGCGCGTGGGCGGCGACAAGTTTGACGAGGCCGTCATCAACTATATCCGCCGCAACTACGGCATGCTCATCGGCGAGACCACCGCGGAGGCCATCAAGAAGGAGATCGGCTCCGCCTTCCCGGGCTCCGAGGTGCGGGAGATGGAAGTGAAGGGCCGCAACCTGGCGGAGGGCATTCCGCGCAGCTTCACCATTTCCTCCAACGAGATCCTGGAAGCCCTGACCGACCCCCTCAACAACATCGTCAGCGCCGTCAAGTCGGCCCTGGAGCAGACACCGCCGGAACTGGGCGCCGACATCGCCGAGAAGGGCATGGTGCTCACCGGCGGCGGGGCGCTGCTGCGCGACCTGGATCGCCTGCTGATGGAAGAGACGGGCCTGCCGGTCATCGTCGCCGACGATCCGCTCACCTGCGTGGTGCGCGGCTCGGGCATCGCCCTGGAGAAAATGGACAAGCTGGGCAGCATTTTCGCGAACGAGTAAATCGTGAGGGGGCTTGTCCCTCACGCCGTTCCCCCATGTCCGTAGTCGGTCACCAGCCGCCCCCGTTCTTCAAGCGCGGTCCGGCGCCCGTTGCGCGGCTGGCGTTCTTCGTCGTGTTCTCCCTGGCGCTGCTGGTGCTGGACATGCGTTTCCGCTACCTGGAGACCCTGCGCGCGGTGGTCGCCGCCGCCCTGTACCCGGCCCAGCGCGCCGCCTACACCCCGGTGGAGCTGCTCACCGCCGCGGCCGGCTATTTCACCAGCATGGCCAAGCTCCGGGAGGAGAACGCCCGGCTCAGGCGCCGGGAAGTGCAGCTCGCCGGGGCGCTACTGCGCCAGGAGCAGCTCGACCTGGAAAACCAGCGGCTGCGCGCCCTGCTGGAGATGAAGAGCCGCAGCGCCGGCAACGGCGTGGTGGCCGAGATCCTGTACGCGGCGCGCGACCCCTTCGCCAAACGGGTGGTGATCGACAAGGGCTGGCAGGACCAGGTCGCCGCCGGCCAGGCCGTGGTGGACGAGACCGGGTTGGTGGGCCAGGTGACCCGCGTCTATCCTTTCATGAGCGAAGTGACGCTGATCAGCGACAAGAACCAGGCGGTGCCGGTGCAGATCGTGCGCAACGGCCTGCGCGCCGTGCTGTTCGGGGTGGGCGACGGGCAACTGGAGCTGCGTTTCCTGGCCGCCAACGCCGACGTCAAGAGCGGCGACGTGGTGGTGACCTCGGGGCTGGACGGCGTCTATCTGCCCGGCCTGCCGGTGGCCAAAGTGGCGCGGGTGGACCGGGACGCCTCCTTCGCCTTCGCGCGCATCCTGTGCGTGCCCCTGGGCGGCGTGGAAAAGCACAACCAGGTGCTGGTCCTCGGCTCGCGCCCGCCCGTGGCCGAGCTGCCCGTGGAACAGCGCCCCGAAGAGAAGCCGGCCAAGGGCAGGAAAGCGCCGAGAAAGGAGTAAGGATGTCCGTTCAGCCCACTTACAGCTCGCGCCGCATCCTGCTGCCGGTGAAGCCCTGGTTCGTCACCCTCACCCTGGTGGCCGCCCTGTTCCTCAACCTCATCCCCTATGGGCGGCTACCCGGCGTGCCCGACTGGGTGGCGCTGGTACTGGCCTTCTGGTGCGTGCGCGAGCCGCTGCGGGTGGGCATGGGCACCGCTTTCGTGCTGGGCCTGGTGCTGGATGTGGCCTATGCTTCCGCCATGGGCCAGCACGCCCTGGCCTACGTGCTGCTCGCCTTCACCGCCGCCTCGCTGTCGCGGCGCGTGCTGTGGTTCCCCCTGATGCAGCAGGCGCTGCATATCCTGCCCCTGCTGTTGGCGACGCAGGCGGTGATGGTGGGGGCACGCCTGCTGGGCGGCGCGGATTTCCCCGGCTGGAGCTACTTCCTGGGCAGCCTCAGCGCCACCCTGCTGTGGTACCCGCTGAACTTCCTCCTCCTGCTGCCCCAGTACCAGCCGGTCGAAAAGGACGAGAACAGGCCCATTTGAGCGAGGAGCCAGGGGTGAGGAGTGAGGAGTTCAAGAACCCCGAGCAGGAGCTCTACCGCTTCCGCCAGCGCGTGGCGGTGGCGGGCGTGGCGGTGCTCATCGCCTTCGTGCTGCTGTTCGCCCGCTTCTTCTACCTGCAGGTGGTCAAGCACGAGTATTACCGCACCCGGGCCGAGGACAACCGCATCTCCCTGGTGCCGGTGGTGCCCAACCGCGGCCTCATCGTGGACCGCAACGGCATCGTGCTGGCGCGCAACTATTCCGCCTATACCCTGGAAATCACGCCGAGCAAGGTGAAGGATCTGGACGCGCTCATCGACGAGCTGGCGACCCTGGTGGACATCCAGCCGCGCGACCGCAAGCGCTTCCGCAAGCTGCTGGAGGAGAGCAAGAACTTCGAGTCGCTGCCCATCCGCACGCGCCTCACCGACGAGGAGGTGGCGCGCTTCGTCGCCCAGCGCTACCGCTTCCCGGGCGCGGACATCAAGGCGCGGCTGTTCCGCCAGTACCCGCTGGGGGAAGTAGCCTCCCACGCCATCGGCTACATCGGCCGCGTCAACGATCGCGATCTGGAGCGCATCGAGCGGGAGGAGCAGGAGGCCAACTACCGCGGCACCGAGCACTTCGGCAAGACCGGGCTGGAGCAGCGCTACGAGTTCGACCTGCACGGGAGAAGCGGCTTCGAGCAGGTGGAAGTGGACGCCGGCGGGCGCGCGGTGCGGGTGCTGGAGCGCATGCCGCCGATACCGGGCAACAACCTGACCCTGACCCTGGACGTCAAGCTGCAGGAAGTGGCGGAGAAGGCCTTCGGCGAGCGCCGTGGTGCATTGGTGGCCATCGAGCCGGCCACCGGCGGCATTCTCGCCCTGGTGTCCATGCCCGGCTACGATCCCAACCTGTTCGTGGATGGCATCGATCCCCAGAACTGGGATCTGCTCAACAATTCCCCCGACAAGCCCATGGTGAACCGGGCCCTGAACGGCGCCTACCCGCCCGGCTCCACCTTCAAGCCTTTCATGGCCCTGGCGGCGCTCACCCTGGGCAAGCGCACGCCCCAGCAGGCCATCGCCGATCCCGGCTACTTCGTCTTCGGCGGCCATCGCTTCCGCGACGACAAGGTGGGCGGCCACGGCATGGTGGACATGTACAAGTCCATCGTCCATTCCTGCGACACCTATTACTACGTGCTGGCCAACGACATGGGGATCGACAACATCGCCAAATTCATGCGCCAGCTCGGTTTCGGCAGCCGTACCGGCATCGACATAGACGGCGAGTCGGAAGGCGTGCTGCCTTCCCAGGAGTGGAAGAAGAAGCGCTTCAAGAAGCCGGAACAGCAGAAGTGGTACGCGGGCGAGACCATTTCCATCGGCATCGGTCAGGGCTACAACGCCTACACGCCCATCCAGTTGGCCCAGGCCACGGCGGCGCTCGCCAACAACGGGGTCATGTACCGGCCGCATCTGGTGAGGTACGTGGAGAACAGCCGCACGGGCGAGCGGCGCATGATCGAGCCGGAGCCCTTGCGCACCGTCCCGCTGAAACCGGAGCACGTGGAGATCATCAAGCAGGCCATGGTGGGCGTGAACAAGGAGGGCACCGGCGCCCGCGCCTTCGCCGGCGCCGAATATGTTGCCGCCGGCAAGACCGGCACCGCCCAGGTGTTCAGCCTGAAGGGCGAGAAGTACCACGAGGGCCGGGTCAAGGAAGAACTGCGCGATCACGCCCTGTTCATCGCCTTCGCGCCCGCGGACAATCCCCGGATCGCCCTGGCGGTGCTGGTGGAGAATGGCGGCTTTGGCGCCCAGGCGGCGGCACCCATCGCGCGCCAGGTGTTTGACTACTACCTGCTCGGCAAGCTGCCCAAGGGGGCGGCGCCGGTAGACGAGGCGGGCGGTGACGGCGATTAACCTGCGCGAGCTGTGGCGCCGCCTGGTCGACCCCATCGATCCGGTGCTGTTCGGCCTACTGGCGGTGCTGCTGGTGTATGCCCTCATGGTGCTGGCCAGCGCCACCAACGATTTCATCGGACGCTTCTACAGCCAGTTGGTGAATCTCGGCGTCGCCCTGGCGGTCATGCGGGTGGCGGCCCAGATCCCGCCCCAGCGCCTGATGCACCTGGCGCTGCCGGTGTACATCGGCGGCCTGCTGCTGCTGGTGGCCGTGGCCCTGTTCGGCGACGTGTCCAAGGGCGCACGCCGCTGGCTCAACCTGGGCTTCGCGCGCATCCAGCCCTCGGAGATCATGAAGATCGCCATGCCGCTCATGCTGGCCTGGTACTTCCAGAAGCGCGAGGCCCTGCTGCGCTGGAAGGACTACGTGATAGCGGTTGCGATCCTCGCCGTCCCGGTGCTGCTGATCGCCAAGCAGCCGGACCTGGGCACCGCCATCCTGGTGCTCGCCTCGGGCTTCTTCGTCATCTTCCTGGCCGGCCTGTCGTGGAAGCTGATCCTGCCGGTCGCCGT
>JBMOQT010000250.1:0-4506 GCA_049320945.1 Pseudomonadota bacterium
GAAAGCGAGCGCCCCGTTGCCGCTCAGGCCGCCCGTGCCTTCTCCGGCCATTCGCACACGTCGTAAAGCACGCACTGGGAGCACTTCGGTTTCCGGGCGAGACAGGTCTCGCGGCCGTGGAGGATCATGGCGTTAGTGAACGAGGTCCATTGCCGCCGTGGTACCTGGGCCGCGAGCTCGCGCTCCACCTCTTCCGGATCGTCCGAGCGGGCCAGGCCGAGCCGGTTTGCAACGCGCAGGACGTGCGTGTCGACGGCGATTCCCGGCTTTCCGAATGCGTTGCCCAGCACCATGTTGGCCGTCTTGCGCCCGACGCCGGGCAGCGTGACCAGCGCGTCCAGTTCGTCCGGCACCGTGCCGCCGAACCGCTCCACGAGCGCCCGGCAGCAGCCGATCACCAGCTTCGCCTTGTTCCTGTAGAACCCGGTGGGCCGAATCTCCTGCTCGAACACTGCCGGGTCCGTCCGAGCGTAATCCGCGGCGCTGCGGTACTTCCTGAACAGGGTCTTCGTCACCTCGTTCACCCGCGCATCGGTGCACTGGGCGGACAGGATGACGGCAACCAGCAGCTCCAGCGGGTTGGAGAAATGCAGCGCGAGCCTGGGCTCGGGATACTTGCGCAGCAGCAGGGCGGTCACTTTGACGGCGTCGGCCATGAGCGTCTCATTCCGTGGAGATGATTTCCAATATAGCGGCGTTTCGCGTCCCGCGATCCCCCTCGAGCAGGGCGGTGCATGAACGCCCTCTGTCCCCCGGGACCGGGGGAGAGGGCTGGGGAGAGGGGGTACCCCGCAAACCCCTCTCCCTGTCCCTCTCCCCGCAAGCGGGGCGAGGGAACCTTCTTTTAAGGTTCGTGCGACTGTTCTACCCTTGCGCAGAAGGGTTGGGCTTCGACGGAAGTCGTCTACTTCATCGGCCCGATGTACTTCCTGGCGATGACCACATTGTCGATGAACAGATGGGCGGTCTGGGGCGCCGGATTGCCGCCGCCGTGATAGACGTTCATCCACACCATCTCGATTTTCAGGGCGTCGGTGTCCCGGTAGCGGATGTCGGTCTTCTCGAACGCCAGGTGCCCGTCCACCCAGGCGCGCAGAATGCCGTCGGAGCGGCCGGGGGTGTTGAGCCTGACGTACTGCTCGATGGCGTACCAGCGGTTGCGCTCCAGCAATCCCAGCATATGCCGGGACCAGTACCAGGGGTCGCCCCAGAAGTCCTGCATCTGCGCGTGATAGCCATAGTTGCCGACGGGTACCCGGTCGCGCAACGGGTTGCCCGGTCCGGGCATGCGCCAGAATTCGCCCCGCGCCGACCAGCCGTTGTAGCCGTCGGACTTGCGGCCGCCCCAGCCGCCCCGGTCGTAGGTGCCGCTGATGCCCGGCAGCTTGCCGCCCTCCAGCGCCCCGTTCCAGGTATCCGCCAGGCGCAGGTAGTAGCGGAAGTAAATCTCTTCCGGCTCGGCGCCGGTCTTGTCCTTGAACTTGTAGCCCATGTTGAGGCCGAGGTGTTTGCCCTTGGGGACCTCGACCCTGAGGGCCTTGCCCGACAGGGGGCGCAAGCGCAGCGCCTCGTCGCCGGCCACCGTATCGACGTTGGAGCCGCTGCTGACAAAGCTCCAGTCCCGTTTCCACAGGAAGGACTCGAAGCCGGTGGCGAAGAGTACGTCCGCATCCTTGTCGATGTCCCGGTCCTGGGGATAGGCCGCGGCGAGGCCCATGCGCGGCGGACCGGAGGGCGGTTCCGGTGCGCGCAGGCGGAACACGGCCAGTTCCGTATTGCCGTACTGGGTGCCGATGGTGGTCATGGTCAGCGTGGCCGAACGGACTGCGCCCCTTTTTGGTGCAGGAAAGGCCAGCACCAACCGGCGCTGGTCTCCCGCGGCGATGGTGTCGCGGGTGCCGATGGGGGCCACGGTAGTACAGTCCAGGGAAGCATCGGCGCTGACCGGCAGGACTTCGCGGTTGCCGTCGGTATGCTGAACGATGAGCGTCGGCCGGGTCTCCGGCGTTGCCTTCTCCCGGCTCTGAAAGGGAATGGAGCCGCCTTTCCCGGTGATGAGGATGCCGATCTCTTGACCGGCGGGGGTCCTCCGCACCAGCTCGGTCACGTCCCATTCAACCGTCTGAATGCGGTCCATGTCCGCCACCCGTACCCGCGCGAAGGGTTCGCTGCCCTGGGGCCGGCCCGCCGCGTCGCTCCAGTCCCCCTGCTTGTTTTCCCACAGCAGCCTGGCGCCGGCATTGAAGTAGCCGCAGGACACGCCGTCGCCGCCGTCGTAGAGGGACGCGGGGGCCGCCTGCGCGGCGAAGGCACAGGCCATCGTGGCGGCGGCCAGCGCGATGCGAACGGGGTGACCCAGGGAATACTCAATCATGATACTGGATATGAATACAGTAACCGGGACAAAACTGTACGGGAACAAGCTTACCCGAGCTTGTGAAAAAAGTGGCGTTGACTTTCCTCATGGTGGTGGCATCGGCGGTTGCTATAATGAAGTCACTGTCGGCTCAATCGTCCCAATTCGTGATTGCCCGTTTCCCATCAGGGAATAAGGGTTTTATTGCCGGAAGGGGATGATGATGATGGTGTCAATTCTACGTAAAGCCGATTAATCATTTGAGTGAGAAGGAAATTTGTGGCTGGCCCAGCCCCACGGAGAGACGCACCATGGTTACGTGAATTCCGTCACCGCGAAAAGTTTAGGTTTCGAGTAAGGTAACAACCGGCTGGCGGCACGCGTAGGGAAGGCGATGCGGTCAACCGGATGGTCAGAAGTCAGGCACACCCCGTGAGGCGATGTCGCTTCCGGGATGAAAAATCAACAATCAATAATCAATAAGAGGGGTCAGACGTGGTTCGCCTGTTCAGCCATTACTTTCCTTCGCGGACGCTGTTCCAGATCGTCCTCGAAGCCAGCCTGCTCTTCGCGGCGGTCGCGCTCGGAGTCCTGCTGTTCTATCCCGGAGCCCGTCTCGCGCTGGCAGCCATCTTTCCCAGCGCCATCGCCATCGCGGTCATCATGACTGCGCTTATCAGTTTTCTTGGCCTGTATCGGGCCGATCGCCATCGAAGTTTTGCCGCCATCGCCGCCCGCATAGTCATTGCCCTGGGCGTCGGACTGCCGATTCTTCATTCCGTCTTTTACAGCCTGCCCAACGGCGAGTTGTGCCGGGAGGCCCTGGAGGTGACCATGTTCCTGGCCTTGGCAGGCACGCTGGCGCTGCGCGCAGCCTTCATCTTTGGCGATGCCGAGTCGGTTTTCCGGCGGCGGGTGCTGATCCTGGGAACCGGCACCGATGCCGCCAACGTCGATCAGACGCTGCGCCGCTCCAATATTCCGGGACTCGAGATCGTCGGCTTCTACCCGGTGGATGGCGGCCAGCCGGCGGTGCCGGCCAGCCAGATCCTGAAGAGCAATGTCTCCGTTCTCGACACCGCGGTGCGTCTGGGTGTGCAAGAAATCATTGTCGCGGTGCGCGAGCGGCGGGGCGGCGTGCTTCCCCTGAACCAGTTGCTGAGTTGCAAGCTGGAGGGCGTCAAGGTAACTGATCTGTCCTCGTTCTTCGAGCGCTGCTGGGGCGAGGTGCGCATCGACTCCCTGCGCGCGAGCTGGCTGATCTACGGCGAAGGCTTCCGTCAGGGTCCCTTCCGCACCTTCGTCAAACGCAGCTTCGACGTGGTGGTGAGCGCGCTCATGCTGCTTGCAGCGGCGCCGGTGATGGTGGTCACGGCCATCGCCATCGCCCTGGAGAGCAGCGGGCCGGTGATTTATCGTCAGGAGCGGGTGGGACGCGGCGGCCGGGTGTTCGAGGTGCTGAAGTTCCGCAGCATGTGCACCAATGCCGAGTCGGACGGCAAGCCCCGTTGGGCCGACTGCAACGATCCGCGGATCACGCGCGTCGGGCGCATCATACGCGCCGCCCGCATCGACGAGTTGCCCCAGTTGATCAACGTGCTGAAGGGAGACATGAGCCTGGTGGGACCGCGCCCGGAGCGCCCCTATTTCGTGGCGCAGCTGACGCAGCAGATCCCCTTCTACGCGGCGCGCCATAGCGTCAAGCCGGGGATCACCGGATGGGCACAGGTGCGCTATACGTATGGCGCGTCGGTCGATGACGCGATCCACAAGCTGCAGTACGACCTTTATTACGTCAAGAACCATACGCTGTTCCTCGACCTGGTCATTCTGTTCAAGACCGTGCGGGTGGTTCTTACTTGCGAAGGGTCACGGTAGGCTGTTGCTCTCGACCTCGGCGCAGCCGGCAAACCTCGGGACGCCGAATATGGGACTCGCATATCGATGGAACAGGTGATCCCGAGTTTGGCCGTGTGGGGGTACGGTGCGGCAGCCCTGGCCTTCGTCGCCTTTTCCATACAACTCTGGCTGGCGTGGCGCGGCAACTCACGGGGCTCGCTGGTGCTGTTCGCGGCCCTGGCGAGCGCATGGTGGTGCGGCAACGTTGCCGCCGCCCTGGGCCTGGCTTCGCCTTTTCTCCAGTGGCTGGC
>JBMOQT010000251.1:0-4436 GCA_049320945.1 Pseudomonadota bacterium
CCCGTCACTCAAATGTAGGACAGATTCCTATTGACAAAAAGACCATCCACAAAAGCTGGGGATAACCCTGTGCACAAGCCCTGGATAAGGGCCGAAATGCCTTTGTTTTCAGTCCTGACCCACGCCCTGCTCGATTCTTGAGTTTGCTCCGTGGCGATGCATCGGGCCCTCAGGAAGCGGCCGGCTGGGGCAGTGCGATCTCGATCGAGGCGCCCGTCACGGTCAGCCGGCCTCCCATGCCCGCCACGCGACGGCGGGCCGACTCGAAACGGGCGTCCGACACGTCGGCCGGACGGGCGTCGCCGGGGGGCTCCCGGCCGACGCGGATCACCACGCCGTCGCCGCGCGCCTCGGTGTCCACGCGGATGGTGCCGCCCGCCGGCCGGTCGCCCTCCGCGCACGCCAGCAGCAGGGTCATCAGCACTTCGTTCAGGTGGTCGGGAATGACGCTGCAGGCGGGGGCGCGGGCATCCGGCCGAAACTCGATGGGGGTGGCGCGGAAACGCTGGTCGAAATTGAGAAAGTCGCACACCGCCTTCACCATGCGATTGACGTCGACCAGCTCCGGCGCCTCGCGCCGCGCCCCGGCGAAATCGGCGATCTGGCGCGCCATCTCGGCGATGCGCCAGGTCTGCTGGAGTATGGCTTCCGGCTGACAGGCATCACATGCACCCTTCTTCTTCTGCTCGGCGATCTCCTGCGCCAGCGCCGAAATGGTCGACAGGGGATTGCCCACCTCGTGGGCGACGTTGGCAGCCATGGTGGCGAGTGCCGCCATCTTCTCCCGATGCCATTCCTGTTCGCGCCGCGCCGCCCGCTCCTGGGCGTGCGCCTGGGCGTCGATGATGCGCTGACCGTTGCGCACGATCAGCAGCAAGGCCAGGTAGAGCAGCGCCAGCAGTCCGCCGACGATGGCGAGGAAGCGGTCCGAGCTGGCATAGACCTTTTGCAGGTTATCCTGGGCGGCACGATCGACCTTGGCCTGGTTGGCGCCGGTGAGGGCCCGGGTCCTGGCCGTGGCATCCGTGATCTGGCCCAGGAACGGCGTGACGTCGGAATAGATCTCGAACACGCCGACGATGCGCTCGGTGCCGGGCGCCCGCACCGGCAGGTAGGAGGAGATCAGGTCGCGGTTCTCCACCACGCCTTCGAAAGCGCTGAAGCGGTCGCGATGGGTGAGCTCGCTGGCAGGCCGTCCCGCGATCGCCGTCTGCCAGCCCAGGTTGTTGCTCTTGTCTTCGCCGATCTGGTCGTGCTCCGAAGAATAGATGGTGATGCCGCGCAGGTCGAACACCTTGATCTTGAACACCGTGCTGTTGCGCATCGTGGCGTAGGCCTTGGCATCCAGGGCGGCGAAACCCGGCAGCGCCATGATCCTGCGGCCGACCTCGGCAAAGCACGCCTGCCGGTTGCGGCGTCCCGCCTCGTCGCTCGTCTCGATGGCGCGGCAGTGATCGACGGGCAGCTGCTGCGCCCGGGCGACGAAGGGGGCGAAATCGGTATCCCACAGCACGTTGGCGAACATGCGCGTCAGGTTCACGTGGCCGGCTTCGTGCACCGCCATGAGGTTGCCGCGCGCATTCTCCTCCTGCTGGCGCGCAAGTTCCGCCTGGGCCTGGGCGAAGAAGGCGTTCTGCTCCCGCTGCACCTCCTCGAAGAAGGTGCCCTCCTGTTCTTGAAGCACGTACAGGGCAAGCGCCACGGCGGTGAAGGCGACGAGGCTCGCCGCGGTGAAATAGCGCAGCAGCCGGAATCGGCGCACGGCGGCGCCCGCCGCAGGCGCTCCGTGCCCGGTTTGCGTTTCCTGTGATGTAGTTCCTGGCGCTGCCATACGCTTAGCTTATCAAGGGGAGAGACAAATGTCCGGTCATGGGCTTCGTGGGCATGCCCGCCGGGTCGAACCATTTCGCTCCCCTCGCCCGCTTTCCGGGGCGACGGCGGGGTAGAAGCGGGGAGTGAGGCGAGGGCTGAGCTTCGCCGGTTGTCATCCAATCATGCAAGGCTCAGCAGAATGAACAGGACAGCCCAATCCGCCGGAGTTTCTGCGGCCGGCGGCAGCCTTCCTGCCGGGCCTGATGCTGTTGCCCAGGAGACCCGGCGGCACGATGACGTTTCCGTCCGCTACCGCCACCTGTCGTCGACGCAGAGCCTGGGCGCCTCGCCCCGCTCCTGGGCCAGGGTGGGATAGTCGGTGTAGCCCTTGGCGCCGCCGCCATAGAAGGTGGCGGCGTCGGGAGCATTGAGTGGCGCGCCCTGGCGCAGACGTTCCGGCAGGTCCGGGTTGGCGATGAACTTGCGGCCGAAGGCGATCAGATCCGCCTTCCCCTGCTGCAGCCAGGCTTCGGCACTGTCGCGGCCGAAGCCGCCGGCGACCATGAGCGTGCCGCGATATTTCGCGCGTACGAGATCCAGCATGCGGCGCGCGGCGGGCTTGAGTTCGGCGCCCTTCTCCAGCGAGGCGACGTCCGGGTTGACCAGATGCAGGTAGGCCAGGCCGTAGCCGTCCAGCTTGCCGGCGATGTAGCCGAAGGTGGCCTCCGGATCATCGTCGCCGATGTCGTTGAAGCTGCCCAGGGGCGACAGGCGCACGCCTACGCGATCCGGGCCCCATACCTGGCACACTGCTTCCAGCACTTCCAGCAGCAGCCGGGCACGGTTCTCCACCGAACCGCCGTAGGCATCGTCGCGCCGGTTGGTGCGCGAGCAGATGAACTGGTCGAGCAGATAGCCGTTGGCGGCGTGCACCTCGACGCCGTCGAAGCCCGCCTCCATGGCATTCTTGGCCCCGCGCACGTACTGCTGCACCAGGTAGGGCATTTCCTCGATCTGCAGCGCGCGCGGCGTGACGAAGGGCACCAGCGCGCCTTCGCCCTTCTCGTTCTCGATGAAGGCCTCGCCGGCCGGCCGTATGGCCGAGGGGGCGACGGGCAACATGCCGTCGGGCTGCAGCGAGGGATGGGAAATGCGCCCGACGTGCCACAGCTGCATGAACATCAGTCCGCCCGCGCCATGCACCGCGCCGGTGACCAGCCGCCAGCCCTCAACCTGTTCGTGGCTGTGGATGCCCGGGGTCCAGGCGTAGCCCTGACCCTGCATGGACACCTGGGTCGCCTCGCTGATGATCAGCGCCGCCGACGCCCGCTGGGCATAGTAGCTGGCGTTGAGCGCCGTCGGCACATTGCCCGGCTGGCGCGCACGCGAGCGCGTCAGCGGTGCCATGACAATGCGATGCGGCAGATGGTAGCGCCCCAGCCGGATGGGCTGAAACAGCTTTTCCGCGGGGGTTTGCACGGGGGACGAGGTCTGTGCGTTCATGGTGGCTTCCTTCTGTTTCAACCGGTTTAATTCTAGTGCGCCGCGCCGAAGAGACCAATGTCGCCCGGGCTGGCCGGCGTGTACATAAATTCTTACAATTCCTTACACACCGCCGTGACCCGAATTCCTAAACTGAGGCCTGCTCGCGCAACAACTCAGTCGGGAGAAATCCATGAACAGGCTTCTTGTTCCAGCATTGCTTGCCACGGCCGTATTCAGCGCCAATGCCTTCGCCCACGACGATTGGGACGACGACCACTGGGAGCACCGGCGCCACCGCCCGGTGAAACACGTGGTGGTGCACCACGTCCATGAGGCGCCGGAGGTCATCTACCAGGCTCCGCCGCGGGTGGTCTACCGGGAACGCATCGAGTACCGCGATCGTCCCGTCTACCATGAACCCGAGCCGCGTTATTACGAACGGCCGGCCCCTTATCCGGGCAGCGGCGGCAATCGGCTGATCGGCCAGACCATCGGCGCCATCGCCGGCGGCGCCCTGGGCACCCAGATCGGCAAAGGCAACGGACGCATTGCCGCCACGGCAATCGGCGCAGTGGTCGGCAGTGCCATCGGCGGGAGCGTCGCGGGCGGTTACTAGCGCCGGGCGCACGCCTCCGAGCCCAGGTGCCGCGGCGGAAACAATTTGTTACCAAGTTTCCAGGAATTCACCCCGGCGCCCGAAGTCTCAGTTTCGTGGGGAACGGTCCATCCGGGTCGCCGCTGCCCGGCGGCAAGGAGGCGTCATGAAGCACCTGAAATGGCTCGCGCTGGCGATTCTGCTGGCGGCTTTGGGCTTCACCGTGAGCGAGGTGGCGTCGGCCAGGGGAGGTCATCATGTCCAACGCCACCACATCCACGGTGGTCATATCCACCGCCAGCACCATGGCGGTCATCATCTCCACCGCCACGCCCGGATAGGCGTCTTCATCGGCGTGCCTCTGGGCGGATACTGGCATTACCCGCCGCCCTACCATTATTACCCGCCCGTCATAGCAGTGCCGGCGCCGCCGCCGGTCTATATCGAACGCGGCGCGCCCGAGCCGGCGCCCGGCCCGGCCGACTACTGGTACTACTGCGAGGACGCCGAGGCCTACTATCCCTACGTCAAGGAGTGCCCCGGC
>JBMOQT010000252.1:0-4433 GCA_049320945.1 Pseudomonadota bacterium
CGCACCCCCGGAAATGACAAAGGCCTGGAAAACATCTCCAGGCCTTTGATTTAATTCGCGCTTTTTGTGGTGGGTGCTACAGGGGTCGAACCTGTGACTTCCGCCTTGTAAGGGCGACGCTCTACCAGCTGAGCTAAGCACCCGCTTCGATCGGCCATCCGTCTCGTGGTCGGCGGCCAATGAAAGCGCGTTAGTTTACCGCATCTTTCAGCGCTTTTCCAGCGCGGAATTTCGGAACCTTGGCGGCCTTGATCTTGATGGTGGTACCGGTGCGCGGGTTGCGGCCGCTGCGGGCGGCACGCTTGCCGACGTAGAAGGTACCGAATCCGACCAGGGTCACCATGCCCCCCTTTTTCAGCGCGGTCTTGACGGCGCCGATGGTGGCGTCGAGCGCACGGCCGGCAGCGGCCTTGGAAATGTCGGCCGACTTGGCGATCTGGTCGATGAGTTCAGATTTGTTCACGTAAGCCCCCTCTCGTTCAGGTTTGTTGGAAGACAGGAATGTGATTCGTGAAGGTCTCGCAATGGCGCGCGAGCGTGATCATAAAATCCTGCACGCGCTTTATAACAAGCCGAAAAACCTTATGTCAAGCGGCTTTTGGAGGAGGTCCCTGTGGGATCGACACGCGAAAATGATATGAAAACGTAGCTTCGTCGCCAAAAAAAAACGCCCATCGTTTGGCGATGGGCGCGTGTGCAGCGTTAGGAGGGCCTGCGCTCTTCTAATGAGTAATGAGGCTGGAGGGAGGCTGGGCTTCGGCGACGGCAGCCACTTCCGCGCCCGCAGCCGTCTCCGCAACCGGCGCTGGCTCGGGCTTACGCTCGAGGGCGAGCTCGAGCACCTGATCGATCCACTTCACCGGCACAATCTCGAGCTTGTTCTTGATGTTGTCCGGGATCTCGACCAGATCCTTGACGTTGTCTTCCGGAATAAGAGCCAGCCGGATGCCGCCGCGATGGGCGGCGAGCAGCTTCTCCTTGAGGCCGCCGATGGGCAGCACCTCGCCGCGCAGCGTGATCTCGCCGGTCATGGCCACGTCAGCGCGCACCGGGATGCCGGTGAGGATCGACACCAGCGCCGTGGCGATGGCGATGCCCGCGCTGGGACCGTCCTTGGGCGTGGCGCCCTCCGGCAGGTGAATGTGGATGTCGCTCTTCTGGTAGAAGTCCTCGGCGATGCCCAGCGCGGCGGAACGCTTGCGCACCACCGACAGTGCCGCCTGGATCGACTCCTGCATCACTTCGCCCAGCTTGCCGGTGGTCATGGTCTTGCCCTTGCCGGGCAGCACCACCGCTTCGATGGTCAGCAACTCGCCGCCCACCTCGGTCCATGCCAGCCCGGTCACCTGGCCCACCTGGTTCTCCTTCTCCGCGATGCCGAAGGTGTAACGGCGCACGCCGAGATACTTGTCCAGGTTCTTGGCGTTCACCACCACCTTGCTGCTGCGCTTCTTGAGCACCATCGACTTGATCACCTTGCGGCAGATCTTCGAAATTTCGCGCTCCAGGCTGCGCACGCCGGCTTCACGGGTGTAATAGCGGACGATGTCGCGCAGGGCTTCCTCGGTGACCGACAACTCTTCCTTCTTCAGGCCGTTGTTCTTCATCTGCTTGGGCAGCAGGTAGCGCTGGGCGATGTTCACCTTCTCGTCCTCGGTGTAACCGGACAGGCGTATCACCTCCATGCGATCCAGCAGCGGTGCCGGGATGTTCATGGTGTTCGCCGTCGCGACGAACATCACGTCCGACAGGTCGTACTCCACCTCGACGTAGTGGTCGACGAAGGTGGAGTTCTGCTCGGGATCCAGCACTTCCAGCAGCGCCGACGACGGGTCGCCGCGGAAGTCCATGCCCATCTTGTCCACTTCGTCCAGGAGGAACAGCGGGTTCTTCACGCCGACCTTGGTCATGTTCTGCAGGATCTTGCCCGGCATGGAGCCGATGTAGGTGCGGCGATGGCCGCGGATCTCCGCCTCGTCGCGCACACCGCCCAGGGACATGCGCACGAACTTGCGATTGGTGGCGCGGGCGATCGACTGGCCGAGCGACGTCTTACCGACCCCGGGCGGGCCGACCAGGCACAGGATGGGCGCCTTCAGCTTGTCCACGCGCTGCTGCACCGCCAGGTATTCGAGGATGCGCTCCTTGACCTTCTCCAGGCCGTAGTGGTCCTTCTCCAGGACCTTCTCCGCCGCCGCCAGATCCTTGCTGATGCGGCTCCTCTTGCGCCACGGCAGGCCGATGAGGGTCTCGATGTAGTTGCGCACCACGGTGGCTTCCGCCGACATGGGCGACATGAGCTTGAGCTTCTTGAGCTCCGCCTGGGCCTTGGCCTGGGCCTCCTTGGTCATGCCCGAGGCCTTGATCTTCTTCTCCATCTCCTCCAGGTCGGCGCCCTCCTCGCCTTCGCCGAGTTCCTTCTGGATCGCCTTCACCTGTTCGTTGAGGTAGTACTCGCGCTGGCTTTTCTCCATCTGCCGCTTGACGCGGCCGCGGATGCGCTTCTCCACCTGCAGGATGTCGAGTTCGGTCTCGAGCTGGGTCAGCAGCTTCTCCAGGCGCTGGGAGATGTCGAACAGCTCCAGGATCTCCTGCTTCTGCTCGAGCTTGAGGGGCAGGTGGGCGGCGATGGTGTCGGCCAGGCGGCCGGGCTCTTCGATGCCACCCAAGGAGGTGAGAATCTCCGGCGGAATCTTCTTGTTGAGCTTCACGTACTGGTCAAACTGGGCGATGATGGCGCGCCGCATCGCCTCGATCTCGTGGTTCGCGGCCTCGCCTGCGGGAACCGGCGTGACCTCGGCGACGAACAGGGTGCGCATATCCGTCACTTTCTCGATGCGCGCCCGCTGGCTGCCCTCGACCAGGACCTTCACGGTGCCGTCCGGCAGCTTGAGCATCTGCAGGATGTTGGCAATACAGCCGATCTGGTAAATGTCCTCCGGCGCCGGTTCGTCGTTGGCGGCCGACTTCTGGGCGACCAGCAGAATGCTCTTGCCGGCCTCCATGGCGGTCTCCAGGGCCTTGATGGACTTGGGGCGCCCCACGAAAAGCGGGATGACCATGTGGGGGAACACCACCACGTCGCGCAGGGGCAACAGGGGGAGCTCGATTCTCTGTGCGGGTAGGTCAAGGATGCTTGACATGACGCTGTTCCTTCAAGTGGGGTCCGTCACCTCCATATGAGGGTGACGGACGGGGATTCAAGCCGAGGCTGCCGACGGCGGCAGCCGCGCCGGACCTTCAGTTGGAGCCGGCCACCTTGGGTTGATCGGCGTAGATGAGGATGGGCTTGGAGCTGCCTTCGATCATGCCCTCGTCGATCACGACTTTGGTGACATTCTCCATGTTCGGCAGCTCGTACATGGTGTCGAGCAGCACACTCTCCAGGATGGAGCGCAGGCCGCGGGCACCCGTCTTGCGCTTCAGGGCCTTGCGTGCAATCGCCTGGAGCGCCTGCGGCCGAATCTCAAGTTCGACCCCCTCCATGGCGAAGAGTTTCTGATACTGCTTGATCAGGGCATTCTTCGGCTCGACGAGGATCTGAATCAGGGCGGCTTCATCCAGTTCGTGCAGCGTCGCCACCACCGGCAGCCGCCCCACGAACTCGGGGATCAGGCCGTACTTGATCAGGTCTTCCGGCTCGACGCCGCGCAGCGTCTCCGAAACCTCCTTGGCGGCGCGGCTCTTCACCTCGGCGCCGAAGCCGATGCCCGCCTGCTCGGTGCGATTGCGGATAACCTTGTCCAGGCCGTCGAAAGCGCCGCCGCAGACGAACAGGATGTTGGTGGTATCCACCTGCACGAAGTCCTGGTTGGGATGCTTGCGGCCGCCCTGGGGCGGAACGGAGGCGATAGTGCCCTCGATGAGCTTCAGCAGCGCCTGCTGCACACCCTCCCCGGACACGTCGCGCGTGATCGACGGGTTGTCCGACTTGCGCGAGATCTTGTCGATCTCGTCGATGTAGACGATTCCCTGCTGCGCCTTGTCCACTTCGTAGTCGCACTTCTGCAGCAGCTTCTGGATGATGTTCTCCACGTCCTCGCCAACATAGCCGGCCTCGGTGAGGGTGGTCGCGTCGGCCATGACGAAGGGCACGTTCAGCAGCCGCGCCAGGGTCTGGGCCAGCAGCGTCTTGCCCGAGCCGGTGGGCCCGATCAGCAGGATGTTGCTCTTGGCGAGCTCGACGTCGTCGCTCTTGGACAGGTGCTTGAGGCGCTTGTAGTGGTTATACACCGCCACCGACAGGATGCGCTTGGCATGATCCTGGCCGATCACGTACTGATCGAGGATGTTGCAGATCTCCTTGGGCGTGGGCAGGTCGCTCTTGGCGCCGCGCCCGCCCTGGTCGCT
This sequence comes from Pseudomonadota bacterium, assembly GCA_049320945.1. Taxonomy (GTDB): domain Bacteria; phylum Pseudomonadota; class Gammaproteobacteria; order Burkholderiales; family Rhodocyclaceae; genus DYIB01. Next base: position 4,351 of record JBMOQT010000252.1, read on the forward strand.
GGCGATCTCGTCGCGGATGATGTCGTTGCACAGCTCGATGCACTCGTCGCAGATGAAGACGGACGGTCCCGCGATCAGCTTGC
>JBMOQT010000253.1:0-4418 GCA_049320945.1 Pseudomonadota bacterium
ATTACCGCTAAACTACGCATGGTCATGGTCCCGGATCTGAACCGCGCCGATTATACAGCCCCCCACATCTTGCGCCTCGAAGTGCCCGCCGAGTGCGCCGGCATGCGGCTGGACCAGGCCCTGGCGCGCATGCTGCCGGAGCACTCGCGCAATCGCCTGCAGCAATGGATACGCGCCGGACGCGTGCTGGTGGACGCCCGTCCCGGCGATGTCAGGCAGAAGGTGTGGGGCGGCGAGCGGGTGAGCGTGGAGGCGGCGCCCCTGCCCGAGGAGACGGCGCAGCAGGCCGAGGAAATTCCCCTCAGCATCCTGTTCGAGGATGCCAGTCTGCTGGTGATTGACAAGCCGGCGGGCCTGGTGGTGCATCCCGGCAGTGGCAACTGGAGCGGCACTCTGCTTAACGCCCTGCTGCATCATGCGCCGCAGCTGCAGGGGCTGCCGCGGGCCGGCATCGTACACCGGCTGGACAAGGACACCTCCGGCCTGCTGGTGGTGGCCAAGACCCTCCAGGCCCAGACCGACCTGGTGCGCCAGTTGCAGGCACGCACGGTCAAGCGCCATTATCTCGCCCTGGTCCATGGGGTGGTGGCGCGCGACGGCACGGTGGATGCCCCCATCGGCCGCCATCCCGTGCAGCGCACACGCATGGCGGTGATGACGCGCGGTCGCGCGGCGCGCACCCATTATTCTGTGCGCGAGCGCTTCGCCGACGCCACCTTGCTGGAATGCGCCCTGGAAACCGGGCGCACCCACCAGATCCGGGTGCACATGGACAGCATCGGCCATCCCCTGGTGGGTGATCCCACCTACGGCCGGCGCCGCAGCCGCAATCCCCTGTTGGCGGCCTTCCCGCGCCAGGCCTTGCATGCCTGGCGCCTGGAGCTGGTCCACCCCGCCATCGGACGGCCGCTGGGCTGGGAGGCGCCGCTGCCGCAGGACTTCACCCAATTGCTCGATGCCCTAAGGATGCAACAACAACAATGACGGACGACTGGATCATTCCCGACTGGCCGGCGCCGCCAACCGTGCGCGCCCTTGTCACCACCCGTTCGGGCGGTGTCAGCGTCGGTCCCTACGCCAGCCTCAACCTGGGCGATCACGTGGGCGACGACCCGCGCGCCGTGGCCGAGAACCGTCGCCTGCTGCGGCGCCATCTGCCTGCCGAGCCGCGCTGGCTGGCCCAGGTGCATGGCACGCGCGTGGTGCGCGCCGAGAGCGTGTGCGGCCCGGAGCAGGCCGATGCCGCGCATACCTCGGTGCCGCACACGGTGTGCGCCGTTATGACGGCCGACTGCCTGCCGCTGCTGCTGTGCGACGCGGACGGCTCGGAAGTGGCCATCGCCCATGCCGGCTGGCGCGGACTGGCTGAAGGCGTGGTGGAGCGGACCGTGGCGGCCATGGCGCGGCGGCCGCAGCGTTTGCTCGCCTATCTGGGACCGGCCATCGGCCCGGCCGCCTTCGAGGTGGGCGACGAGGTGAGGGCGGCCTTCCTTGCCCGTGGCGCCGCTGCCGCCGCGGCCTTCAGGCCCCATGGCGCCGGCAAGTGGCTGGCGGATATCTACGAACTGGCGCGCCAGCGCCTGAGGGACGCGGGCGTGGAGCGGGTATTCGGCGGCGGCTATTGCACCGTGGCCGACCAGGCGCGCTTCTTTTCCTACCGGCGGGACAAGGTCACCGGGCGCATGGCCTCCCTCATCTGGCTGGAGCGCCCATAATGGCCAGGCGCACGCATCTCGACGGCACCGCCGCCGTCCTCATGATCGTGCTGTGCGCCATCTGGGGCGTGCAGCAGGTGACGGTGAAGGTGGCCAACGCCGGCGTCTCGCCGCTGCTCCAGGCCGGCATCCGCTCGGCCGGCGCCACGGTGCTGGTGTGGTTGTGGTCCTGGCGGACGGGCGTGAAGTTGTTCGAGCGCGACGGCACCCTGGTGCCGGGCGTCGTTGCCGCCGTCTTGTTTGCCGGCGAGTTCGCCATGCTCTACGTGGGGCTCACCTACACCACGGCGTCGCGCAGCGTGCTGTTCCTGTACACCGCGCCTTTCATCGTGGCCATCGGCGCTCACCTGCTGCTGCCGGGCGAACGCCTGGGGAAGCTGCAATGGGCCGGGCTGGTGTGCGCCTTTACCGGCATCGTGGTCGCCTTCGCCGACGGCCTGCGCATGCCCACCCGGCGCGAACTGATCGGCGACCTTATGGTGCTGGCGGGGGCGGTGTTCTGGGGGGCGACGACGCTGGTCATCAAGGCCAGCAAGCTGGCCCGCGCGAGCGCCAACAAGACCCTGTTCTACCAGCTTGCCGGCTCGGCGCTGGCCCTGCCCCTGGCTTCCCTGGCCCTGGGCGAGCGCGGCGTCATCGCCCTGTCGCCGCTGATACTGGGCAGCATCGCTTTCCAGATCGTCATCGTCGCCTTCGCCAGCTATCTCGCCTGGTTCTGGCTGGTGGCCCATTATCCCGCCGCCCGCCTGGCGGCCTTTTCCTTCCTCACGCCCCTGTTTGGCATGATTGCGGGCGGCGTATTGCTGGGCGAGCCCATCACGGCGGCCCTGGTGCTGGCCATGGTGCTGGTTGCCGCCGGCATTTATTGCGTGAACCGGCCGAAGCCCAAATCGTGACCGGAGAGCCCCCTGTCGCCCGACGGACGACCGGCTTGTTGCCAGAAACCTCGGGGGCTCTGCCCTCTCCCCCAGCCCCTCCCCCGCCGGCGGGGGAGGGGAGCGTCGTGCTCCCCTGCGGGGAGGTTTCTGGGTAGGGGCGCGCATCCGCGTATAATCCGCCCCTCCATGTCGCCCCTCACCTGGATCATCCTCGCCGCCCTGCTCGGCGGTGCGCTCAGCGTGCTCGCCGCCGGAGCCTTCGCCCTGACCGCCCGCAGCAGCTGGGTGACCCATCTCATCAGCTACGCCATCGGTGCCCTGCTGGGGGCCGCCTTCCTGGACATGCTGCCGGAGGCCATCGCCGCCCAGGGGGATCCGGGCGCCACCGCGGCAACGATACTGGCGGGCATCCTCGGCTTCTTCGTGCTGGAGAAGCTGGTGCTATGGCGCCACTGCCACGAGGAGCGCTGCGAAGGACACGAGTCCCACCAGCACCGCGACAATCCCGGTGACCACGGGCGCAGCGGCCTGCTGATTCTGGTGGGCGATACCTTCCATAATTTCGTGGACGGCGTCCTCATCGCCGCCGCCTTCATGGAGAGCGTGCCCCTGGGCATCATCACGGCGCTCGCCATGATCGCCCATGAGATTCCCCAGGAAGTGGGCGATTTCGTCATCCTGCTCCATTCGGGTTATTCCCGTGGCAAGGCTTTGGCCTTCAATCTGCTGTCAAGTTTGGCTACTCTGGTAGGAGGACTGCTGGCCTATGGCGCCTTCTCTGTTGCCCATGGCATGGTGCCGGTGTTCCTGGCGCTGGCCGCGGCGAGCATGATCTATGTCGCCGTCGCCGACTTGATTCCTGGCCTCCACAGGCGGCCGGAGATCCACGCCACGGTGCAGCAGGTGCTGTTGATCGGGCTCGGCGTCGCCTCGATCGAGTTCGCCCACTTCGCCGTGGAAAGTCTTGCGGGCTAGCCGGCGGCGCCGGAGCGTACATGACCTCATCTTGACAGGGCTTATTGTGCAGTGCAAAATATTCGGAAAATTTCCTGCTAAATCCGAAAGTTGACGGGCCTCGCCCGGCTTCCCGCGAGTATCCCGTACCCCGGCCTGGAAAACCGTGATGTCCGGCAACGATAGACCGCCTGCTCCCGCACCAGGCTTCGTCCAAGCGGGCCAGAGCCTGGCCCAGGGCTTCGTGGAGTTCCTGTCCAGGCAGCAAGGGCTGCTGCGCTCCAATGCCGCCCTCAGCTCGGAAGAAACGGCCAAGCTGCACAAGGAGTTCATGGAGCGCCACGCGCGCTTGTGGGCCGCCATGCTCCAGCGCAAGCCGGGGGAGCCGTCCCCGGCCCTGGCGCTTCCCGATCCGGGCGACCGCCGCTTCGCGGCGCCCGAATGGAGCCGCAGTCCCTTCTACGATTACCTGCGCCAGGCCTATCTGATCAACGCCGACTTCCTCAGGCGGCTGGCCGAGACCCTGCCCGTTGAGGACGGGGCCGCCAAAAGCCGCGTGCGCTTCCTGACGCGCCAGTACGTGGATGCCCTGGCCCCGTCCAATTTCGTCGCCACCAATCCGGAATTCGTCAAGACTGCCCTGGAAACCAAGGGCGCCAGCATCACCGAAGGCATCAGGAACATGATCGCCGACCTGGAGAAGGGCCGCATCTCCATGACCGACGACAAGGCCTTCGAACTGGGGCGCAACCTGGCGGTGACGCCCGGGCGGGTGATTTTCGAGAACGAGGTGATGCAGCTCATCCAGTATGCGCCGCTCACCGACAGAGTGGCGGAGCGGCCGCTGCTGATCATTCCCCCGTGCATCAAC
>JBMOQT010000254.1:0-4312 GCA_049320945.1 Pseudomonadota bacterium
CGATCAGCTGGCCGTCCACGTAGACGCGCGGCTTGTGGCGCCGCAGGGATTCGCGGAAGTCGGCGCCGGACATGAGGGATGGGGTGGTGTTCAGGGGAGCGTTCATGGCGGTCTCCAGGCAACGGACGGAAAATTTAAACACTGTTCAATAAAATATTCAATCGTATAATGCAGCCATGGCCAAACGTCCCCCTTCGCCCGTGGCGGCGCCGGTCGCCGATCTGACCGCCGAGCGCCAGGCGCGCCGGCGCGAGCGCCAGCGCACCGTGGCCGACGTGCGCCGCGCCCTGATGCTGGACGCGGCCCGCGCCGCCTTCTTCGAGCTGGGCCTGGAAGGCGCCAGCATCCGCGAGATCGCCAAGCGCGCCGGCTATACGCCGGGGGCCATCTACAGCTACTTCGTCAGCAAGGAGGAGATCTACGGCGCCCTCCTGGGCGAATCCCTGGAGCGCCTCAACGCCGCCGTGGCGGCGGCCGTCGCCGGCACGGCCGCGGAGGAGCGCCTGCGCACCGGGGCGCTCGCCTTCTACGGCTTCTACCGGGAGCAGCCGCGCGACCTGGACCTGGGCTTCTACCTGTTCCGCGGCATGCAGCCGCGCGGCCTGACGCCGGAGCTCAACCGCCATCTCAACAGCCGGCTGCGCGACGCCCTGGCGCCCTGCCAGGAGGCGCTGCGCCAGATGGGCCTGGACGAGGCCCAGGCGCTGGCGGAAACCACCGCCCTGTTCGCCCACATCGTCGGCCTGCTGGTGCTCAGCCACACGGGCCGCATCCGCATGTTCCGCCAAGCGACCCACGAACTGTTCGCCCGCTATCTCGACGGGCTCGCGGCGCGTGCCCGACCCCATGCCCGGTAGGTCGGGCTTCGGCCCGACCTACGCGCAACGCCATGGCGGAGGCGCGGCCATCCATGAAAAACGTTTATGACCGGCGGCTGCCCAGGCGGGTAGAATGGGGCGCTTCACTGGGGGCAAGAAGAATCAAGGGGACCGTCATGGAGCGCTTCACCATTTCCCTCGACCGCCAGCTGGCGCGGGAATTCGATCAATTGATCCGTGCCAAGGGTTACGTCAATCGCTCCGAGGCGGTGAGGGACGTGCTGCGCGAAAAGCTGGAGCAGAGCCGGCTGGTGCGCGAGGAGGCGCCCCATTGCGTCGCCTCCCTGTCCTACATCTACAATCACCATGAACCGGACCTGGCGCAACGCCTGACCGCGGCCCAGCACCGGCACCACGATTTGTGCGTGTCCGCCATGCATGTGCATCTCGACCACGACAACTGCATGGGGACGGTGATCCTGCGCGGGCCGACCCGGGCCGTGCGCGCCTTCGCCGATGCCGTCATGGCCGAGCGCGGCGTGCGCCACGGCCAGCTCAACCTGGTGGCGGCGGACCTGTCGGCCGGCGGGCATCACCATCATCCGGAGCGCGCCCCCCAGAGCTCCGGCCATCTCTACCACCTGCACGCCCGCCCCAAGACCTGATTGCGCCGCGCCACATAGGCGCTCGCGCACCATTCCGGCGCAGCCGCCCGGGCGGCTGGCGCCTTCATGCACCAAATTGGCCGCCGTGCGCGCCGCCCGCCGCTTGCAAGTGCGCGTGGATACAGGCATCACGGGCAGGAAGAGGCCGTGGCACGCTTCTGGCTAAGGGAACGCCTGTCCCCCATCCGATTTCCGCGCCGCAGGCGCGCACGTCGTTCCCCTCTCCCCCCGCGGGAGAGGGGATAGGGGTGAGGGGGAAAGCGGCATTATTTGACAAAGGCATCAGGTCGTCTCCCCCTAGCCATGGCGAGCGAACACAACCCCCAGGCCGTCCAGCGCGTCGTCAAGGTGCGTCGCGACTACAACACCTGGGTCGCCAACGAGACCGTCGAGGACTACGCGCTGCGCTTCACTCCCCGCGGCTTCCGCAAGTGGTCCGAGCTGCGGGTGGCCAACACCGCCTTCGGCGCCTCCGCCTTCCTGGTGCTGGAGGCCGTGGGCGCCACCCTGCTGGTGAACTACGGCTTCACCAACGCCGCACTGGCCATCGTCGCCACCAGCCTCATTATCTTCCTCGCCGGCCTGCCGGTGAGCTACTACGCCGCGCGCCACGGCCTGGACATGGACCTGCTGACCCGGGGCGCCGGCTTCGGCTACATCGGCTCCACGGTCACGTCCCTGATCTACGCCTCGTTCACCTTCATCTTCTTCGCCCTGGAAGCGGCGGTCATGGCCTATGCGCTGGAGCTGGGCTTCGGCATTCCCCCCGCCCTGGGCTACCTGGTGTGCGCCCTGGTGGTGATTCCCCTGGTGACCCACGGCATCACCGTCATCAGCCGCCTGCAGACCCTGACCCAGCCCCTGTGGCTGATCCTGCTGGTGCTGCCCTATGTCTACGTGTTCCGGGAGAACCCCGGCATCCTCGAGGGTCTGGCCGGCTACGGCGGCGGTTTCGACATGCACCTGTTCGGTGCCGCGCTGACGGTGGGCATCGCGCTGATCACCCAGATGGGCGAGCAGGCCGACTACCTGCGCTTCATGCCCGAGAAGACGGCAGCCAACCGCGGCCGCTGGTGGGCGGGCGTGCTGGTGGGCGGGCCGGGCTGGGTGCTCCCGGGCATGCTCAAGATGCTGGGCGGCGCGCTGCTGGCCTATCTCGCCCTGAGCAACTCGGTGCCGGCGCAGCGGGCGGTGGATCCCAACCAGATGTACCTGGTGGGCTACGAGTACGTGTTCGGCCATTTCGGCTGGGCGGTGACGGCGACGGTGGTGTTCGTGGTCATTTCCCAGCTCAAGATCAACGTCACCAACGCCTACGCCGGCTCGCTCGCCTGGTCCAACTTCTTCGCCCGCCTCACCCACAGCCATCCCGGCCGGGTGGTGTGGGTGGTGTTCAACACCCTCATCGGCCTGATGCTGATGGAACTGGACGTGTTCCAGGCCCTGGGCCGGGTGCTGGGGCTGTACTCCAACATCGCCATCGCCTGGATGATGGCCGTGGTGGCGGACCTGGTGATCAACAAGCCCCTGGGCCTGTCGCCGCCGGGCATCGAGTTCAAGCGCGCGCACCTCTACGACATCAACCCGGTGGGCGTCGGTGCCATGGGCATCGCCTCGGTGCTCTCGGTGTCGGCCTTCATGGGGCTGTTCGGCGAGCAGGCGCGCGCCTTCTCCGCCGTCATCGCCCTGGTCACGGCCTCCGTCGCCGCGCCGCTGATCGCCTGGGCCACGGGCGGCCGCTACTACCTCGCCCGTGCCGCGGACGGCGGCGCCGGCACGCGGCGCTGCTGCATCTGCGACAAGGAGTACGAAGGCGAGGACATGGCCCACTGCCCGGCCTACCAGGGGTCGATCTGCTCCCTGTGCTGCTCCCTGGACGCCCGCTGCGACGACCTGTGCAAGCCCCACGCCCGCCTCTCGGCCCAGTGGACGGCCGCCCTGCGCCGGGTGCTGCCGCGCCCGGTGTGGCCCTACCTGGACACCGGCCTGGGCCACTACCTGCTGGTGATGGCGGTGGTCGTGCCCTTCCTGGCCCTGCTGCTGGGCCTGCTCTACTTCCACGAGCTGCAGGCCCTGGGTGCCGCAGGCGCGGCCCTGGCAGCGGCGCTGCGCCTGGGCTTCCTCAAGGCCTTCGCCGCCCTGGTGCTGGTCGCCGGCATCGTCGCCTGGTGGCTGGTGCTGACCCACAAGAGCCGGCAGGTGGCCCAGGAGGAATCCAACCGCCAGACCCATCTGCTGATGCAGGAGATCGAATCCCACCGGCGCACCGACGAGCAGCTGCAGAAGGCCAAGCGCAGCGCCGAGCTGGCCAACCAGGCCAAGAGCCGCTACATCACCGCCATCAGCCACGAGCTGCGCACGCCGCTGAACAGCATCCTGGGCTATGCCCAGATCCTCGACGGCGACGGCAGCATCCCGCCGCACCGGCGCCAGGCGGTGCACATCATCCGCAAGAGCGGCGACCACCTGCTGTCCCTGATCGAGCGCACCCTGGACATCGCCCGCATCGAAGGCGGCAAGCTCACGCTGGAGATCCGGGCGCTCGCCTTCCCCGAGTTCCTGCGGCAGATCGTGGACATGTTCGAACTGCAGGCGCGCAACAAGCGCCTGGAATTCCTCTACCAGCCCGAAGGCGCGCTGCCCGCGGTGGTGCGGGCCGACGAGCGGCGCCTGCGCCAGATCCTGATCAACATCCTGGGCAACGCGGTGAAGTTCACCGCGCGCGGGCGCATCGCCCTGCGCGTGCGCTACCAGCGGGAGATGGCCATATTCGAGATCGAGGACACGGGGCAGGGCATCGCGCCCGCGGAAGTGGAGCGCATCTTCGAG
>JBMOQT010000255.1:0-4268 GCA_049320945.1 Pseudomonadota bacterium
CCCACCACGCACTGCGCCACCGCGCCGCCAGCCGCCCGGGCGAAACCCTGCTGGTGCTGGGCGCCGCCGGCGGCGTGGGGCTGGCGGCGGTGGAGATCGGCAAGGTGCTGGGGCTGCGGGTGATCGCTTGCGCCTCCAGTGACGACAAGCTGGCCCTGTGCCGGCAGCACGGGGCCGACGAAGGGATCAACTACAGCCGCGAGGACTTGCGCGCCCGCATCAAGGAGCTCACCGCCGGCCAGGGGATCGATGTGATCTACGACGCGGTGGGCGGCGCGTACACCGAGCCGGCCCTGCGTTCCTCCGCCTGGCGCGGGCGGCTCCTGGTGATCGGCTTTGCCGCGGGTGACATCCCGCGCATTCCACTCAATCTGCCCCTGCTCATGGAACGGGACATCATCGGCGTGCACTGGGGCGCCTGGATCGGGCGGGCGCCGGAGGAATTCCAGGCGGCCGTGGCGGAGCTGGGCGCCTGGTTCCGGGAGGGGCGCATCCGCCCCCACGTGTCGCGGGTCTATCCCCTGACCCAGGTGGGCGAGGCCATGCACGCCATGCTGCAGCGCCGGGTGACGGGCAAAGTGGTCATCGCCATCCCTGACTGAAGGCGTAACAACACAAGATTGAACCGACAGAGCCAATCCGGCGCGGTCGCGTGCCTGCTGCTGGCGGCAGTGACCTGGGGCAGCGCCTTCGCCGTAGGCAAGGCGGCGCTGACCGTGATCGACGCCTATCACCTCACTTCGATCCGCTACGGCATCGCGGCGCTGGTTTTCGTCGGCTGGCTGTGGCGGGTCGAAGGCCGCGGCGCGCTCAAGTCCGATGGGCGGGCGGGCCGCATTCTGCTGCTGGGCACGGTGGGGATAGGCGGCGGCGTGCTGCTGATGTTCATCGGGCTCGCCCACACCCGCGCCGAGCACGCCGCCGTGATCGTGGCATCCCAGCCCCTGATGGCGGCGCTACTCGGATGGGCATTTCAGGGGCGGCGGCCGGCGCGCCGCACACTGTTCGCCATCGCCCTCGCCCTGACCGGCGTCGGCCTGGTGGTGACACGGGGCGATCCCCGGTCTCTGTCCGGCGCCGCCGCCAGCGACCTGCTGGTGCTCGCCGCGGCCCTGTGCTGGGTCGCCTACACGCTGGGTGCCGGCGCCTTTCCCGCCTGGTCGGCCCTGCGCTACACGGCGCTGACCGCGACGGCCGGTGCCCTGAGCGTCGTCGCCGCCACGGCGTCGGCGGCCGCGCTCGGCGCCGCGTCGGTGCCGGGAGCGGGGCAGATCGCCTCGGTGGGCTGGGAGATCGGCTACATCACCCTGGGGTCCGCCGTACTCGGCACGCTGGGCTGGAACAGCGGCATCCGGCGCATCGGCGCCGAGGGCGTGCTGTTCATCAACTTCGTGCCGGTGACAGCTTTCGTCATTGGCGTTTTTCAGGGCTACCGCTTCAACTGGGCGGAGATAATCGGATCGGTGTTGGTGGTGGCCGCCCTGCTGGCCAATCATTTCCTGGCTGCCCGGGCCTCTGCCCTCCAGGAAGAGCCGGATGAGCGGAGACGTTCACGTCCGGTTCCGTGAGCACCCGAGGGGGCGGTTCCCTCGGGTGACTCGACTGATCCCATGCCGCTCCAGTGCAATACGCAGTGGGACGCGCCGGCCACGTGTTCTATGGCGACAAGATGTGGAACGGTTACGACGCGCGCCTGGTCGATTGCACCGGCGCCAACACGGCATCGAGAAGACGCGCCATCGCATGGTGGGCCGCGGCGTGTTGCTCGACATCCCGCGCTACCTCGGCGGCTGATTTCTATGCCATGCCTTCAAGCGCCTGCCCGGCCATCTGGCGATTGCCACGGTGGCGGGCAACGCCGTGTTCGCCGCGGTGGTCGGCGTGAGCATCGCGTCGGCTGCGATCTTCAGCCGCGTCGCCTCTCCTGAGATGATGCGCCACCACGGCTACAACCGGAAGGTCGCGCTCGGCTGCGTCGCCGGCAGCGCCTCGCTGGGCATGCTGATCCCGCCCAGCATCCCGATGATCGTGTGGGGCGCGCTCACGCAGATTTCCATCGGCAAGCTCTTCGTCGCCGGCTTCCTGCCGGGTCTGCTCCTGGCGTTGCTGTGCGCGCTGTTCGTGCTCGGCTACGCACTGCTGCGTCCGGCGTGCAATTGTTCGAGTATTTCCCGGCCGACTACGTGTGGAACCCGGGGACCTGCCTGGCGCTGAACCTGGGTGGCAACCTCTCGGAGGTGGATGAGGCCTGCGGCCCGCTGGGCGCAAGCCGACGAGGCGAGCGGCCGGCCTACTACTTCACCGCGGAGCGGCTGCAAAGCCCCGCAGTTCGCACCCCGGCACGCGGCGTACGCGCGGGCATTGAAATGCTTCGTCGGCAAGCCCTGCCCGATGCTGCACGCTTTCGTGAGCCTAAAGGCCGGTGCCACGACCAGCGCCGAGGAGCTTAAGCAGTTCTGCGCCCAGCGGCTCGCCGACTACAAGGTTCCCGAGAGCTTCACCCTGCTCACCACGCCGCTGCCGCGCAATGCCAACGGCAAATTACTGAAGCGCGCCTTGCGCGAGCAGCTCAATGCATAGGAGGAGAAACAGATGACGACATTGGAAGGAAAGGTGGCACTGGTCACCGGCGGGGCGGGGGGAATCGGGGCGGCAATTTGCCAGGTGCTGGCCGAACAGGGCAGCTCCGTCATTGTTGGCTACAACCGCTCGCGGGATAAGGCGCAGGCGCTCGTCGAGCAGCTCCCCCGGTCCGGTGCGCGCCATGCCGCCTATGCGGTGCCGGTCACCGACAGCGCGGCGCTGGGGCAGCTCGCGCGCGAGCTTGAGCGCAGCCATGGGCGCTGCGACATCCTGGTCAATTGCCATGGCACCACACGCTTCGTGCCGGCGGCCGACCTGGACGCCCTCGACGACGAACTGATCGATCAGGTGCTGGCCACCAACGTGCGCGGTGCCTTCGCCACCGTGCGTGCCCTGCGCCCGCTGCTTGCGCGGGAAGGCAACGGTCTGGTGGTGAACATCTCGTCGATCGCGGCCAAGCTGGCGATCGGCAGCAACATCATGTATTGCGCCTCCAAGGCGGCGCTGGACACGATGACCAAGTCCCTGGCCCTGGCCCTGGCGCCGGACATTCGCGTGGTGTCCGTGTCCCCCGGGCTGGTCGAAACCGAGTTCGTGAAGAATTTCGATCGGGCATGGCTCGATAACCATATCGCCCGCACCCCTCTGAAGCGCCTCACGACGCCGCGCGATATCGGAGCCACGGTGGTAGCCCTCGCCACGCACATGACTGCCGTGACCGGGGCCATCATTCCGGTGGATGCGGGACGCAGCCTGACTTGAAGCCCCCCATGAACCCAAGCCCCACTGCGGCCACGAACGGGCCGGAACAAACAGCGAGCAACGAGGCCGCCCGCAGCGTCACCATCGATGACCCGGCGCGGCCGGCGTGCGTGGCCGAATTCATCAATCGGGAGTATTTCTCCGTTCCTGACTGAGGCCGGTCAGCTGGCCAGCCTTTCCAACTGCACCAGACGTTCTTCCAGGCGCTCGGCGTCCCGGCGCAGGCGCCGGGTTTCGGCGGCGAAGTCATCCATCTCCCGGCGCGATGCCAGCTGGCGGTTTTCATACTGCAGGTATTCGGCGGCGTTCTCCCCCAGGCGCCGGACGGCCTCGGCCTGCCAGGCAGCGAAGCTCCTGCCCAGGGCCGCCAGACGGTGGGCGACCATGTCGCCGAACAGCCGGCTCAGGTCCTCTTCCGCATCCCATTCCAGGTTGCGCAGGGCGAAGCCCAGGGCTTCGGCAAAATCGGCGCTGCCGGAAATGCGCGCCTTGCCCATCAGGGTGTCGGCTCCGGACAGGGCGGCCAGGGGCGCGTCCGCCGGCAGGGCGATGTCCACGTCGGGGGTCGCGCGCAGCGCCGGCTGCAGCAGGCCGTCGCGGTCGATGCGGAAATCGATGGTGAAGGGCGGGAGCATGAGCCGCGCCTCGCGCCCGGCGAAGGGACGCAGCCGTTGCGCCGACCAGGGGGAGCGGCGCAGCAGGAAATTGAGGGCGGCGATGGCGATCTGGTCGAGCATGGCTGAAGAAAAAGGGGGCCGCGGCCCCCTTTGCACTGGTGTTGGTAGATCAGCTGTACTGCTGGATGCCGGCGATGACCCAGCCGCGGCTGCCGTCCGTGGGCTTGGTCAGATGCCACACCTCGTCGAAGGGCTGGGGCGGCGCATCCGCCTCCTCGCGGATGGTGCCGACGAAGCGCACGCTGG
>JBMOQT010000256.1:0-4238 GCA_049320945.1 Pseudomonadota bacterium
GTGCACGCCGTGGAACTGTACGCGGACCATGTGCAGCACCTGCGCGTGCTCACCCTGGGCGATCCCAAGGTGCGCACCGTAGTGCTGCGGGGTATCAAGCGCATCGCCGCGGCGCTGGCGGCGGGCGACGGCGAGGCGGCGGCGGCCGCCATGCTGGACCACCTGACGGAAGCCAAGCGCTGCTTCATCGAAGCGCTCGGCCTGAACGAGGAAGAAGCCGACAACGTCGGCTAGCGGGAGGATAACCATGGCATACAAGGCGGAAATCCCCTACGGCGCCTACTGGAGCACACCCTTCGCGCGCTGGCAGGGCAGTTTCGCCAACCTGCACAGCATCGAGTTCGCCGCCTGGGTGGCACGCCGCGAACTGGCCCGGCGCAAGCTCGACCCCGCCGCCTTCGACTACGGCGTGCTGGGCTTCTCCGTGCCCCAGAAGCACTCGTTCTACGGCCTGCCCTGGCTCACCGGCCTGATCGGCGCCGGCCAGGCGGGCGGTCCCACCCTGATGCAAGCCTGCGCCACCGGCGTGCGCTGCCTGCTGGCGGGCGTGCAGGAGATCGAAGTGGGCATGGCCAGCGCCGCCCTGACCGTCACCTGCGACCGCACCTCCAACGGCCCGCACCTGTACTACCCCAATCCCAAGGGCCCGGGCGGCACCGGCACGGCCGAGGACTGGGTGATGGACAACTTCGGCTGCGACCCGCTGGGTCCCCACTCCATGCTGCAGACCGCCGAGAACGTGGCGCGCAAGCACGGCATCGGCACCGCCGAGCAGCACGATCTGGTGCTGCGGCGCGAAGCCCAGTACCGCCAGGCCCTGGCCGACGACGCCGCCTTTCTCAAGCGCTTCATGACCCTGCCCTTCGAAGTGCCGGCGCCCAACTTCAAGAAGACCGCCGGCAGCCTGGCGGCGGACGAAGGCGTGAACCAGTCCACCGCCGAGGGGCTGGCGAAGCTGAAGCCGGTCATGGAAGGAGGCACGGTCACCTTCGGCGGCCAGACCCATCCCGCCGACGGCAATGCCGCCATCATTGTGGCGGCGCCCGGGCGGGCCCGCGAGCTGTCCGCCGATCCGGCCATCGCCGTGCGCCTGCATGGCTTCGGCCTGGCGCGCGCGCCCCTGGCCCACATGCCCGAAGCCACGGTCCCGGCGGCGCGCCGCGCCCTGGACCAGGCGGGGCTGGCCATCGGCCAGGTGAACGCCATCAAGACCCACAATCCCTTCGCGGTGAATGACATCTACTTCGCGCGGCAGACGGGCGTCGATGTGGCGAGCATGAACAACTTCGGCTGCTCCCTGGTGTGGGGGCATCCCCAGGCGCCCATGGGCACGCGGGCGATCATCGAACTGATCGAGGAATTGGCGCTGCGCGGCGGCGGCTACGGCCTGTTCACCGGCTGTGCCGCCGGCGACACCGCGATGGCGGTTGTGCTGCAAGTAACCGGAAGACAAGGATAACCGCAAGCATCTCCCCGACAGAGAGGGGCCGGCAAGGGCGCACCAGACGCCCGCCGCCAACAGGAGGAGAAGGATGGACGTATCCGAATGGATAGACCGTCATGCCGCGGCTGCGCCCGGCAAGGCGGCGCTGATCGGCTGCGGGCGGGACTATACCTACGGGGAGCTGGCGGCCCTGGTGGGCCGGCTGGCGAGTGCCCTGGCGGCCTGCGGCGTGGGCAAGGGGCGCTGCGTCGCCTACCTGGGCTACAACAGCCCGGAAATGGTCGCCCTGCTGTTCGCCTGCGCGCGCCTGGAAGCCTTGTACATGCCCCTCAACTGGCGCCTGGCCGCGCCCGAGCATCGGCAGATGCTGGCCGACTGCCCGCCGGCGGTGATGATCGTCGGGCCCCAGTTCGTCGCCCAGACCGAAGGCATATGCGCGGCGCTGGCGCCCATGACCCTGGTTGCCCTCGGCGACACGGTGCCCGGCGGCTGGCGGCGTTATGACGACTTCCTCGCCCAGGGCGAGGCCGCGGTGCCGTCCTCCGTCCCGGACACCGACGCGCCCCTGCTCGTCTGCTACACCTCCGGCTCCACCGGCACCCCCAAGGGCGTGCTGCTGTCCCACCGGGCCCTCTACTGGAATGCCCTGAACAGCCTGGCCATGCACCAGATGACGGCCGGCGACCGCATCCTCACCACCCTGCCCCTGTTCCACGTGGGCGGGCTCAACATCCAGACCACGCCCGCCCTCTATGCCGGCTGCACCGTGGTGCTGCACCCGCGCTTCGAGGCGGATGCGGTGTTCGATGCCATCGAGCGGGACGGCATCACCCTGACGGTGCTGGTGCCGGCGCAGCTGGACATGATGATGGCCAGTCCGCGCTGGGCATCCGCCGATTTCTCCGGCCTGCGCATGATCACCACCGGCTCCACCGTCGTGCCGCCGCGCATCCTGCGCGCCGTCCAGGACAAGGGCGTACCTCTGGCCCAGGTGTACGGCTCCACCGAGACCTGTCCCATCGCCACCTGCCAGACGGCCGAGGAGGCCTGCGCCAAACCCGGTTCCGCCGGCCGCGCGGCACCCCATTGCGCCGTGCGCGTGGTGGACGAGCAGGACCGGGAGGTGGCGCCCGGCGCCACCGGCGAGATCGTGGTGCGCGGCCCCAATGTCATGAGCGGCTACTGGAACCGGCCCGAGGCCACCGCTGCGGCCCTCAAGGACGGCTGGTTCCATACCGGCGACATGGGGCACTGGGACGAGGACCAGTGCCTGTTCGTGGACGGCCGCAAGAAGGACATGATCATTTCCGGCGGCGAGAACATCTATCCCGCCGAGATCGAGAACGTCCTGTGCGAGTGCCCCGGCGTCGAGGAGGCGGCGGTGGTGGGCCGCAGCGACGCCCGCTGGGGCGAAGTGGTGGTGGCGGTGGTCGTGCCCAAGCCCGGCCATGCGCTCGCTGCCGAGGACGTGATGAAGCTGTTCGAGGGGCGGCTGGCCCGCTACAAGCACCCCAAGGACGTGGTGTTCGTCGAGCAGCTGCCGCGCACGGCCCTGGGCAAGATCCGCAAGGAAGACGTGCGGCAGATGGTGGAAAGACCCGTGTCCGGTCTTTCGTTCTCCGCGTGAACGGGAAACCCCAATCCAAGGACCCAACATGGCACTAAAGATAGGAATCGACGTCGGCGGCACCTTCACCGACTTCGTCGTCGCCCGCGACGGCGCGCCCCCGGCGATCTTCAAGACCCTGTCCACTCCCGCCGATCCGTCCATCGCGGTGGTAAACGGCCTTACCGACATTGCCGCCGCGGCGGGCCTCACGCTGGAGCGCTTCGCCGCCACCATCGACACCATCGTGCATGGCACCACGGTGACAACCAACGCCACCCTCACCCACACGGGTGCCAAGTGCGGCCTCATCACTACCGCCGGCGTGCGCGACGCCCTGGAGATGCGCCGGGGCATCCGCGAGGAGCAGTACAACAACCGCTACACCAACGTGAAGCCCCTGGTGCCCCGCTATCTGCGCATCGGCGTGGACGGCCGCCTGGACCGGCACGGGCGCGAAGTGACGCCCCTCGACCTGGACCAGGTGAAGCAAGCCATCGAGCTGTTCAAGCGCGAAGGGGTGCAGGCGGTGTCCATCTGCTTCATGAACTCCTTCGCCAACCCGGCCCACGAACGGGCCGCGGCCGAGCTGGTGCGCAAGGAGATGCCGGGCGCGTATCTCACGGTATCCACCGACCTGCTGCCCTCCATCCGCTTCTACGAGCGGGTGAGCACCACGGCCCTCAACTCCTACGTGGGTCCCAAGCTCAACCACTACCTGGACCAGCTGGTGGGACGGCTCAAGGGCATCGGCTTCGGCGGCCTGCTGCTGATCATGCAGAGCAACGGCGGCGTCATCTCACCCCAGCTGGCGCGGGAGAAGGCCGCCCTCACCCTGCTCTCCGGCCCCGCCGGCGGGCCCGGCGCGGGGCTGTTCTACGTGCGCGCCCACGGCCAGAACAAGTGCATCACCACCGACATGGGCGGCACCAGCTTCGAAGCCTCGGTGGCGGTGGAGGCGCCCATGATCAAGAACGACGGCGAGATCGCGCGCCACAAGATTGCGCTGCCCATGCTGGATATCCACACCATCGGCGCGGGCGGCGGTTCAATCGGCTGGATCGACGAGGGCGGGCTGCTGCGCATGGGCCCCCAGAGCGCCGGCGCCGATCCCGGCCCGGCCTGCTACGGCAAGGGCGGCCGGCTGCCCACCACCACCGACGCCAACGTGGTGCTGGGCTACCTGGA
>JBMOQT010000257.1:0-4193 GCA_049320945.1 Pseudomonadota bacterium
GGAGTTCCTAAAGTCTTCCATGGGAACTTGCCAATTACCGAGATGTTCTTGCCTCCAACCGTCCCTTCGGAGTTGCCCTCCGGCGTGCCGGTCCAACCGGTATCCGGCACCGCAAGATAACCTGCATCAAGTACCGAGCTCTCCTTGGCTGAATATCCGATCAAAGCTTCCCTGGCCTGGGAGAGCGCCGCCTCTGTGTCCTGTTCGCGAAGCATCTTGAACTGATTTGCATTGAGCTGCGCAACGAACAAGTAGAGCATTCCCATGCCTAGCACGGCGAGGATGGCAATCAAGACCGCGCCTGTCTGGCGAGAATGCGGGACAGGTCGAGCCATGACCGGCAAGCCTTGGTCCTCAGTTTCCGCGCCCGGCCGACGACTGCTGGCGCGAAACGGCGATGCTTCCTTCGCCAACGGCGGTGGCCGCTTCTTTGGTGCCGCGATTGAGCGACTCGCCGACCTTCAGCGGCACCGGCCCCTCGTCCCCGACGATCACCCTGGCCCGGCCCGGATTGCGCCGGTCCACCTCCACCCGCACGCCCGTCGCGCCGTCGCCGTCGTGCTGGGGCACGCCGTTGATCCAGGTGGTGCTCTTGCCGCTGCTGCGCACCACGACCCCGGTGATCGACAGGCTGCCTCCCTGGACCACCTGGGCGTCCTGGATGTTGAGCTGGCGTTGCCGCTCCAGGGTGCTGCGGGCCTGGGGCGTCAGGAACAGGCGGCCCAGTTGCTCCGCCTGGGCGGCGAAACACAGCTGCGGAACGAGCAGCAGCAGGGCGATTGCCAAGGCCGAATGGGTCATTGGGGCATCCCCTTTCTTTCTCGCGCGGTGACCAGGTCCAGGATGCAGTTCGCCCGCAACTGGGGCGCGGGGCCTGTGCCGCCGCCGGTGCGGGGCAGCCTCTCGATGGCGCACTTGCTCACGCGCACGTGGGCGTGCACGGCGGCGCCGAAGTCGGAGAGGAAATTGAGCAGATCCCCCTCGTGCAGCAGCTCCATGCGCAGCTGCATGGGGCTGGTGTAGAACTCGAAGCCGCTGCCGCCGCCGGCAAAGCCGGGCAGGGTGAACACCCGCTGGGGGGAGATCTCGTATTCGATCTCGTACAGCTTGCGCTCCGCCTTGATGCGACGGATCTGGTCCACCCAGTTCAGGCGCTCCTCCTCGCCCAGGATGCCCCGGGCCTGGAGGTCGTGGAAGCGGGCGATCTTCTCCTTGATTTCCTGCTCCTCCTGCTTGGCGCGGGCGAGCCGGCCCTTGATGTCGGCGAGCTTGGCCTGGGCCGTCTTGAGGGAGCGTTGTTCCTCGGCGAGAAAGCGGCCGGAGGCCGCCACCAGCGCGCCGCCCACTGCCATCATCACGATCATGGCGGCGGCGCTGACGCGCAGATGCCTGACCGTTTCGGCCGCGAGGGGGGTCATGGGTGTGCTCCTGTGGCCACGTGCAGGACGAACCGGGGCGGCTCCGTGCGGCCCTGTTCTTCTCCGCCGCCTTTCAGGGATTTGCCCGATTCGATGTCGAAGGGCATGCGCTGCACCGTTACGTCGAGTTTTGCCTGTCGCAGGGCGGCGGCGAAACTGTTGATCCTGCCGAGCATGGCGCGATGATCCGCGCGCATCGCCGCGGGCAGCATGGCATGAATGACAGCCGCGCCGCCCCGGGGCTGCGCGTCCGCCCGCTCCGGGGCGGCACTGGGGCGCGCGCCATCCCTGGCCATTCCCTCCGCCTGCTCCCCGGCCGACCACTCAATTCTCTCCACCTCGATTTCCGGAAAGACGTCCAGGGCGCGGCTCATCGCCACGAACAGGTCGAAGGGATCGGGCGAGCGCTTTTCCAGCTCCTGGTAGCGTTCGACCAGGGCGCGCAGATCGTCCGTGCTGACGGGAAGCGGCGGCAGGCCCTGCATGAGCTGAGCGTAGCGTTGGCCATCGAGTTCCGCCTGGGCGCGCAGCCGGCTGCTCTCGGCGGCGAGCGACATTCCCTCGAAAACCTGTCCGCCCGCCCACAGCAGGCAGCTGATCAGCGCGGCCGCCCCGGCGCCGGCCATCCCCGTGCGCATTTGCCACAGGCGGTAGTAACGCTGAGCGGGCGACGGCGCGTACTGGTGGGCCGGCGGGAACTGGCACAGGAGATGGGCGAGCACCGGTTCGCAGCGGGAGTCGGCGGGAAGCGTTTTCAGCCCCGTGCGGCGCGCTACCGCGTGCAAATCGAGAATCCGATAATGCAGCTCTTCGGTGTTGCGGCAGGCCTCGGTGAAGGCTGCGGCGCGCGACGGGTGGACCAGCAGCAGGGTGGTGAGGGGCGCATCGCGCGGAACCATGCGCTGGGCAGCCAGGTATTGGTAGATCTTCTCCGACTCGGCGGCACAGGTCTTCGCCAGCTCGGCCTGCGCCATGTCCGGAACGGGGGAAAGGCGCGAGAAGCGCAGGGACCCCTGCTCGAAGAAGGTCTGACGCACAGCGTTGCGGCCGATGCTGACCAGCATGCAATGCTCGTGATGGGAACCGAGCTTCTTCAGCAATTGCTGGCCCAACTGCGCGGCGGTGTAGATGCCGGCGAGTTGTGCCTCTTCCCCGATCAGGCAATTCACCCACGGCTCCAGTGCCTGGGGGCGTGTCAGGGCGGAGAACAGCATGCGCTCGTCGCGCCGGCCGGATTTCTCCCGCCCCAGGGAGATGGCCGCCGTGTAGGGGGTGCCGTAGAAGAACTGGCTCAGCTTGCGGCCCAGCAGGGCCTTGCGGTCGGCTCCCTGGGTGTAGGGCACGGACTCGATGTGGAAGCCCTCGTCGGCGGCGTCCACCAGGAGCCGGAAGTTGCTGCGGCGATGGGCCCTGACATAGCTGCGGAATGCCTGGAAGCCCGCCTCGTCGGCGGCGAACACGCCTTCCTCGCGCAGGTGGCCGGCGCGCCACAGGAGGGCCCGCAGGTCGGTTCCGTCGAAGTAGAGTACGCGGCGCTGGGGCATGGCCTGCTTTCAGACTTTCAGTTTCGTGATGACATCGTACACCGGCCCCAGCACCGACAGCATCACCCAACCCAGGATGGCGCCCAGCAGCAGGGTCATGGCGGGCTCGATACCCGCCTGGATCTTGTCGATCGACTCCTTGACGTCGCGGTTGTAGAAATAGCTGACGTTGAGCAGGGCCGTGTCGAGCGCCCCGGTGTTCTCGCCCACCCGCAGCATGCGGATCACCAGGGGCGGAAACATGCCCAGGTTGTGGAAGGCGGTGGTGACATTCTGGCCTTCGGCGATCATCTGGCCGGCGCGCTTCAGACCGTCCTCGATCACCACGTTGCCGACGATGGCCTCGGTGGTGCGCACGGCGTCGATGATGGGAATGCCTGAAGCATACATCATGGCGAAGATGCCGGCGAAGCGCGACAGGATGATCTTGCGCAGGATGGGCCCGATGACGGGCAGGCGCAGCTTCAGGTCGTCGAAGCGGAAGCGCGCCGCCGGGTTCACGCGGATCATCACGTTGAGGGCGATCACCGCCGCCACGGGCAGGCCGACGAACAGGTACCAGAACTGGCGGAAGGCATCGGAGGTGGCGATCAGAAGCCGGGTCTGCAGGGGCAGGGCCTGGCCCATGTTCTTGATGAAGGAGGCCATCTGCGGCACCAGATAGACCAGCAGGAACACCGTCACGGCGACGACGATGCTGCCGACGAAGGCCGGGTACATGAACAGCCGCTTGGTCTGGGAGGCCAGTTCGTCTTCCCACTTGAGGGATTCGTTGAGGCTCTTCAGCACCTCGGGCACATTGCCCGTCGCCTCGCCGGCGCGCACCAGGTTGCAGAACACGGTGTTGAACACCTTGGGGTGCTCGCGCATGGCCTGGGACAGGGTGCGTCCGCCCTCGATACTCTCGATCATGCTGGCGATGATCTCGCGAAAGCGCGGGTGCGACAGGCTGTCGCGCAGGTCGGTCAGGCCTTCCAGGATGGGGACGCCCGAGCGGGTGAGCTGTTCCAGGTGGAAGCAGAAGTTGATCAGCTCGCGCCGGGGCACGGACGCGCCGTGGAACAGCGCCGTGCGCTTGACCGGGGCGCCGTTGATGAAATCCAGGTCCATGCGCTTCAGGCGCATCTCCAGGTCCACCTGGTTGATGGCGTCCATTTCGCCGCGCACCAGGCGGCCGCGGGCATTCATGGCCTTGTACGAGAACAGTGCCATGGCGCTACATCCTGTCCGT
>JBMOQT010000258.1:0-4123 GCA_049320945.1 Pseudomonadota bacterium
GGCCGCCCACGCGCCTGGCGCGGGCGGCCCGCGCCAGGGAGAGGCCGATGGCTTCTTCGGCCTGGGCCGCAAGTTCCCGGCGCGTCCGGCCGCACGACTTGATCGAGGGCAGCACATCGAGGGCCACTTCGACGCCCGACACGCGGGCGATGGCGCACAAGGACTGCCACAGGGAGGTATCGCCGCAGTAGTTGGCAACATCCGTGCGCCGGCCCTCGCGATCCAGGTAGCGCAGGGCGAAGGGCTGCACGGCAGCACGCGCATCGGCGGCCGCCTGCAGCAGTGCCGGGCGAAAGGGCAGCAAGCTCCCGCCGTCCCCGGTGGTGCCTTCCGGGAAGACGCCCACCACGTGGTTCTCGTGCAGCCGGGCGGCGATCGTCTCGGCAGTGCGCCGGGCCGCGGCGCAGCTGCCGCGCTCGATGAACACCGTCTCCGTGCGGGCGCACAGCCAGCCGATCAGAGGCCAGCCGCGCACATCCTCCTTGCATACGAAGCCGAGCGGCAGCACCGCGTTGAGGGCGAAGATGTCGAGCCACGAGACATGGTTTGCGACCACCAGCGCAGCGCCCTCCGGCACTGTGCCATTGACCGAGAGGCGCACGCCAAGCATGCCCAGCAACTGGCGCGACCAGCGCTGCTTGAGGGCGCGCCGCCACGTCGGCGGCACGAGCGGGTAGGCCAGGGCTACGACGGCGCTGGCGTAAACCAGGTGCAGGCCCACCCGGAGCAGGCGCAGCGCCGCGCGCAGCCTTCCCATCAGGCGGCCTGGCGCTGGATGAAGTGGCGCGCGTAGCGGGCGTCCACCCGCGCCATAGGCAGGAGCAGGAGCAGATCCGCGGTGTTGAAGTCCGGGTCCCAGGCCGGCTCGCCGCACACGTAGGCTCCGGCACGCAGGTAGCCCTTGATCAGCGGCGGCAGCGCGGCATTGGCGCTGGGAGCGATGCGCTCCAGGGGCAGCGGGCAGCGCGGGAACACGCGGTATTCGAGCGGCGCGAGATGCTGTTCCAGCCGGTTGAAGATACCCACGGCCGCGTGGCCCCCATCGGCCATGCCGATGCTGGCGCAGCCGATCAGGTAGCGGTGGCCGCGCTCCAGCATGTAGCGCGTGAGGCCGGACCACAGCAGTGCGATCGTGGCGCCGGTGCGATAGTCCGGATCGATGCAGGAGCGGCCGACCTCGACCATGCGCTGGCGCAGGTGGCGCAGGCGCACCAGGTCGAATTCGTTCTCGGAATAGTAGCCCCCCACCTTGCCTGCGGCTTCGGGCGAAAGGATGCGGTAGGTGCCGACGATGCGCCCCGACTGTTCGTCGCGCACGATCAGGTGCTCGCAGTAAGGGTCGTAGATATCCCGGTCCACGCCCGGGATGGGCGTCGCCAGGCGTGCGCCCATCTCCTCGGCGAACACCCGGTAGCGCAGGCGCTGCGCTTCCAGCACTTCGCTTTCGGAGTGGGCGAGGTGCACGTGGAGATGGCGTCTTGAAGTCGCGGCAGTGTGCTCGGCCAGTTGCAGCATGGGGGTCTCCCTGGTGACAATTGCTCGGAATCGCCGCCAATCTAGGGGCGGCATATTGCGTGCCGGTTATGGCGCCGTGACGCTTTGGTGAAAGCCGCTGCGTGCATGCGCTATAGCAGCACGAGGCCCCACACTACCGCGACGTTCACCAGGGCGATCATGACCGCGGCGCTGCCGATGTCCTTGGCACGCTTGGCGAGCCGGTGGCTCTTCAGCGAGACCCGGTCCACCGCCGCCTCGATGGCCGAGTTGAGCAGCTCGACGACCAGCACCAGCAAGATGCTGCCGATCATCAGCGCCCGGGCAATATCGCCAACCGGCAACAGGCAGGCGAGCGGAGTCAGCACCGCCGCCAGCCACAGCTCCTGGCGGAAGGCGTCCTCGTGCCGGTAAGCCGCCCGCAGGCCCGAGAGCGAGTAGTGGAGGGCGCTGACCAGCCGTCTCAGGCCGGTCTTCCCTTTGTAGGGGCTTTCCATGGCAGGTTTGATGCGGATACTGAGGATCACGAAAATGGCTGACAGCCATTTTCGTCACGACGCTCCCCTCGCCCGCTGCGCCGGCGAAGGCCTTCGGATCGCCGGCGGGCGAGCGGCAGCCGCGCCCCGGTGCGAGGATGTCAGTCGTACCCATGACGGAAAGCGCGATGACCGGGGTGCCCAGCGCCATGGCTTCCAGGAGCACGAGGCCCTGGGTCTCGGTGCGTGAGGCGAACACGAAGACGTCGGCCGCGGCGTAGCAGTCGGGCAGCGCGTGGCTACGGTCCAGGTAGCCGAGGAAGCGCACCGCATCGCGCAACTCCGGCGTCTTGGCACGACGCTTCAGGTCCCCCAGCGCCGGGCCTTCACCGGCGATGAGCAGCAGCACGTCGGGCATGTGGCGGCGTGCGTGCCGCAGCGCATCGAACAGGAAGCCGATGTTCTTCTCGTGGGCGACGCGGCCGACGAACAGCGCCAACGGGCGGTCCGCGGCGATGCCGTGGGACGCGCGGAAGCGGGCGCCGTCGCCCTGCTCGAAATGCCGCAGGGGGATGCCGGTGGGCAAGACATGGATGGGCGTGGCTACGCCGTAGAAGGCGAGTCGTTGCGCCATGGCCTGCGAAGGCACGATCACTGCGTCCAGGGCGTTGCACTGGGTGCGGGAAAGGCGCCGCGCCCAGGCTCGCAGCCAGCCGGCGGGACGAAGGGCGCGTAGTGGTGCAGGTATTCCTCGAACAGCGTGTGGTAGGTGGCGATCACCGGGATGCCCGCAGTGCGCGCGATCCAATGACCGGCGTAATGGGCGACGAAGGGTGTCTGGATATGGATCAGGTCCGCGTCTGCCGCGGCGCGGTCCACCGCATCGTGCATGGCGCGCCAGCGGACCAGGCGGTCCTCCGGATCGCGGGGAACACGGCGCCCGGGGACGCGCAGCACGTGTTCGGAATCCGCTTCATCCCGGTAGCGCGGTGCCACCACCCGAATGCGAACGCCATGGTCGGCCAGCGCATGGCGGAAGGTTTCTATCGACGTGGAGACGCCGTTGACCCGCGGGAAATAGACATCGGAGACCATTAATACGCGCATTGTTCTTCTTGCCGCTGTCGTATGCCGCAACTCGTCAATCGGCGAGCGCCTCTTCCGCCGGCGCGGCTTCGTAGGCCGCCGGCGGCCTCGTCAAGCCCCAGTGCACCAGCTCCAGGCGGCCGTCGAAGTGCTCGACGATGGCGGTGCAGGAATCGACCCAGTCGCCGCAGTTCACGTACACCACGCCGCCCACCTCCTTGATGGCCGCTGCGTGAATATGGCCGCAGATCACCCCGTCGTACCCCCCCGTTGCGGGCGTGGCGGATCACCGAGTCCTCGAAGTCGAAAATGAACTCCAGCGCTTTCTTGACGCGCCGCTTGGCGTAGCCGGCCAGCGACCAGTAGCCCGGAATCCCCAGGCGGCGCCGAACGCGGGAGAGCAGCAGCACCACCGTGTTGTGGGCGCGCGTCCAATGGACCCCGCGGCTCATCGACCAGAAGTCGATGATGTCGCCGACCGGATAGAGGTGCTGGGCCGGATGGTGGCGCAGGAAGTCCACCAGGCGCTCGGCCTGGCAGGCGCGCGTACCGAGGTGGATGTCGGACAGGAACAGGGAACGCACATGCGGCATGGCGCCATGCTGGGGACCTTACGTGACGCCCCGGTGACGGGAAGGCTACGGAAGTGTTGCGGCGGCCCGCGGCTAGCGCGTGCCGGCGGCCCGGAAGATGGCCGACACCGCCTCCAGCCCCTGGCCGAACAGCTGTTCCAGCACCGGTGCCAGGTAGGCCATGGTCAGCACCAGCACCAGGAAGCCGGCGGCCAGGGTGACGGGAAAGCCGATGGCGAACAGGTTGAGCTGGGGTGCGGCGCGGGTCAGCACGCCCAGGGCGATGTTGGTGATGAGCAGCGCCGCGATCATGGGCAGGGACAGGAGTACCCCTGCCGAAAAGATGGTACTACCCCAGCGCACCAGGTTTTCCCAGCCTTTGGCACCGAAGTCCGCGTGACCGATGGGCAGCCAGTGGAAGCTCTCGGCGAGCAGGGCCAGCATCATCAAGTGACCGTTCAGGGCGAGGAAGGCGAGCAGCGCCACCACGCCCAT
>JBMOQT010000259.1:0-4118 GCA_049320945.1 Pseudomonadota bacterium
TGCGTCCCCTCACCGGCCGCGAGGCGCCGGTGGTGAGCTTCCTGGAGGCCCAGCCCGAGGTGCTGCGCATGGCCGCCGACATCCGCCGCTTCATCGCCGACTGGCTGCCCTATTACGTGCGCGACAACCGCAGCTATCTCACCGTGGCCCTGGGCTGCACCGGCGGCCAGCACCGCTCGGTGTATTTCGCCGAGTGGCTGGCGCGGGAATTCAAGGACGTGGCGCGGGTGCTGGTGCGTCACCGCGGTTTGCCTTAACCGGCGTTGCCCTGACCGGTTGCGGCCTGCTGCCGCCTCTGCTACGGTGCAGCCTTTGCTTATCGCGTTGCGCGCCCCGCAATGAAGGCGCTTCTCCGACTCATCCGTCCCGGCGACTGGCTCGTGCTGCTGGCCGCGCTGCTCGCCTGCGCTGCCCTGCTGCCCTACGCCTTTTCCGGCGGCGTGCCGGAAAAGGCCCTGGTCAAGCGCGACGGCCGCGTGGTGGCCGAGCTGGCGCTGACCGAGAGCCGCCGCATCGAGGTGGCCGGCCCCCTGGGCGTCACCGTCGTCGAGGTGCAGCCGGGCCGCGCCCGGGTGGCCGCCGATCCCGGGCCGCGCCAGTATTGCGTGCGCCAGGGCTGGCTCACCCACGCCAATGCTGTCGCCATATGCGCGCCCAACCACGTGAGCCTGGCCCTGGTGGGCCGCAACAAGGGTTATGACTCCCTCAGCTATTGAGCTGGCTGCCCGGGCGGACGACTACCGCGTGGCGCGCTACGCGGCGGCGGCCATCGCCCTGTCCCTGGTGGAAGCGGCCATTCCCTCGCCCCTGCCCGGGGTGAAGCCGGGGTTGGCCAACATCGTCATCCTGGTGGTGCTGGCGCGCTACGGGTGGCGCGACGCCCTGTGGGTGTCGCTGCTGCGGGTGGTGGCCGGCAGCCTGATGCTGGGGCATTTCCTGGCGCCCGGGTTCTTCCTGAGCCTCACCGGGGCACTCGCCAGCCTGGCGGTGCTGGGGCTGGCGGCGCGGCTGCCCGCGCGCTGGTTCGGCCCGGTGGGCCTGAGCGTGGCTGCCGCCTTCGCCCATATCGGCGGCCAGCTCGCCCTGGCGCGCGCCTGGCTGGTGCCCCACGACGGCCTGATCTACCTGGTGCCCCTGTTCGCTGTAGCGGCCCTGGTATTCGGGCTGGCCAACGGCTTGGCCGCCGCGCGCCTGCTGGCCGACCGGGACGCCGCGGCGCTATGAAGACTGTCGCCCTCGCCTTCACCGGCGCCTCGGGCATGCCCTATGGCCTGCGCTTGCTGGAATGCCTGCTCCAGGCGGGGGTGCGCGTGCATCTGGTCTATTCCCAGGCGGCCCAGGTGGTGGCCAAGCAGGAGCTGGGGCTGACCCTGCCGGCGCGCGCCGCCGAGGCGGAGCGGGAGCTGGCGGCGCGGCTGCCCGCCCAGCCCGGCCAGTTGCGCGTATTCGGGCGCGACGACTGGTTCGCGCCCATGGCCAGCGGTTCCAATCCGCCCGACGCCATGGCGGTTTGTCCCTGCACCACCGGCACCCTGGCGGCCATCGCCGCCGGCATGTCGGACAACCTGATCGAGCGCGCCGCCGACGTGGCCCTGAAGGAAGGGCGCAAGCTGGTGCTGGTGGTGCGCGAGACGCCCCTGTCGGCCATACACCTGGAGAACATGCTCAAGCTGGCTCGCGCCGGCGCCGTGATCCTGCCCGCCAACCCGGCCTTCTACCATCATCCCCAGAGCGTCCAGGACCTGGTGGATTACGTGACGGCGCGGGTGCTCGACCATCTGGGCGTACCCCACCGGCTCATGGGCCGCTGGGGCGAGGATCGCTGAGGCGTGGCCTTGTTCGACTTCCGGCGGCCCCGTGCCGACCCACCGCAGACCCTGGAGCTGCCCATCTTCGCGCTGCACAGCGTGCTCTTTCCCGAAGGGGTGCTGCCCCTCAAGGTGTTCGAGCAGCGTTACATGGCCATGATCTCGGAATGCCTGAAGGCGCAGCGGCCGTTCGGTGTGTGCCTCATCACCGAGGGGGCGGAAGTGGGCGCGCCGGCGCTGACCC
Source organism: Pseudomonadota bacterium (assembly GCA_049320945.1). Classification (GTDB taxonomy): domain Bacteria; phylum Pseudomonadota; class Gammaproteobacteria; order Burkholderiales; family Rhodocyclaceae; genus DYIB01. Next base: position 2,053 of record JBMOQT010000259.1, read on the forward strand.
ATGCCGTGGGCACGATGGCGCGCATCGCCTCCTGGGACATGGTGCAGCCGGGCCTGCTGCACATCGTCGCCCGCGGCGAGGGCCGCTTCCGCGTCCTGGAGCGGCGCGCCGACCCCCAGGGCGTGGTGCGCGCCCGGGTCGAACCGCTGCCGCCGGAGCCGAGCCTGCCGGTGCCCGACACCCTGCAGGGCTTGCTGCCCCTGCTGCGCGCCATCGCCGCCGACGCCGGCGCCGAGCGCATCCCCCAGCCCCATCGCTTCGACGACGCCGCCTGGGTGGGCCACCGCTTCGCCGAAGTGCTGCCCATCCCCCTCATCGCCCGCCAGAAGCTGCTGGAGCTGGACGACCCGGTCAGCCGCCTGGAAATCATCCACAAGTATCTAGCCCAGCGCGGGCTGGTGAGTTAATCCCTCTTATTCGTCGCCGCGGGCGAGCAGGGCCAGCCCGCCGGCGATGCCCCGGATGCGCGCTTCCAGTACGGCGGGGGCGTCGTCCTGCTTCAGGGGTATGCGGCGCACCTGGACGCGGCTCGGCAGCGAAGGCAAGGACAAGGGTGCGCCCGTCTCCAGCAGCAGCACCAGGTCGGGCCAGTCGGCATCCACCGAAGCCGCGGCCCGGGCCTCGATGCGCCCGGCGGCCAGGCGCCCGGTCAAGTCCAGCGCCAGCCGGGCCAGCTCCGGCTCAGGACAGACGAATAGCAGGCGCAGGGGACGCTTGAACATCCAGGTCTTGCAGCAGCTTGCGCACCGGCGCCGGCAGGGGGGCGCTGCCGTGCTCGCTCACCTGCAGCCACACCGGCCCGCCCTCATGCAGGGCGGGCGCGGCGTTCGCCACCTGGCACAGCAGCGGCCGCAGCTCCAGCTCGAAGTGGGTGAAGCCGTGGCGCAGGGACTTGAGCTCCTGCACTGCCGTCACTTGGCAGCCGTAGGCGCGCCGGGCGAAGGCCGCCGGCGCCTCGCCCTCGGGCAGCTCCGGCAGGCCCAGCAGCCCGCCCCAGATGCCTGGCGCCGGGCGCGGTTCCAGGAGCACCCGGCCGTCCCGGTGCAACACCAGCACCGTCGCCTGGCGCTGCGGCCGCGGGCGCCGGGGTCGCGGCGAAGGCAGCTCGGCGGTGCGGCCCTCGCGCCGGGCGACACAGGAGGCGGCCAGGGGGCAGGGCGGGCAGCCGGGGCGGCTGCGCGTGCACAGAGTGGCGCCCAGGTCCATCAGCCCCTGGGTGTAGGCCGCCACGTCTTTCTCGGGCAGCAGGGACTCGGCCAGCCGCCACAGGCGCGCCTCCACCGCCTTGTCTCCGGGAAAGCCCTCGATGCCGAAGGCGCGGGTGAGCACCCGCTTGACGTTGCCGTCGAGGATGGCGGCGCGCGCGCCGAAGGCGAAGGCGGCGATGGCCGCCGCCGTGGACCGGCCCACTCCGGGCAGGCGGGCAATGGCCTCCGGGTCGCGGGGAAAGACGCCGTCGTGGCTCTCCATCACCAGGCGCGCCGCCCGCAGCAGGTTGCGCCCGCGGGCGTAATAGCCCAGCCCGCTCCACAGGGCCAGCACTTCCTGTTCGCTGGCCGCGGCCAGCGCCGCCAGGGTCGGGAAGCGCGCCAGGAAGCGCTCGTAATAGGGGATGACGGTGCCCACCTGGGTCTGCTGCAGCATGATCTCCGACAGCCAGATGCGGTAGGGGTCGCGGGTGCCCTGCCAGGGCAGGTCGTGGCGCCCGTGGCTCTTCTGCCAGCGGACCAGGGTGCGGGCGAAATCACTCAAGGGAGGCTCCAGGGGAAGCTGCGCATTGTGGCCCAGGAACGGGCGGATTGCCATGGGCGGAGTGATGCGCCCTTGCCAGAAGGCGGCGGGGCCGCTAGCCTTGCTTCAGGTCTCAAACACTGTTGCAACGTGAACGCCCCCTTTCCCAAAACCTCGGTGGTGGATACCCGAGCCCTGCGCGACGCCCTGGGCGCCTTCGCCACGGGCGTGACCGTGGTCACCGCCTGCTCCCCGGCCGGCGAATACGTCGGGCTGACGGTCAATTCCTTCAACTCCGTGTCCCTGGAGCCGCCGCTGATCGTGTGGAGCCTGTC
>JBMOQT010000260.1:0-4115 GCA_049320945.1 Pseudomonadota bacterium
CCACGCCGCAAAGCAGCTTCATTTGACGCCGCAGACCGTGAGCGCCCAGATCAAGCTGTTCGAGGGGGAGTTGGGAGCAGTCCTGTTCCGCCCCGCAGGGCGGGGCCTCGAGCTGACCGAATCCGGGCGTGTCGCCCTTTCCTACGCCGATGAAATCTTCGCGCTCGGCGACGAGATGGCGACGTCTTTGCGCGCGCACGGAGGCCGCGCCCTGCCCGCCTTCCGCGTCGGCATCTCTGACGTGGTGCCCAAGTCGCTGGCCTTCCGCTTGCTGGCACCGCTTGGGGGACTGCCCGAGCCGGTGCGGCTCATTTGCCGCGAGGGTCAGATCGACTGGTTGCTCGCGGAACTGGCCCTGCACCGCCTGGACATAGTGGTGGCCGACCGGCCCATGCCGGCGGGCCTTGCCGTGCGCGGCCACAGCCACAAGCTGGGCGAAAGCGCCGTCGCCTTTTTCGCCGCCCCGGACCTGGCAGAGAAAAGCGCCGCCTTCCCCGCGTGCCTCAACGGCGCGCCCCTGCTGTTGCCTGGCCCGGGGGCGGCAGCGCGCGGCGAGATCGACCGGTGGCTGGGCGAGGTGCGCGTTTCTGCGCAAGTGATGGGCGAATTCGACGACAGCGCCCTGATGAAAGCCTTCGGTCAGGCCGGCAGCGGTTTCTTTCCCGCTCCTGCCATCCTCTCGGACGAGATTGCCGCACGCTACGAGGTGCGTGAAGTGGGTCGAGTAGAGGAGGTGCGCGAGGCGTTCTGGTTGATCAGCACCGAGAGGCGTATCCGACACCCGGCGGTGCGCGCCGTCCTCGAGGCTGCGCGTGCGGCGGTGTTTTCATCTCAACCCGCCTCGTAGCAAGCAGACCGATCGCGGCGAAGTCCAGCCGCTACGGCGCTTGGTGGAGGCTCAGCGTTACGATCATTTTCGTTTCGTGAGCTGACCTCCGAAACAGTCTGTCCCGATCTCATCATCAGCAGATTGCAACCGACCGGTTGGCGGCACGCCGGCGTCATCCTGCCGTCACCGGGTAGTAATGTTCACCGCTTAGCCTGTGGCCGGCATCACCATCGAGTTCTGACCGCGTCCATTCGAGGAGAACCCAGCATGTCGCGCCGCCACGACGACGGTATATCCAATCATTCCGTCAACTCCAGCTTCGAGGAAATCAACCAGCAGCGCCGTCGCCTGCTGCAAGGCGGCGGCGCTGCCATGGCGCTATCCATGGCCGGCGTGCCCATGGCCATGTCATTCCTGCCCGGCGTCGCCCAGGCCGCGCCGCCCAGCTCCCACGGCGTGGCGCCCATCACCTTCGCCAACATCGAGCCCTCGACGGACGACACGGTGCGCGTGCCGCCCGGCTATGTCGCTGGCGTGCTGTTCGCCTGGGGCGACCCGGTGTCGGATGGACCGGCCTTCCTCCAGGACGCCTCCAACACGGCCGAAGAACAGATGCTGCAGGCCGGCATGCACCACGACGGCATGCACTACTTTCCGCTGCCCCACGGGGGCAGGGGCCGGGAGCGGGCGTCGTCCGCCCGGGGCCTGCTGGCGATCAACCATGAATATACCGACGACGGCCTGCTGCACAGCGACGGCATGGACCCCTGGACGGCGGAGAAGGTCCTCAAGTCGCAGGCCGCCCACGGCGTCTCGATCATCGAGGTGGCGCTGGCGGAGGGCCGGTGGCAAGTGGTGCGTCCTTCGCCTTACGCCCGGCGCATCACCGGCGTCAGCGAGATCGGGCTGGGCGGGCCCGCCGCCGGCAGCGCCATGCTCGCGACGGCGGACGATCCGGCCGGGCGCACGGTGCTTGGCACGCTCAACAACTGTGCCCACGGCGTCACGCCCTGGGGCACCTACCTCACCTGCGAAGAGAACTGGAACGGCTACTTCGCCAAGACCTCGGGCGGCCTCACGGAGCTGGAAAGGCGCTACGGCATCAGCGGCACGGGCTTCGGCTACCGCTGGCACGAGCATGACGAACGCTTCGATACGGCGAAGCATCCCAACGAACCCCACCGCTTCGGCTGGGTGGTGGAAATCGACCCTTACGACCCCGACAGCCGACCGGTCAAGCGCACCGCCCTGGGCCGCTTCAAGCACGAAGGGGCCACTACCACCCTGGCCCGGGACGGCCGCGTGGTCGTGTACATGGGCGACGATGAGCGCTTCGAGTACATCTACAAGTTCGTGTCGGCCCGGCGCTGGCATCGGTCGGACAAGGCTGCCAATGCCCGCATCCTCGATGAAGGCACGCTCTACGTGGCCCGCTTCGATGCCGACGGTACCGGCACCTGGCTGCCGCTGGTGTTCGGCGACAACGGCCTGACCCCCGCTGCCGGCTTCGCCGACCAGGCCGACGTACTGGTGAAAACGCGCCTGGCGGCCGACCGGGTGGGCGCCACCAAGATGGACCGCCCCGAGTGGATCGCGGTCGATCCCCACAACAAGGACGTGTACTGCACCCTCACCAACAACAGCCAGCGCGGAGCCGCGGGCAAGCCCGGCACCAACGCCGCCAACCCGCGTGCCAACAATGTCTTCGGCCACATCATCCGCTGGTCCGAGCGGGGCGGCGACCCGGCGGCCCTGTCGTTCGAATGGAACATCTTCGTGCAGTGCGGCGACCCGGACCTGGGCGACGCGGCCAAGGCCGGCGACATCCGGGGCGAGGCGCGCAAGTTCGGCAGCCCGGACGGACTGTGGTTCGACCCGCGCGGCGTGCTGTGGATCCAGACCGATGTGTCCACCTCGAGCCTCAACCGGGGCGACTACGCCGGCATCGGCAACAATCAGATGCTCGCCGCCAACCCGGCCACCGGCGACATCCGCCGCTTCCTCACGGGTCCGCGCGGCTGCGAAATCACCGGCGTGACCGCCACGCCGGATCTGCGCACGTTGTTCATCAACGTGCAGCATCCGGGCGAGCCGGCTTCCGAGAGGAGCGATCCGACCCATCCCAAGGCGGTGAGCAGCTGGCCCGACGGCGCCGCGGGCGGGCGGCCGCGCTCGGCTACCGTGGTGATCCGCAAAGCGGATGGCGGCGTCATCGGCACCTGACATCCGCCGTGCGAACCGCGCAACATTTCCGTAATGTCGATTTAACGAGGACGTTACACGGGCCTCCGATACTGCGTGCTTTCCAACAAGGAGCATCCATGAAACCGTTGCGATTCTTTTCCGCCTCGTTCTCCCTGCTGGCCCTGGCCGGCGCCGTCCATGCCGATGCCATCATCAGGGCCGACGGCTCCAGCACCGTGTATCCCATCACCGAGGCCGTGGCCGAGGAATTCCAGAAGGCGAAGAAGAACAGCGTCAAGGTCACCGTGGGCATCTCCGGCACCGGCGGCGGCTTCAAGAAGTTCTGCCGCGGCGAAACCGACGTCTCCGACGCCTCGCGCCCCATTTCCAGGAAAGAGATGGAGGCCTGCGCCCAGGCGGGCATCAAGTACATCGAGCTGCCGGTGGCCTATGACGCCATCACCGTGGTGGTGAACAAGGGCAACAACTGGCTGAAGGAAATCAAGGTCGAGGAACTGAAGGCCATGTGGGAGCCGGCGGCCCAGGGCAAGATCACCAAGTGGAACCAGGTCAACCCCGCCTGGCCCGATCTGCCCATCACCCTCTATGGTCCGGGCGCCGACTCGGGCACCTTCGACTACTTCACCGACGCCATCAACGGCAAGGAGAAGGCCAGCCGCGGCGACTACAGCGCCTCCGAGGACGACAACGTACTGGTGCAGGGCGTCGCGCGGGAGAAGGGCGCCATCGGCTACTTCGGCCTGGCCTACTACGCGGAGAACAAGGACAAGCTGCGCGCCGTGCCGGTGGTGGCCAAGGGCGCCGCAAAGGGTGTGTCGCCCTCCCTGGAGACAGTGATGGACGGCAGCTACCAGCCCCTGGCGCGCCCCATCTTCATCTACGTGAATGCCAAGGCCGCGGCCGAGAAGCCCGAGGTGCGGGAGTTCGTCGAGTTCTACCTCAGGAATGCGCCCCAGCTGGTGAAGGAGGTGAAATACGTGCCCCTGTCCGCCGCCGACTACAAGCACGGCCTGGACAACTTCGCCAAGCGCAAGACCGGCACCGCCTTCGGCGGCACGCCGGAAGTGGGCATCAAGGTGGC
>JBMOQT010000261.1:0-1855 GCA_049320945.1 Pseudomonadota bacterium
CCTTGTTGTCTCCGCCTCGGCCGGCGCCGCCGCGCCCCCCTTCCGGCACCCGGGTGGACGTGTTGTGGGGGCAGCCGGAGCAGAAGTAGGGCACGCGCCGGACCGGGGCAACCTCGTCGGCCAGGGCCGCGCCGCCGTCGCCGGGCAGGGGCGCCAGCAGCACCTGGGGGCGGTGGCCCTTGAGCCAGGCCGCCAGCACGGCGCCCACGCGCCCCGGGCGCAGCTCGCCCAGGGCGGGCAGCAGGGGCCGCCCGTCCCGGTCCTCCTTGCCCAGCACCATCGGGCGCACGGCACGGTTGTACAGCAGCTCCTTCAGCTGCTGCTCCACCACCGGCCCCTTTTCCTCCACCACCAGGACTTCCTTCAGTCCCTCGGCGAAGCCCAGGGCACCGTGCGGCTCCAGGGGGAAGCTCTGGCCCACCTTGTACAGGCGGATGCCCAGGGCGGCCAGGGAGTGCAGATCCAGCCCCAGCAGGCGCAGCGCCTCCATGACATCCAGATGGGCCTTGCCCACCGTGACGATGCCCAGCTCGGCCTGGCCTGGCGCGGCCAGCAGGCGGTCCAGGGGGTTGGCGCGGGCGAAGGCGCGCGCCGCCGCCAGCTTGTGGGCCAGGCGCGCCTCGATGGCCAGGCCGGGGAAGTCCGGCCAGCGGTTGTGCATGCCGTCGGCGGGAGGAACGAAGTCCTCGGGCAGCCGGAATTCCCGGCCGATGTCGGGAAGCTCGATGGAGCGGGCACTCTCCACGGTCTCGGAGATGGCCTTGAAGCCCACCCAGGCCCCGGAGAAGCGCGACAGGGCCCAGCCGTACAGGCCGAACTCCAGGTACTCGCCCACCTCGGCCGGGTTGAGCACCGGCATGCTCCAGGCCATCAGGGCCTGCTCGCTCTGGTGCGGCATGGAGGAGCTGACGCAGCCGTGGTCGTCGCCGCACACCACCAGCACGCCGCCGTGGGGTGAGGAGCCGTAGGCGTTGCCATGCTTGAGGGCGTCGCCCGCCCGGTCCACGCCGGGGCCCTTGCCGTACCAAAGGGCGAACACCCCCTCGACGGTGCGCTCCGGATCGGCCTCCACCTGCTGGGTGCCCTGGACGGCGGTGGCCGCCAGCTCCTCGTTGATGGCCGGCAGGAAACGGATGTCGTGCTGCTGCAGCAGCGCGCGGGCCTGCCACAGGGCCTGGTCCACCATCCCCAGGGGCGAGCCGCGATAGCCGCTGACGAAGCCGGAAGTATTGAGGCCGCGGGCGTGGTCGCGCCGGCGCTGCTCCAGGAGCAGGCGCACCAGGGCCTGGGTGCCGCTGAGGAAAACCCGGCCGCCGGGGCGGGTCAGGTTGTGGTCGAGCTGGTACGCGCGGTCCCAGTCGGCCGCGGGCATCGGTCGGGTCATTTTGTCTCCTCCTTTGTTGCAGCTCATGTTAGGAGGGAGAAAGGAAAATTTCTTTCCCTTTTTGCCCGGCATTGCCTAAAATCGGGAAAAATTAACCGTCAATAATTGGATAGGCGGAAAATATGGTTATCGACCGACTGGAGCGCAAGATCCTGCACGAGCTGCAGCGCGACGGCCGCATCACCACCCAGGAGCTGGCCGAGCGCGTCGGCCTGTCCTCCTCGCCTTGCTGGCGGCGGGTGAAGGATCTGGAGGCGGCCGGGGTGATCAAGCGTTACGCCGCCGTGGTGGACCGCTTTCGCGTCGGTCTGCCCACCTGCATGTGGATCCAGGTGAATCTCACCCGCCACCAGGAGGGCGTGGTGGAAGGCTTCGAGAAGGCCATCGCCGCCCGCTCGGAAGTGGTGGAGTGCTACGAGCTGACCGGGGATGCGGACTACCTGCTCAAGGTGCTGACGCCGGACATCGAGG
>JBMOQT010000261.1:1955-4103 GCA_049320945.1 Pseudomonadota bacterium
CGCCACCAGGAGGGCGTGGTGGAAGGCTTCGAGAAGGCCATCGCCGCCCGCTCGGAAGTGGTGGAGTGCTACGAGCTGACCGGGGATGCGGACTACCTGCTCAAGGTGCTGACGCCGGACATCGAGGCCTATAACGCCTTCCTGCACAGCTTCCTGTTCAAGCTGCCAGGGGTGGCCCACGCCAAGACCAGCGTGTCCCTGCGGGAAGTGAAGTACGAGACGACGGTGCCTCTATGACGGCCGCCGCTACTACTGGGCTTCGTTGAATGCCTGGATGCAGGCGCGCAGGGTGTCGCCGATATTGTCCTGGCTGACGGCGCACTTGCCTCCCGGGGCTACGGCGGCCGCCGCATGGCTGGGCGGGGACGACACGGTGATCCGGGGCAGCGGCGTGAGGGGCTTGTCCGTCCCGGCCGCGGCTTCCGGCTTGGGCGCCGGCTGTCTATCCAGTTGTTCCTGGGTTTTAGCCAGACGCTTTTCGGTCTTGGCCAGCTGGAGCTGCTGGTCGAGATAGCGTTTCTCCGCGTCGCTCAGCGCCCGGGTCTTCGCCGCCAGTTCCTCCGACTGCCTCTCCAGCTCGGCCGCCTGGCGCTGCATCTTCTTCGACAGGGCGAGGTAGGCGGCGCCGCTGCCGATGGCCAGGGCCAGCAGCGCCGCACCGCCGACCAGCAACGGCAGCTTCAGGCGCGATCCGTCGCCTGCCGCCGCCTCTGCCTCGTCTGGCGCGGCATCATCGTCGGCCCGTACTTCGTCGTCGGCGCGGCGCTGGAGGCGCGCCAGGGCGCGGTCTAGCCGGGCGTCCAGGGTGTCGGCGAGGCGCGCGAACAAGCTGCGCTTGTCGGCATTGGCAGGGGGTGAGGCGGCGTTGCTCATGGACAGAGGCGGGTTCTGCTGACCCGAAGATTATCGGCCCGGGGCGGGCGCAACTTGAGCCTGATGCGTGCTGTGCGCCAGGCGGGGCCCAACGCGTAATGCCCTGCGTTACTACTCGCTTGACCGGTTGCCAGGCGATTGTTTGACGCGGTGCATTTGCGCCTCACCATCCCAGCTCGCGCGCGATGTGCTCGTACGCCGCCGCCGCCAGGTCGGGGCGCAGGCAGTCCAGGGTCGGCAGCGCCATGGCGCGCAGCCAGGTGAGCTGGCGCTTGGCCAGCTGGCGCGTGGCGGCGATGCCCGTCTCGCGCAGGGTGGCGCGGTCGCTGCGCCCTTCTACGTATTCCCACGCCTGGCGGTAGCCCACGCAGCGCATGGACGACAGCGCCGGGTCGAGCCGGTACTTGCGGCGCAGCATCGCCAGCTCGTCCACCAGCCCCGCCGCCAGCATGGCGTCGAAGCGCCGGGCGATGCGCTCGTGCAGGACGCTGCGCTGGCTTGGCGCCAGGGCCAGGGCAATCACCCGGTAAGGCAGCGGCTCCGGGCTGCGCCGGGCGAGGCTGGCGGCCAGGGGGGCACCGGTGAGGCGCACGATCTCCAGGGCGCGCTGGATGCGCTGGGCATCGGTGGGCTGGAGGCGGGCGGCGGTGTCCGGGTCCAGCCGCGCCAGCTGCGCGTGCAGCGCCGGCCAGCCGTGGCGCTGCGCCTCCTCCTCGATGTCGCGGCGCAGCTCCGGGTCGGCCGGGGGCAGCTCCGACAGGCCTTCCCGCAGCGCCTTGAAGTAGAGCATGGTGCCGCCGGCGAGCAGGGGCACGCGGCCGCGGGCCGTGATGTCCGCCATCAGGTGCAGGGCGTCGGCGCGGAAGCGGGCGGCGGAATAGCTTTCCTCGGGCGTGATGACGTCGATCAGGTGGTGGGGGCAGGCGGCGAGCATGGCGGCATCAGGCTTGGCCGTGCCGATGTTCATGTCCATGTACACCTGGGCGGAGTCGACGCTGATCACCTCCACGGGCAGGCGCTCGGCCAAGGCCATGGCCACGGCGGTCTTGCCGCTGGCGGTGGGGCCGAGAACAAAGATGGCAGGAGGATGCACTGCACTCATGGGTTCGAACAGAAAGCGCGATTTTACGATTGTTGCTCTCGCCGCCCCCGTGGGACAATCGCCCGCCATATGGATACTCCGACCCGGCGTGCCGTTTTCCGGCGTTTCGCCGCCGCCCTGGTCCTGCTGGTGTTCGCCGCCGCGGCGGCCGCCGGCGACAAGCTGTTCCTGTG
>JBMOQT010000262.1:0-3891 GCA_049320945.1 Pseudomonadota bacterium
TTTCAGGCGCTGCTGGATGAGGCCGATCTGCAGCGCCAGGCGCTCCAGCCGCCCCAGGGCGCCCAGGGGCTTGGTCTTGTTGTCGATGAGGGCCTGCAGGTCGGCGGCCAGGGCGGTATCGGGTTCGGCAATGAGGAAATCCATGCGGGAAAGTCTCTGGTTCATGCTGCGGTTGAAGGGATCAAGCGGGGCGTTTCAAGGCCAGGGGCAGGCCGGCGGCGACGAAAGTGACGGCTTCGCACAGGCTGCCCACATCCTGGTTCAGGCGCCCGGCCTCGTCCCGGAACAGCCGGGTCTCGGCGCCCAGGGGCACGATGCCCAGGCCCACTTCGTTGGCCACCAGCAGGATCTCCCCCGGCAGCCCGGGCAGGGTCGCCATCAGGGCGCGCCGCTCGGCGGCGAACAGGGGCAGGCGGCCGGCGTCCGGGGGGTCGTCCAGGGTGGCGGCCTCGGCCAGGACATTGCCCAGCCACAGGGTGAGGCAGTCCACGATCAGGCAGCGTCCAGGGGCGGCGTGGGCGGCGAGCGCGGCGGCCAGCTGTACCGGCGCCTCCACCACCTGCCACTCCCGGGGGCGCTCCCGGCGGTGAGCCGCGATGCGCGCGGCCATTTCCCCATCGCCCGGCTGGCCGGTGACCACCACCGTGACCGGCAGGCCGCTCTCCAGGGCGCGGCGCTGGGCATAACGGCTCTTGCCGGAGCGGGCACCGCCGACGACCAGCTCTTTCACGGTATTCCTTTCGCAGAGGTGGACAAACGGAAAGCGCCGGGGAGGGTAGAGGAGACAATCCTGTACCGGAAGCCGGATCCCCGCGGCTCTCCGACCATCTCGATGTCCAGGCCGGTCTCCGGGCTCGCGCGGGTCAAGCGCACCGCCTTCCCAGGACGGATGTCCCAGTGGCATCGATGGTGCGCCCTGCTCGCTTACCGTTGCGGGGGCAGCACAGGCTTCGCGGGGGGCCGCTCACCTGTTTCCCGTTTAACCCGGCGACCGAGAAGCGGCCGGGCACCTGAAATCGAACGCCGCGTTGGCGGCAGGGGAATTATAGCGGCGCCGGCGCCGCCGTGGGAAAAAATGACGAAGGAATGAAGGCGGCGAGATCCAGGTGGCGCTCCAGGGCGTCGGCCAGGCGCTCGATGTCGGCCTCGCGCCGGGCGGCGAGATCGACCCGCTGCCGCGGCCGGTGCCCCGCCCAGGCGAGCAGCGCGGCCAGGGCTTCGGGCGTGTCGAACAGGCCGTGCACATAGGTGGCGAGGATCTGCCCGTCCTCGGACAGGACGCCGTCGCCGCGCCCGTCCGCCAGGCGCAGGGCGGGCCGGGCCAGGGCTGGTCCGCGGGACACGCCCATGTGGATTTCATAGCCCGCCACGGGTGCGCCCGCCTCCAGCATCAGCTCGCCGCGCACGTTGACCAGTTGCTTGCGCGGCTCCAGGGTCGTCTCCAGGTCCAGCAGGGCCAGTCCCGGCGCGCTGCCCGGCGCCCCTTCCAGGCCCAGGGGATCGTGCAGCCGGGCGCCCAGCATCTGTAGCCCCCCGCAGATGCCGATCACCTTGCCGCCGTAGCGCAGATGGCGCTTGAGCGCCGCCTCCCAGCCCTGGGTGCGCAGCCAGGCGAGATCCGCCTGCACGCTCTTGCTGCCCGGCAGCACCACCAGGTCGGCCGGCGGAATCGGCTCGCCCGGGCCGACGAAGCGGAACGCCACCTCCGGATGCAGGCGCAGGGCATCGCAGTCGGTGGCATTGGAGATGCGCGGCAGCGCCGGCGCGATCACCCGGATGCACGCTTCCCGCTCCTCGGCGTGGGTTTGCAGGGCATCCTCCGCATCCAGGTACAGGCCGTGCAGATAGGGCAGCACCCCCAGCACCGGCTTGCCGGTGCGCTGCTCGAGCCAGTCCAGGCCCGGCTGCAGCAGGCCCAGGTCGCCGCGGAATCGGTTGATGACGAAGCCCACCACCCGCTGCCTTTCCTCCGGGGCCAGCAGCTCCAGGGTGCCCACCAGGTGGGCGAACACGCCGCCCCGGTCGATGTCCGCCACCAGCACCACGGGGCAATCCACCGCCTGGGCGAAGCCCATGTTGGCGATGTCCCGGTCGCGCAGATTGATCTCCGCCGGGCTGCCGGCGCCTTCCACCAGCACGAACTGGTATTGGGCCGTCAGGCGCGCGAAGGACTCCAGCACCGCGCCCATGGCGCGCGGCTTGTACTCGTGATAGGCGCGCGCGTCCAGGTCGGTCACGGCGCGGCCGTGGATGATCACCTGGGCCGCCCGGTCGCTGCTGGGCTTGAGCAGCACGGGATTGAAATCCGTGTGGGGCGGCAGGCCCGCGGCCAGCGCCTGCAGCGCCTGGGCGCGGCCGATCTCGCCGCCGTCGGCGGTCACGGCGCTGTTCAGCGCCATGTTCTGGGGCTTGAAGGGCGCCACACGCACGCCGCGGCGCTTGAGCACCCGGGCCAGCCCGGCCACCAGGGTGCTCTTGCCGGCATCCGAGGTGGTGCCTTGAATCATCAGGGTGTCGCTGCGCATGGTGCGCCGATTATCCCATACCCCTTCCCCATACCCATTCGCGCTGAACTCCGGTACCATCGCCAGTCCCCTGGTGCCCGCCCCGAGCGGGAGAATCGGGAAGGCGGTGTGATTCCGCCACGTGCCCAACGCTGTGAGGAGGATGGGCGCAGCACGATGCCACTGGATCGCTCCGGGAAGGCGCTGCGGCCAGGTGAATCCGAGTCAGAAGACCGGCCCGGGGAGATTTCGGCTGCACGGCCAGGCAGCCCTTTGTTTGCCATTGAAGGGGACTCATATGGAAACCCAAACCCATCCGCACCGGCTCCCTGCCGCCGCCCGCGAGGCCGTATACCAGACCATGTTCACCCGCCGCGATGTGCGCGGCCAATTCCTGCCCACGCCCGTTCCCGACGAAGTGCTGAGCCGGCTGCTGGTGGCGGCCCACCACGCGCCCTCGGTCGGCTTCATGCAGCCGTGGAATTTTCTCGTGGTGCGCTCGCCCGAGGTCAAGGGGCGGGTGCATGCGGCGTTCCTGGAAGCCAACGCCGAGGCGGCCGACATGTTCGAGGCAGAAAAGCGCGCGGTCTATCGCCGCCTCAAGCTGGAAGGCATCCTGGAGGCGCCCGTAAACCTGTGTGTCACCTGCGATCGCAGCCGCACCGGACCGGTGGTGGTGGGGCGCACCCATATCAAGACCATGGACCTGTACAGCAGTGTGTGCGCCGTGCAGAACCTGTGGCTTGCCGCCCGCGCCGAAGGCCTGGGCGTGGGCTGGGTGAGCATCTTCAAGGAGGCCGCCCTGCAGCAGGCCCTGGGCATTCCCCGGCATGTCGTTCCGGTCGCCTACCTGTGCCTCGGCTACGTGAGCCATTTCTTCGCCAGGCCCGAGCTGGAAACTGCCGGCTGGCTGCCGCGGCTGCCCCTGGACCAACTGGTCTACTTCGACGAATGGGGACAGGGGGCAGGGGCGCAGGATGCGCCCCTGCTGGAGCGCCTGCGCCTGGACCAGCAGGCGGCGGGTGAAGGGAAGATCCCGCTTGCTTAATATGTCGGCTTTCAACCCGGAGACCGCAATGACCCTAAAAACCGCAGTTAACGCAAAGGACGCAAAGTATCGCAAAGGCCGCAAAGGAAATTTCCCGGGCGGTTGCGCCCACCCGCCGGGTGTGAGCTGTCGATCTTCTTTGCGCCCTTGGCGTCTTTGCGATCTTTGCGTTTAAAGCGGTTTCAACTGAGGTTTCCAGAATGACTTCTGCTGCCCCCACCGTGGCCGTGATCCGCCATGTCGCCTTCGAGGACCTGGGCATTTTCCAGGAAGTGCTCGCCGCCCGCGGCTATGCCGTGCGCTACCTGGAGGCGGGCGTGGACGACCTGGCCGGCCCCT
>JBMOQT010000263.1:0-3884 GCA_049320945.1 Pseudomonadota bacterium
AGGATGGCGCGGAAGTCGTTCACATTGGTGCGGGTGGGGCCCGTGACCACCAGGTCGCCCAAGGGGGCGAAGAAACCGTAGCCGTCGTTGTCCGCCAGGCGCCGCTTGGCGTCTATCCCCAAGGCGGCGGCGCGGGCCAGGCTGTCGGGTGCGAGCCAGGCGCCGGCGTTGTCCTCGCTGCCGTCTATGCCATCGGTATCGGCGGCCAGGGCGTGGATGCCCGGATGACCGTCCAGGGCCAGGGCCAGGGCCAGCAGGAACTCGGTGTTGCGCCCGCCGCGGCCGTGGCCGCGCACCGTCACGGTGGTCTCGCCGCCCGACAGCAGCACGCAGGGCGCCGCCGCCGGCTGGCCGTGGCGCGCCGCCTGGCGGGCGATGCCGGCATGCACCAGGGCTACTTCCCGCGCTTCCCCTTCGATGCTGTCGCCCAGGATCACCGGCGTGATGCCCGCATCCCGGGCCAGTCGGGCGGCCGCTTCCAGGGACCCCTGGGCGCTGGCGATGACGATCGTTTCGGCGCCGGCCAGGCGCGGGTCATCCGGCTTGGGCGTCTCATCCTGTCCGGCGCGCAGATGATCCAGGGCCGCGCGTGGCTCGCGGATGCCGTATTTCTCCAGGATGGCCAGGGCGTCGGCGCAGGTGGTGGGGTCGGCCACGGTGGGCCCCGAGGCGACCACGGAGGGATCGTCGCCGGGCACGTCGGAAATCACCAGGGCCACCACCCGCGCCGGGGCGCAGGCCGCCGCCAGGCGGCCGCCCTTGATGGCGGAGAGATGCTTGCGCACGCAGTTCATCTCGGCGATGTTGGCGCCGCTTTTGAGCAGTGCCCGGTTGATGACCTGCTTGTCCTCAAGGGTGAGGCCGGGGGCGGGCAGGGACAGCAGGGCCGAGCCGCCGCCGGAAATCAGGCACAGCACCAGGTCGTCGGCGGTAAGCCCGCGCACCGCGGCGAGGATGCGGCCCGCCGCTTCAAGGCCGGCGGCGTCGGGCACGGGATGGGCCGCCTCCACTACCTCAATGCGCCGGCAGGGCGCGCCGTGACCGTAGCGCGTCACCACCAGGCCGGAAAGGGGGCCGTGCCAGTGCTCCTCCACCGCCTGGGCCATGGCGGCGGCGGCCTTGCCGGCGCCCACCACCAGGGTGCGCCCCCGGGGCGGCGGCGGCAGATGGGCGGGCAGGCAGCGGGCGGGGGCGGCGGCCTGGACCGCCGCCTGGAACAGGTGCAACAGGAATTGGCGATGGTTCATGGAGGGCGAGGAGTGAGGCGTGAGGAGTGAAGAGTAAACCACTTCCGGTTTTCAGGGCGGGGTGCCCCTGGAACGGATCATGGGCGGCAGACCTCTGCGCAAGAGCTCTTCCGCCTTACTCCTCACGCCTCACTGCAGGGAGGTCAGCGTGCCGTTCTGATAGTCGGCAATCGCCTGTTCGATCTCCTCGCGGCTGTTCATGACGAACGGCCCGTACTGGACGATGGGCTCGCGCAAGGGACGCGCCGCCAGCAGCAGGAAGCGCGCCTCCTCCGTGCCGGCGCTCACCACCAGCCGCTCGCCGGGCGACAGCACCCCCGCCGCCCGGGCCGGCAGGAGCCGGGGCTCATCCTCGCCGACCGCCAGCTCGCCCTGGTAGGGATAGACGAAGGCGCTGTGCTCGGCGGCGAGCGGCTGGCTGAAGCGCGTCCCGGCAGGCAGGTGCACGTCCAGGAACAGGGGTGCCGTGGACAGGCCCTGGATAGGACCTGGGACCTGCCGGCCGTCGGCGGCCAGGGTGCCGGCGATGACCTTCACGCGGCCGCCGCCGGGCAGCGCCACCAGCGGGATCTCCTCGGCCTGGATGTCCCGGTAGGAGGCGGGCTTCATCTTCTCCTTGGCCGGCAGGTTGATCCACAACTGGAAGCCGTGCAGGCGGCCGCTCTCCTGCTGAGGCATCTCGGAATGGATGATGCCGCATCCGGCGGTCATCCACTGGGCGCCGCCGCTCCGCAGGTGGCCTTTGTGCCCCAGATGGTCCTCGTGCAGCATGTGGCCCTCGAGCATGTAGGTCACCGTCTCGAAGCCCCGGTGGGGATGGGGCGGGAAGCCGGCGATGTAGTCCTCGGGGTTGTCCGAGGAGAACTCGTCCAGCATCAGGAAGGGATCGACCCGCAGGCCCTGGCTCTGCCCCAGGCTGCGCCGCAGCCTGACCCCGGCGCCGTCGGAGACGGGCCGGGATGGGATCACTTGCTGCAGGGTGCGTGTGGCCATGCTGCTCTCCTTCGCGGGCTCCGTGGTGCTAGGACCGGTTCAGGCCGCCAGCCGTTCGATCTGCTGGCGTGCCGCCGCCAGCGCGGCGCTCTTGCTGTCCGGACCCATGTTGAGGCCTTCGGCGAAGACGAATTCCACGTCGGCGATACCGAGGAAATTCAGGAAGCCGCGCACATAGCCGGTCTGGGTATCAAGGGGTGTGCCGGCGTAAACGCCGCCCCGGGCGGCGAAGACATAGGCCTTCTTGCCCGTGAGCAGCCCGACCGGACCGGTCTCGGTGTACTTGAAGGTGACCCCGGCGCGGGCGATGTGGTCGAAGTAAGCCTTGAGGGTGGACGGCACGCCGAAGTTGTACAGGGGCAGGCCCAGGACGATGACGTCGGCGCCGCGCAGTTCCTCGATCAGGGCATCCGAGTAGCTGACCAGGGCTTGCTGCTCGGGCGTGCGCTCCTCAGGCTTGGCCAGGAAGGACAGGAAGCGCTCCACGTCCAGGTGGGGCACCGGCTCCGCCGCCAGGTCGCGCACCTGTACGCGGCCCTCCGGATTGCGGCCGCGCCAGGCGGCGACGAACTCATTGGCCAGCTGGCTCGACTGGCCCTTGCCGGAAAAAAGGCTGGTGTTGATTTGCAGCAGGGTTTTCATGGATGGGTCTCCGAAAGAAGATTGACGGCGCCATTTAACTATTTATAAACAAGATAAAAAAGAACAATATTTCGCTTATTGTTATCTAATCGTTAGATCATGAGACCTTCTCCCCCCACGCCCCACATCACTCTCGAGCAGTGGCGCGCCCTCATCACCGTGGTGGACGCCGGCGGCTACGCCCAGGCGGCGGAAGTCCTGCACAAGAGCCAGTCGGCGGTGACCTACGCGGTGCAGAAGATCGAATCCCAGCTGGGGGTGAAGGCATTCGAGGTCCAGGGGCGCAAGGCGGTACTCACGCCCACCGGCCACATGCTCTACCGCCGGGCCCTGGCGCTGGTGGCCGAGGCCAGCGAGCTGGAAAAGGCGGCCCGCAAGCTCTCCGCCGGCTGGGAGGCGGAAATCAATCTGGCGGTGGAAATCCTGTTCCCCACCTGGCTGCTAATCGACTGCCTGGCCCGGTTTGGCCGGGAGAGCCCCCATACCCGCGTCGAGGTGATCGAATCGGTGCTGGGCGGCACCCCCGAGGCCCTGCTCAAGGGCCAGGCGGATCTGGCCATTTCGCCCCGGGTGCCGCCAGGCTTTCTCAGCACGCCCCTGATGCGCCTGCGCCTGGTGGCCGTCGCCCACCCGGAGCATCCCCTGCACGCCCTGGGCCGCCCCCTGAGCTACCAGGACCTGCATGCCCACCGCCACCTGACCGTGCGCGACACGGGCCCTGGCCGCGACCGGCGCGCGACCACGGTGGAGGTGGAGAGCCGCTGGACCGTCAGCAACATCACCACGGCCATCGAAGCAGCGCGCCTGGGCCACGGCTTTGCCTGGTTCCCCGAGGAGCGCATCCGCGAGGAACTTGCCACCGGCCAGCTCAAGCCGCTACCTCTGGGCGGCGGCGAGGAGCGCTTCGTCGAGCTCTACCTGATCCTCGCCGACCCGGAGCTGGCCGGGCCCGGCGTGCGCCGCCTGGCGGAGATCCTGAGCGAGTCCGTGGCGCGGGAATGC
>JBMOQT010000264.1:0-3872 GCA_049320945.1 Pseudomonadota bacterium
CCCCGGCCCCTCTCCCGCAGGCGGGCGAGGGGAGCGAACGGCCCCTGCCGCGCCTGGGGCGTGGCAGGGGGAGGTCTCGCTCGAATGCGACATGCTGGTCCTGGGCGCCGGCCCCGGCGGCTATTCGGCCGCCTTCCGCGCCGCGGACCTGGGACTCAAGACCGTGCTGGTGGAGCGCTACCCCACCCTGGGCGGCGTGTGCCTCAACGTCGGCTGCATCCCGTCCAAGGCCTTGCTGCACGTGGCGGCGGTAGTGGACGAGGCGGCGGCCATGGCCGAGCATGGCATCAGCTTCGGCAAACCGCAGCTCGATCTCGCCAAGCTGCGCGCCTGGAAGGGAAGCGTGGTGGGCAAGCTCACCGGCGGGCTCACAGGCATGGCCAAGGCGCGCAAGGTGGAGGTGGTGCGCGGCTACGGCAGCTTCCTCGACGCGCACCATGTGCAGGTGGAACTGACCACAGGCCAGGGGCAGGACAAGACCGGCGAGAAGAAGGTCGTCCGCTTCCGCCACTGCATCATCGCCGCCGGCAGCCAGGCGGTGCGCCTGCCTTTCGTGCCGGACGATCCCCGCATCGTGGATTCCACCGGGGCGCTGGAGCTGCCCTTCGTGCCCAAGCGCCTGCTGGTCATCGGCGGCGGCATCATCGGCCTGGAAATGGCCACGGTCTATTCCACCCTGGGCGCGCGCATCGAGGTGGTGGAAATGCTCGACGCCCTGATGCAGGGACCGGACCGGGACCTGGTAAAGGTGTGGGAGAAGAAGAACGCCGGGCGCTTCGACCGGGTGATGCTCAAGACCAGGACGGTGAAGGTGGAGGCGCAGGACGAGGGGCTGAAAGTCTGGTTCGAGGGTGACAATGCGCCCGCCGAGCCCCAGGTCTATGACATGATCCTGCAGTCGGCCGGACGCGTGCCCAACGGCCATAAGATCGGCGCCGACAAGGCGGGCGTGGCGGTCAGCGAGCGCGGCTTCATTGCGATAGATGGCCAGATGCGCACCAACGTGCCCCATATTTTCGCCATCGGCGACATCGTCGGCCAGCCCATGCTGGCCCACAAGGCGGTGCACGAGGCCCACGTGGCAGCGGAAGCGGCCGCCGGGCACAAGGCCTATTTTGACGCCCAGGTGATCCCCAGCGTCGCCTATACCGACCCGGAAGTGGCCTGGGTGGGACTCACCGAGGAGGAGGCGAAGAAACGGGGCATCCAGGTGTCCGCCGCCAAGTTTCCCTGGGCCGCCTCGGGGCGGGCCATCGCCAACGGGCGCGATGAAGGTTTCACCAAGCTCATCTTCGACGAACAGACGCACCGCATCGTCGGCGGCGGCATCGTCGGCACCCACGCCGGGGACCTGATCGGCGAAATCGCCCTGGCCATCGAGATGGGCTGCGACGCGGCGGACATCGGCAAGACCATCCATCCGCACCCGACCCTGGGCGAGTCCATCGGCCTGGCGGCGGAGGTGTCCGAGGGGGTGTGTACCGATCTGCCCCCCATGCGCAAGAGATAACAACGACGCTCTCTCCTTTGACCTCGTGAAAACCGCCGTTCCACGGCGGTTTTTTTTGGCATTCGCCCGCGTGCGCCTGTGCTATCGTGCGCCCGACGCACCATTGTGGGGACGTGATGCTGGACTGGTTCAAATCCCGGCTGCGCCGCGGCGACGAGACGAGCCACCCCCTGCAGACCGACAAGGGGTTGCAGGAAGTGATCGACAGCCTCCCCTGGCATTCCCCCGCCGCTGCCCTGCCCGAGTTGGGCAACTGGCTGCAGTCGGTCGAGGAGCTGCCGCCTGCGCCCGCCCGGGTTCTGATCCGGGCCGTGCGCAAGCTGGACGAGGCGGGCCGGGGCGTCCTCGAGGCCTGCCGGCGCGAGCTGCTGGGCCAGCCCGGGGAAGAGGTCCAGGAAGGCCCCTGGCTGGTCCTCGCCGCCCACTACGAGCGCCTGGCGGCGGCCTATCGCCTGGCGCTCGCCGCCGCCAAGGACGAGAAGGTGGCCGGCGACAAGAACCTGCCGGCCCTGCTGGCCGTGCGCGCCATGCATGCATTGATGCGGCGCAAGCTGCTACTGCGGCTGCGCTACCGCTACCCCGATGCCGGCTTCTGGCGTGCCGCCCACGAGCTGCTGGCGGAGGGCCGCAGCCAGGCGGTCGCCCACCTGCGCGTCACGCCCTATGCCGGGGCGGACGCCACCACCCTGCTGGCGGAATACTTGTGGGGCGTGCTGCTGGAAGTGGCGCCCGGCGAGAACCTGACGCCGCCCCAGATCGCCTGCGCCGATCGCCTCATCGGCCACCAGCGCCACGGCATCCTGTTCCGCGACGAGCCGGGCGCCACCGCGCCCTACTACGTGGATGTGGCAGGGGACCAGGGCCCCCTGCGCAGCGCGCCCTCCGGGGAGCGCCCGCCCTCGGCGCGCTACTTCGGCGTGGGCAAGCTCGGTCCCTACGTGTTCAGCCTCATGAAGGAAGCGGCGAGCCGCGACGACGTCCCCGAGGCCCTGGCCGACACGGGCTGCAGCCTGGAGGACTACCGCAGCCTGCTGAAGCTGCTGTGCGACCACTGGCTGGGCGAACCCCCGCGGCGGCGCCACGCCCGGCGCAAGACGGATGCCGAGCTGCTGGCGGTGCATGACTTCTCCCAGGTGCGGCGCATGGTGGCGGCCTCCTGCTTCGCCCGCTCCGGCCGGCAACTGAGCTACAAGACCTATCTGGAGATGATGGCCCACCACACCTCCCGTTTCGGCCACGTCCAGGAAAACGCCCCCGCGGCGCCCGACGCCGAGCTGCCCCTGGACAAGATGGCGGTGCTGCAGCAACTGGAGACAGCCGGCGACCGGGAGCTGATGGAGCAATGGGCCCTGCTGGACATCAGCGAGCGCGGCCTGGGGGCGGCGCTGAGCCACCACCGGCGCTGGCTGAGGGTGGGCGCCCTGATCGGCTTCCGCGCCAAGGACAGCATCGATTGGCGCGTGGGCATCCTTCGGCGCATCGGCCGTGGCGGCCAGGGCCGGCGGGTCGTGGGCGTGGAGGTCCTGCCCGGGACGCCCATCTCGGTGCAGTACGTGACCCTGGAAGAGCAGGAGCGCAGCCCCTGGAGCCTGGTGCCGGAGTTGATGGCAGCCGCGTGGCAGGACGCCATCCTGGTGTCGTCCATCTCCCGCACCCTGCTGCTGGAGCGGGGCAAGTTCGTGCCCGGCCGCGTCGTCAAGATGGTGTTCGAGGGCCAGGCCAGCCACCTGCGCCTGCTGCAACTGGTCGAGCAGGGGCGCGATTTCGACCTGGTGGTCTACGAGGAAGTGGCCGCGCCCCCGGGCTGACCGCGCCGTCTTTGCGCCCGCGTCCCGGGCGCATACAATGGCATTTCCTTTGGCGAACGGGCATTCCATGCTCGAAGGCAACCACAACTCATGACCCAGGACGAACTGAAACAAGCGGTGGCCCGCGCCGCCCTGGCCTATCTCACCGATGGCGCCGTGATCGGCGTCGGCACCGGCTCTACGGCCAATTACTTCATCGACGAGCTGGGCAAGATCAAGCAGCGCTTCGCCGGCGCCGTAGCCAGCTCCGAGGCCTCGGCCCAGCGCCTGCGCAGCCACGGCATCGCCGTGCTCGACCTCAACGACGTGGCCGACATCCCGGTCTATGTGGACGGCGCCGACGAGGTGGACGAGGGGCTGCGCATGATCAAGGGCGGCGGCGGGGCGCTGACCAGGGAGAAGATCGTCGCCGCGGTGGCGCGCAAGTTCGTGTGCATCGCCGACCACAGCAAGCTGGTGTCCACGCTGGGACGCTTCCCCCTGCCGGTGGAAGTGATTCCCATGGCGCGCGAATACGTGGCGCGGGAGCTGCGCCAGCTGGGCGGGGAGCCGAG
>JBMOQT010000265.1:0-3828 GCA_049320945.1 Pseudomonadota bacterium
CCTGTCCGTCGGGCCTGTGGAAGATTTGAGGAGAGAGCACGGGACGGACGCCTGCAGTCTTAACAGCCAGCAGGACGGACAACCTGCTCATTGAGCCCCTCCCTGGAGGGGCATTTTTTTTGATCCCGCTCAGAATGGACAATGCCACAAGCCTGGATCTGCAGCTGCCGGGCGCCGCGCCCCGTGCCGGCGCCGCCCGCGTGCGCTCACGCCTGCTGGCCGCCGCCTGCTCCCTGCTCGCCGCCTGTGCGCAACTACCTCCCGCAAGCCCGCCGGCCCCGGCGGCCACGCCGCACGCGCCGATACCCGCCCAGCCGGCAGCCGCCGCCCCGGCGCCACCCGCCGAACCCGCCCCCGGCGCCGCCGAGACCGTCCCGCCCCGGACAAGACCCGCTTACACAGTATTGTTCGCCAGTGACAGCGACCGCATCAGGAACATCTCCCTGCCCGCTCTCGAGGCGGTGGCCCGGGAATTCCGGGCAAATCCGGATCGCTGGATCGTTCTGGAAGGCCATTCCGATGAACTGGGCAGCCGGGAGTACAACGTGGCATTGGCGGAACGGCGCGCCCAACGGGTGCGGGAAAAGCTGGTATCCCTGGGCGTGCCGGAACGGCGCATGCGGGTGGTGAGCTACGGCGAGGAATCCTACCGTAAGGGGAACGGACGCCGGGTCGACATCCACTACGTGGGGGACGACTGACAGGGAGATGCAAAGCGACCCGGGTGATCGCCGTTTTAATGGCGGAGAGAGAGGGATTCGAACCCTCGGTACGGTTTTAGGCCGTACACACGCTTTCCAGGCGTGCACCTTCGACCGCTCGGTCATCTCTCCGCTGTACCACGCTTTGGCTTCGGCCGCGCTGCGCGCTTAACCGGCTGCCGCCGGTTAGCCTTCGCCGCAATGACCTGCGCCTTCGGCGCACGTCATTGTCCAGGCGTGCACCTTCGACCGCTCGGTCATCTCTCCGCGAAGCGGCGCATTCTAGCAGAATCAATCGCCCCTGGCACTCGCTGCAGGGAAAAAAAGGCCCGCTTGCGCGGGCCCCCTACTGCTACACCCTCCTCCTAATTTTTATCGGCCGGCGGTATCGATGTCGCCTTCCAGGCTCGGATACCGCACGTGCTCCACCAGATCCTGCACTTCCTTCTCGGGCGCCGCGGTGAGCAGGCTGACGACGATCAGTACCGCAAAGCCCACCGGGATACCGAAGATGCCGGAGGAAATCGGGTTGATGTCAAACCAGGCCGCCTTCATGCTGCCGCCGAAGAACGGGTGCGTGATGTAGGCATAGTAGAAGGTCGTACCCAGACCGGCGATCATCCCGAGCACGGCGCCCCACTTGTTGGCGCGCTTCCAGAACACCCCGCAGACCAGGGCCGGGAAGAACGTCGCCGCGGCGAAGGAGAACGCCAGGGACACCAGGAACAGAATGTTGTCGGGCTTGAGCGAGGCCACGTACGCCGCGATCACCGCCACCACCAGGAGCAGCGCCTTGGATACAACGAGGCGGCGCTGGGTCGAGGCATGGGGGTCGATCATCTTGTAGTACACGTCGTGGGACAGGGCGTTGGCGATGGTCAGCAGCAGACCATCGGCGGTAGACAGCGCAGCGGCCAGACCGCCGGCAGCCACCAGGCCCGAAATCACGTAGGGCAGGCCCGCGATTTCCGGCGTCGCCAGCACGATGACGTCGGTGTTGAGGGTCAGCTCGGCCAATTGCAGGATGCCATCGCCGTTGATGTCGGCGATCTTCACCAGGCCGACCTTGCCCCACGATGCCACCCAAGCCGGCAGCGAAGCGATCGCCGTACCCACCAGGTTGTTGTACACCTCCCACTTGGCGAACACCGCGTAAGCCGGCGCCGTGAAGTACAGCAGGAAGATGAAGAACAGCGACCAGAACACCGAGTGGCGCGCCTCACGCACGCTGGGCGTGGTGTAGTAGCGCATCAGGATGTGCGGCAGCGCGGCGGTGCCCACCATCAGGCAGATGACCAGGGCGATGAAGTTCAGGCGCGCGACGTCGGAAGCCTTCTCGTCCTTGCCCGGATGCGCAGCGGCGTGGGCCGCCGGCTTCTTGGCGCTGGCTTCGGCGGCCGCCTTGGCCTTGGTCCAGGCGTCCTTGGCGGCGTCCGGAGTCTTGGGCAGGTCGGCCAGGGCCTTCTCGGCAGCGGCAATGTCCTTGGCCGGGGCGTTCTGGCTCTTGAGGTCATTCACCTTCTGGGTCAGCGCCTGACGCTCGGTCTCCAAAGTGGCGGGGAGACCCTTGATCTTCTCGTCGAGCGCGGCGGCGCGGTCGGTGTAGATCTTGCGGACTTCCTGCTCCTTGGGGCTGTCGAACAGGGTCTTTTCCTTCTCGCCCAGCTTCTGCAGCACGCCGCCGTACACCGCTTGCGGGATCGGCACGCCGGTCACCTTGTACGACATGATGACCACCGGGATCAGGTAGGCGATGATCAGAATGATGTACTGGGCCACCTGGGTCCAGGTGACGGCGCGCATACCGCCCAGGAAGGAGCAAACCAGGATACCGGCCAAGCCGACGAACACGCCCAGTTCCAGCGGGATGCCGATGAAGCGGCTGGTGATGATGCCCACGCCGTAGATCTGGGCCACCACATAGGTGAAGGAGGCGAGAATGGCGCCGAACACGCCCACCATGCGTGCGGCGTTGCCGCCGTAGCGCGCGCCAAGGAAGTCCGGGATGGTGAACTGGCCGAACTTGCGCAGGTACGGCGCCAGGAACAGCGCCACCAGCACATAGCCGCCGGTCCAGCCCATCACGAAAGCCAGCCCCTGGTAGCCGCCGAAATACAACGATCCGGCCATCCCGATGAAGGAGGCGGCCGACATCCAGTCGGCGCCCGTCGCCATGCCGTTGAACACGGCCGGAACGCGCCGGCCCGCCACGTAGTACTCGGACACGTCGGCTGTGCGGCTCATGACGCCGATGCCGGCATAGAGGGCGATGGTGGCAAACATGAAGACGTAGCCGATCCACTTCGCGGTCATGCCCATCTGTTCGCCGATGGCCAGCAGGATGACGAAGGCGACGAAGCCGCCCGTGTAGAAGCTGTAGTAGCGCTTCAGGTTCGCGGCGAATGTTTTCTGATCGACAGCCATGGTTTATTCCTCCTCATGCACGCCGTATTCACGGTCGAGCTTGTCCATGATCCGGGCGTAGAGCCAGATCAGAAACACATAGACGATCAGCGAGCCCTGGGCGCCCATGTAGAAGCCCAGGGGCCAGCCGAAGAAGTTGATCTCGTTGAACGCCTTGGCGTAATAGATGGGAACGAAGGTGACCAGAGCCCATACGAGCAGCAAAACCGCAGTGACGCGCAGGTTCCGCCGCCAGTACTCCCGATGCTTCTCGGTTAACTGCATGTAATCTCTCCTCCGAAGATGGGCAGCAGCAAAGAACTACCGTGATGGACCAGCCGCTATTCGCGCCCGTTTGCCGGGGCTTTATATGGTGGGGGATGTCTCTTAATAGCGACTTGCGCAGCAAGTATAGGCTGACATTCCCGTCAGGTAAACCCCTTCCGCCTGCGCCGCACTGGTGGAAAAGCAAGGAAAATTCAGCGCTTGGTTATTGCGCCGCAACATCCTGCTCGAGCACGCGTCCGGCGAGCGTCACAGGCGGAAGTCGAGACGCAGGCGGCTCTGCAGCTTGCGCGCCTGTTTGAAGGCTTCCTTGAGGATATGGCGGTCCAGTTCGTTGAGCTTGTCAGGGTTGATGCGGTTGGCGCCGGCGCTCACGCCCTGCAGCTCGCGCTGCTTGCGCAGCCGCAGGGTGAGGATGAAGAAGAAGCCGTCGATGATG
>JBMOQT010000266.1:0-3676 GCA_049320945.1 Pseudomonadota bacterium
GCCGCGGCCCGGGACGAGGAGCGCGACAAGCGCATCCCGTGGACCGACGATTACAGCAATCTGCTGGGGGCGTTGAAGCTCTGAAACCGTGTGGCGGCCGCGCGGGTCAGCCGTTGCGCGCCTCCAGCTCCTCCCAGCGCGCCATGGCCTGTTCGATCTCCGCCTCCAGCTTGCCCACCCGCTCGTGCAGGCTGCGCACCTCCTGGGGCGCTTCCCGATACAGGGCGGGATCCGCCAGGCGCGCCGCAGCCGCCGCCAGCTCCCCCTCCAGGGCGCTGATGCGCTCGGGCAGGGCTTCCAGCTCGCGCTGTTCCTTGTAGGACAGTTTGCCGCGCGGCCGCTCGGGGCGGGCCGCACGCGGCTCGGGCTGGGGCCGGGGGGCGGGCTTTGCCACCGGCTGCGGCGCCGGGCGCTGGCGCAGCCAGTCCTCGTAGCCGCCCACGTACTCGCGCCAGCGGCCCGCGCCCTCCGCGGCGATCACCTGGGTCACCACGTTGTCCAGGAAGCTGCGGTCGTGGCTCACCAGGAACACGGTGCCGTCGTAGTCGGCCAGCAGGGCTTCCAGGAGCTCCAGGGTCTCGATGTCCAGGTCGTTGGTGGGCTCGTCCAGCACGATGACATTGGCAGCCCGGCTGAACAGGCGCGCCAGCAGCAGGCGGTTGCGCTCGCCGCCCGACAGGGATCTCACCGGCGAGCGGGCGCGCGCGCCGGGGAACAGGAAGTCCTCCAGGTAGCTCACCACGTGCCTCTTCTGGCCGCCCACCTCGATGTAGTCGCCGCCCGGGGAAATGACATCGGCAATGGCGGCCTCCGGGTCCAGGGCGGCGCGGAACTGGTCGAAATAGGCCACCGAGAGCCTCGCCCCCAGGCGCACCGTGCCGGCATCGGGCGCAAGCTCCCCCAGGATCAGCTTGAGCAGCGTGGTCTTGCCGGCGCCGTTGGGGCCGATGACGCCGATCTTGTCCCCCCGCAGGATGCGGCAGGAGAAATCCCGCACCACTTGCTTGTCGCCGAAGGCCTTGGACACGTGCTCCAGCTCCGCCACCAGCCGGCCCGACAGCTCGCCGCGGCTGAGGCTGAAATCCACCGTGCCCTGGCGCTCGCGCCGCGCCGCCCGCTCGCGCCGCAGGGCCTCCAGGCGCCGCACCCGGCCCTCGTTGCGGGTGCGCCGCGCCTCGATGCCCTTGCGGATCCACACTTCCTCCTGGGCCAGCAGCTTGTCGAACTTCTCGTTGCGCTGGGCCTCGACGGCGAGCATCTCCGCCTTGCGCTCCTGGTAGGCGGCGAAGCGACCTGGGAAACTCACGAGCCGCCCCCGGTCCAACTCCACCACGCGCGTGGCGACGGCGTCGAGAAAGCGCCGGTCATGGGTGACGACCACCACCGCGCCCCGGTAATCGGCGATCAGCTTCTCCAGCCACAGGATGCCGTCGATATCCAGATGGTTGGTGGGCTCGTCCAGCAGCAGCAGGTCCGGCTCGCTCACCAGGGCCTGGGCCAGGGCCACGCGCTTGATGCCGCCGCCCGACAGGGTATCCACCGCCGCAGCGCCGTCCAGGCCCAGCTGGGACAGGGTCTGCTCCACGCGCGTGTTGAGGCGCCAGGCGTCGCCCTGCTCCAGGCGCGCCTGCAGCTCGCTCAGCCGCTCCAGCAGCGCCTCCGAGGGATGCTGCGCCAGCTCCCGCGACACCTCGTGGTAGGCCAGCAGCAGCCGGCTCAGCTCGCCCAGGCCCGCGGCCACCGCCTGGAACACGTCCTGCCCCGGCGCAAACGACGGTTCCTGGGGCACGTAGGCGACGCGTAAGCCCGGCGCGCGCCACAGGGTGCCGTCGTCCAGCTGCCCCTGGCCGGCGAGGATGCGTAGCAGGCTCGACTTGCCGCTGCCGTTGCGCCCGATCAGGGCGACGCGCTCGGCCGCGTCGATCTGCAGCTCGGTGTGGTCCAGCAGGGCCACATGGCCGTAGGCCAGGCAGGCGTTTTCCAGGGTGAGTATGGGCATGTCATGACCGGGCGCGCGCTGCGCGCCGCAATACCAATCCGTTCATCAAGGCGGCCGAAAGCCAGGCCAGGGCCGCCGCCATGGCGAAGGCGGCGCCGGCGCCGAGGGCCTGCCACACGGTGCCGAACAACAGGCCGGCGGGAATGGCGGCCAGGCCCAGCACCATGTTGTACCAGCCGAAGGCCGTGCCCCGCTCCGGAGCCGCGGCCATCTCGCCCACCACGGCGCGCTCGGCCCCTTCCGCCGCGCCGGTGAGCAGGCCGTAGCCCAGCGCCGCCAGCCACAGGCCGGCCGGGGAGCCCACCAGGGCCAGGCCGGCGAAGGCGGCACCGTGGGCCAGCCAGCCGTACATCACCAGCACCCGGTGCCCCCAGCGGTCGGCCCAGCCGCCGCCCAGCCAGGCCGACAGGGACTTGGCGAAGCTCAAGCCCGACCACATGAGCAGCAGCTCCACCACGCCCATCCCCATCTGGTGGCCGCGCAGCACCACGAAGGTCTCGGAGGCGCGGGCGAAAGTGAACAGCGCCAGCACCAGCAGGTAGGCGCGCATCACCGGCGACAGGGCGCTCCAGGCGGGCCGCGGGTCGAGCTCGGCGCGATGGGCCGGCGCCGGCCGCCGCGCCTCGCGCACGCCCAGCTGCACCAGCAGCACGCCGGCAAGACCGGGGATGGCCGACAGCAGGATGATCTGGGTGAGGGACAGGGGCGTCCACGCCAGCAGCGCCGCCGCCAGCAGGGCGCCGCCCATGGCGCCGCCGTTGTCCATGGCGCGGTGGAAGCCGTAGGCCAGGCCGCGCAGGGGCTCCGGCGTGGCGTCGGCCACCAGGGCGTCGCGCGGCGCACTGCGCAGGCCCTTGCCCAGCCGGTCCGTAGCGCGTAGGGCGACGATCTGGGGCCAGCTTGCCGCCAGCCCCATGAGCGGGCGGACCAGGTTGGACAGCAGGTAGCCCGCCAGGGTAAGCCCCTTGCGCCGCCCGCCCAGCACATCGGAATAGCGCCCGGACCACAGGCGCAGGAAGGCCGACACCGCATCCGCCACGCCCTCCACCAGCCCCAGCACCACCGGCCCGGCGCCCAGTACCGCGGCGAGCAGGATGGGGATAAGCGGCGTCACCATCTCGGACGCGAGATCGTTGCAGAAGCTGACGAAACCGAGGACGACGACGGTGGCGGGAAGCTGTCTGAGGGAGGCCATGGCCGCGGCGGGGACGGCGCGAATGGCGGGATTATACCGAACGGGCTAAAATACGCGGCCCCCAACGGGCTCCTCGTAGTTCAATGGATAGAACGGCCGCCTCCTAAGCGGCAAATCTGGGTTCGATTCCCGGCGAGGGGACCACGACCTTCCCCCACCGCTGCCCGATGCTGGAAAAAACCAAGGCCTGGCTGTCTATGCTCCTGGGCGCCGCCTCCCCGCGCCTGCTGCCCCATCGCCGCGGCGGTCTTGCCGAGTGCAACGGCGTGCGCATCGCCTACGAGACCTTCGGCCTGAACGGCGCGCCGCCGCTGCTGCTGATCGCCGGGTTTGCCCAGCAGATGATCGCCTGGGAGGAAGCCTTCTGTGCCCGCCTGGCGGCACGCGGCTTCCGGGTCGTGCGCTTCGACAATCGCGACGTCGGCCATTCGTCCCGCATCGACGCGCCGCCGGCGGCGCCGCTGCTCGGCGCCCTGCGCCTC
>JBMOQT010000267.1:0-3607 GCA_049320945.1 Pseudomonadota bacterium
CCCCGTTTCCTTCAACCCAAGGAGTTCCTCCATGAAACGCGTTCAACAAGGCTTCACGCTGATCGAACTGATGATCGTCGTGGCCATCATCGGCATCCTGGCGGCGGTGGCGCTGCCGGCGTATCAGGATTACACGGTTCGAGCTCGTGTGACCGAAGGCTTGACGCTCGCCGCCGACGCAAAGAGCGCAGTGGCTGAAAACGCCGCTAACGGTAACGCCTTCGGCGCTGGCTATACCGGTATCCCGAATGCCACGCGTAGTGTGGCCGCCAACGGTATCACCATCGATGTCGACGATGGTCAGATCATGATCACGTACAACGCGAACGTGGCTCCGGCTGGCTCGAATACGCTCACACTGCAACCGTCCGCTCCTCCGGCTGGTGGTGGCGCGAATGCGGTACTGGCTGGTACTGCCACCGCCAGCACGGTTCCCGGTGGTCCGATCCGCTGGGATTGCTATGCCGCCGGTGTCGCTGCTCGGGCTGGTGGTGTTGGTCCCACGGTCGCGCCCACTCTGCCTATCCGCTTCGCGCCTGCTGAGTGCCGCTAACCGAGGGCAACTGCCACGGCCAGTAGGAGGGCGCCCGTGGGCGCCCTTTCTTTTGAACCCAAGGAGGGCGCGATGAAGAGGCGAATCAAAGGATTCACCTTAATCGAACTGATGATTGTGGTAGCGATCGTCAGCATCCTTGCAGCTGTGGCATTGCCAGCTTACCAGGCGTATACCATCCGAGCGCGGGTGACAGAAGGGCTGAACATGGCCGCTTCTGCGAGGGCCACCGTAGGAGAGGAGGCGGCCGCTGGAATGTCGGTCCTCGGCGCAGCGTGGATCTCGCCGACAACAAGGAGCGTTCAGGGTGTCGCGATCAATGGAACAAACGGAGAAATCACCATCGCCTTTCGCGGCAACGTGGCACCCATAGGTAGTAACTTGCTCGTTCTTAAGCCGACGTCGGCGGGGGTGGCCCTTGCGGCGGGCACCTTGCCGAACAATGTTGTGAGATGGGATTGCTACGCGGGAGGTGTTGCGTTGAGGGTGGCGGCAGCTCCTTTGCTCACTGTCCCGACGTTGCCAGCGGCGCTCGCGCCCGCCGAATGTCGATGAACTCGGAACCTTCCGCAGTCCCGTTGATAGACAAACTGACGGTGATGCACCGGATATCAGCGAGTCTGAGCGCCCGCATGCGGGCCGCGGCAATTCACCTTGCCTTGAGCGCTTTCGTCGCCGGGCTATCGGCGATCCTTGTCTTCTGGCTTTGGTATCCAACTCCCTATCGCGACATCTCCGGAGGACGCGAGCTATTTATATTGGTGATTTCTGTCGACCTGGTCCTCGGCCCGCTGCTCACTTTTGCCGTCTTTGATCTGCGGAAAGGCTGGTCACATCTAAGCAAGGACCTAGCGATCATCGTAGCGTTCCAGATGGCGGGGCTGGCCTATGGGATCTATACAACTATCCAAGCACGCCCTATCGCACTCGTCTTCGAGGTGGATCGATATCGAGTCGTTACCGCGGCAATGGTCGATCATCAAGAGTTGCACGCGGCCCCCCCCGAATTCCGAACGCTGCCGCTCACAGGACCTTGGCTTCTGGGGACGAGGAAGTCCGAGCCGGAAGAAGTCCTCAGATCGGTCGAACTTGCAAGCCAAGGTATCGACATATCACAGCGACCGAGCTATTGGCGTCCTTATGACCAGTCGCGGCAGGATGTAGCCGCGAAAGCACGCCCCGCTTCTCAGTTGCTAAAGCAGTACCCTGATGCGCGGGATGAGATTACGGCCGAAATTCACCGGCAAGGACTAGAGATTCATTCTGCCTTCTTTCTTCCGCTGGTTGCGCGCACCCAGGGATGGTCCGTTCTATTGAATCAGAGGGGTGATGTGGTCGGATTCCTACGCTACGACGGGTTCTTTTGAGCGTCCCAGGCCCATGAACGGCCCCGGCGTTCGCCGAAAAAGCGAAGGTGTTGGTGTCGCGCTATAGGGCTATCGGCGACGCCGGTGCTCTCAACTGGGGATGCGACACTCCCGCCCGATGACCTCGCCCCCTGATCGTCCGCCATCACCTCCGCTGGATCCGCTGGCGCTCACGCTGCTGACGCTGGCCGTCGCGCTGCCGCCATTGCTGGCCCTCAGCATCTCGCCCTCCGCAACGGTCATCAACCAGATCGCTTCCTTGGCACTCTGGGGGCTGCTCGTCACCGCGGCGAGCGGGCAGCTGACCCGGCGGCCGTTGCAGGACGCCGCCGCGCTGCTCACGGCGTTGATCTTCATCGCGGCCGCATGCCTCTGGTCATGGGCGCGCAACACGTGGCCTGCCCCGTTGGCACTTTCCGTCCTGGCCTTCGTCGCCGCGGCCACCGTCGTCGCGCTGCACGGGGCTTCCCAGCGCGGCGGCGCTGCGGGGGGCGGGGCGTTCTTTGTGGCGTGGGTGGTCGCTGGCGTGTTGAGCAGCGGCATTGCGCTGGTCCAGGTCTTCCAGCCTGACTGGGCCGATGGCCAACTGATCGCCCGCTCGGGCCTGACGGGCCGCGCGGTGGGCAACGTTCGCCAGCCCAACCACTTGAGCGGTCTTCTGCTGTGGTCCGCGGTGGCCATCGTTCCCTTGGTCGAGCGGCGTGGGCGGTTGCGCCTGCGCCTCGCGCTGCCCATGTTCGCGCTGCTGGTGTTCGGCATCGAGCTGTCCGCCTCGCGCACCGGCCTCATCGGCGTGGCGGTACTGGCGGCATGGGGCATGGCCGACCGTCGGCTGGCGCGCGGCACGCGGCTGATGCTGTGTCTCGCGCCATTGGTTTACGCCGTCGGCTGGTACGCCATGTCCTGGTGGGCGGCCGACGGCCAGCACACCTTCGGCGCCGCTTCGCGCCTGGCCGAGAAGGACGTCTCCGGCTCGCGCTTCGGCATCTGGTCCAACACGCTGGCATTGATCCGCATGGTGCCGTGGACCGGTGTCGGCTTTGGCGAGTTCAACTACGCCTGGTCGCTGACGCCGTTTCCCGGCCGGCCGACCGCCTTCTTCGACCACACGCACAACCTGGGCCTGCAGCTGCTCGTCGAGCTGGGGGTGCCGCTGGGCTCGCTGGTGATCGGGCTGTTGCTGCTGGCGCTGTGGCAGGCCTTTGCGCGCACCTGGAAAGTCGAGGGGCCCGAGGGCGCCGCCTTGCGTGCCGCGTTTGTCGGCGTGCTGCTCGCATCGATCCACAGCGCGCTGGAGTACCCGCTGTGGTACGGCTACTTCCTGCTGCCCACGGCTTGGGCTTGGGGGTATGCACTGGGCGGCCGTGCGGCGCCGCGGCAGGGTTCGACGCAGGAAGCGGTCGGTCCGCCGCTCGGGCCGCTGCTGCGCATCGCCGGCGTGCTCATGGTGGCCGGCAGCGTGTTCGCGATGAAGGACTACCTGCGCGTGGCCGCGATCTTCGACCCGGCCGAAGACGCCAAGCCGCTGGAGCAGCGCATCGCCGAGGGCCAGCGCAGCGCGTTCTTCGCCCACCATGCCGACTATGCCGCCGCCACGGTGGCGGAGCATCCTTCCGAGGCCTGGTCCGCCTTCGGCCGCGCACCCTACTACCTGCTCGACACGCGCTTGATGATGGCCTGGGCCAAG
>JBMOQT010000268.1:0-3600 GCA_049320945.1 Pseudomonadota bacterium
GACTTCCTGCCCTGGTTCCTGTCCATGGAAGATGCCATGTACAACTGCATCTCCTGCGAGACCTGGAGCGCCTACAAGATGAAGGCCAAGGGCCTCATCACCAAGGCCGTGCCGGTGCTGAAGAAGGACGGCCAGTGGGTGCGCAACCCCCTGGTGCGCACCGACACGTACGTGGATGACGGCGAGATCGTCTACGGCGAGCCGGTGGCCGCCGACCAGGTGGCCGCCGCCAAGGCGCTCATGGCCCAGTGCAAGACCGACTTCGAGCTACTCGACGCGGAAGTAAACAAGCTGGTGTGGAAGTTCGCCAACCTGTTCCCCAACTGCCTGATCACCTCCATCGACGGCATCCGCGGCAAGAAGAAGTTCTTCTGGGACCAGATGAAGCTCGCCAACCGCCACTGGCTGGCCGCCAACATGAACCACGAGGCCTGGCTGGGCTTCAACGCCTTCGACGCCAAGAAGACGACCGGCAAGGACGTGATCGACTTCGTGCGCTTCCGCCAGCTGGTGGCGGAAGGCGCCCTGTTCGACGAGCGCTTCGCCGAGCAGGTGCTGGCCAAGCCGAAGTAACGGAGGTCCATCCCCGCCGCAAGGCGGGGATTTGACGTATCTAGGAGTTGTGTATACAGTATCCAGTGTCCTGACGTTGCCCGTGAGAGGCAGCGCCCACACCAAAGGAGGAAGGACGTGGCAGGTGCAACCCAGCAACAACGCCGCCCCGGCGAGCTGAAACTGAAACATCTGTTCCAACCCGGGCGCATCGGCAAGTACCCCACCAAGAACCTGGTCAAGTACGGCGCCTGTTGCGTGTCCAACTACAACACGCGCGACGGCTACATCACGCCCCGCGAGCTGGCGCGCATGCGCGTCATCGCGTCCACCGACTGCGGCATCATCACCAACCAGGGCGCCTATCCCGACCCCCTGGGCGAGGGCAAGGCCTACTTCCGTCAGGTGGCCCTGTGGGACGACAAGTTCCTGCCCCAGTTCGAGAAGATCGCCCAGTACATCCACGACGGCGGCGCCGTGGCCATCCAGCAGATCCTGCACGCCGGGCGCTACGGCGGCATCGACCTGGGCTACTGCATCCAGCCCTCGGTGGTACCCCAGACCCTGCCCCACTTCCGCCCGCCCCGGGAGATCACCAAGGAGCAGATCAAGGTCACCATCCGGCAGCACGCCGAGGCCGCCCAGCGCGCCATCCGTGCCGGCTTCGACGGCACCGAGATCACCAGCTTCATGGGCTATCTCCTGGCCAACTTCAACTCGCGCTTCACCAATCAGCGCACCGACGAGTACGGCGGCTCCCTCGAGAATCGGGGCCGCTTCATGCGCGAGCTGATCGACGCCATCAAGCAGGCCACGCCCGAGCATCCGCTGGTGGTGCGCCTGAACGGCGCGGAGCTCATGGACCGCTGGGGCGGCAACACCGAGGAGGAGTGCTTCGAGCTGATGCAGCAGGCGGTGGACTGCGGCGTGGACATGATCTCGGTCACCGTGGGCTGGCAGGAGGCGCCCGAGTCCTCCATCGGCCGCGACGTGCCGCCGGGCCACTGGAACTATCTCGCGGCCAAGGCCAAGAAGCTGTTCCCCAACACCCTGATCACTTTCGGCAACCGCCTGCCCGATCCGCGCATGGCCGACGAGTGCATCCGCGACGGCGTGTTCGACTACTGGGAAGTGTGCCGCCCGCTCCTGGCCGACCCGGAGCTGATCCACAAGGCGGCCGAGGACCGCCTGGACGAGGTGCGCCGCTGCATCGGGTCGCTCAACTGCCTGTCGCGCCTGTTCCGCGACCTGCCCTACACCTGCACCATGAACCCGGCCCTGGGCCACGAGGTGGAGCCCGAGTACCACATCACCCCGGCGGCGGTGAAGAAAAAGATCATGATCATCGGCGCCGGCCCCGCCGGCATGGAAGCGGCCATCACCGCGCGCAAGCGCGGCCATGATGTCACTGTGTTCGAGAAGGGCGAGCGCATCGGCGGCAATCTGGTAGCTTACGCCGGCAACGACCTGGCCCGTCCGGACGATCTGCTGTCGGTGATCAAGCATTACGAAGTGATGGCCAAGAAGCTGGGCGTGGAGATCAAGTTCAACACCGAGGCCAACGCCAAGTTCATGAGGAGCGTCTTGCACCAGTACGACGTGTGCATCGTCGCGGCGGGCGCCCGCACCGACCTGGACGCCTACCGGCACCTGGAGGGCCACGAACGGCTGGTGGACGCCCTGGACGTGGCCCACGGACGCATCGAGGCGCCCCGCAGCGTGATCATCGTCGGCGCCGGCAAGATCGGCCTGACCCTCGCCGAGAACCTAAAGAAGTCCGGCCGCGAGGTGGTCCTGGTGGAGGAGAACAAGCGCATCGCCGACGACGTCATGCCCTCGTTCAAGTGGCGCCATACCGCCTGGGTCGAGGAGCTGGAAATCCGCACCCTGACTTCCACGCGCCTGGCGCGCATCACGGCCGAGGGCGCCTATGTCCGCAACGCCAAGGGTGAGGAGAGCTTCGTGCCGGCCCAGATGGTGATCGTGTCCGGCCCGCGCAAGCCCAACCACGACCTGTTCCACGAATTCCAGTGGATGGTGGACGAGCTGCACGGCGCCGGCGACACGGTCATCGCCCGCGGCCTGGACCAGGCGATCCACGAGGGGTACCGGCTGGGGTGCCGGATATAGGTTCGGCGGCGCCTGTCAGCGCGGCTTGGGCAGATTGCCCTCCCACTGGCAGCGCGCCGACTGGCAACGGTAGCGCGCGACGGGACGCAGCAGGCTGATGATGCGGTCGACGAGGCGGCGCCGGATGCGCAGGACCGGCCCTCCGCACACGGGACATTTTGCTGTAGTCATGACACCCGGTTTCTGTTGGCGAGCCGAGAGCGAGCTTACGCGAAAAAACTAGGCGAGGAAACGCCGGCACCCTTTACGCGACCGCGATTAATGTATACAGTACACAAGTCACTCATTCCTCACGGGGGCCCTGCGTTTCCCCGACGACTGGAGGCATGCCCTTGGTCTCTTCCCTGAAGCCCCTCGAGCGTCCCCTTGCCCTGGGCGACCAGGTCTATCGCACCCTGCGCGAACAATTGCGCAACGGCAAGATCCTGCCCGGCCAGCCCCTGCAGGAGGTGGCCCTGGCCGCCTCCCTGGGCGTGTCCCGCACCCCGGTGCGCGAGGCCCTGACGCGCCTGGCGAGCGAAGGCCTGGTAGTGTCCGACGGCCGCAGCTTCGTGGTGCCGGCCCTGAGCCTCAAGGACGTGGACGACATCTACGAAGTGCGCTGCCTGCTGGAGCCGGCGGCCCTGCGCCACGTGGCGCGCTTCGGCACCGATCCCGCGGTGCGGCAACTGATCGCCAAGGTGGTGGACGCCGGCGTGGCCGCCCACAAGGCCAACGACAACGAGGCCTTCATGGAATTCAACGCCCGCTTCCGCAGCACCTGGCTGTCCCTGGTGGACAACCAGCGCCTTGTGCACGCCGTGGAACTGTACGCGGACCATGTGCAGCACCTGCGCGTGCTCACCCTGGGCGATCCCAAGGTGCGCACCGTAGTGCTGCGGGGTATCAAGCGCATCGCCGCGGCGCTGGCGGCGGGCG
>JBMOQT010000269.1:0-3553 GCA_049320945.1 Pseudomonadota bacterium
CGCAATCCCGACAACTTCGTCGTGGTGTCCGACGCCTATCCCACGGTCACGGCCCTGGCCGCCGACCTCATCCTGCCGGCCGCCATGTGGATGGAGAAGGAGGGGGCCTACGGCAATGCCGAGCGGCGCGGCCAGTTCTGGCGCCAGCAGGTGAAGGCGCCGGGAGAGGCAAGATCGGATCTGTGGCAGATCGTCGAGTTCTCCAAGCGCTTCAGGACCGACGAGGTATGGCCGGCGGAAATCCTGGACAAGAACCCGGAGTACAAGGGCAAGACCCTGTTCGAGGTGCTGTTCGCCAACGGCCAGGTGAACAAGTACCCCCTGGCCGACGTGGCCAGGGTCAACGCCCATGCCATCAAGAACTACATGAACGACGAGTCCCAGCACTTCGGCTTCTACATCCAGAAGGGCCTGTTCGAGGAATACGCCGCCTTCGGCCGCGGCAAGGCCCACGACCTGGCGGACTTCGACCTCTACCACAAGGCGCGCGGGCTGCGCTGGCCGGTGGTGGACGGCAAGGAGACCCTGTGGCGCTTCCGCGAGGGCTATGACCCTTATGTCAAGGCGGGCGAGGGCGTGAAGTTCTACGGCCACGCCGACGGCAAGGCGCGCATCTTCGCCCTGCCCTACCAGAAGGCCGCCGAGGAGCCGGACAGCGAGTATGACTTGTGGTTGTGCACCGGGCGCGTGCTGGAGCATTGGCATACGGGCACCATGACCCGGCGCGTGCCCGAGCTGCATAAGGCGGTGCCCGACGCCCTGGTGTACATGAACCCGGAGGACGCCAGGAAGCGCGACCT
Organism: Pseudomonadota bacterium; assembly: GCA_049320945.1. Lineage (GTDB taxonomy): Bacteria > Pseudomonadota > Gammaproteobacteria > Burkholderiales > Rhodocyclaceae > DYIB01. The sequence goes on from JBMOQT010000269.1 coordinate 801, forward strand.
CAAGCGCGGCGACGTGGTGAGAATCATCAGCCGCCGCGGCGAGATGCAGACGCGCGTGGAGACGCGCGGGCGCAACAAGCCGCCGGCGGGCCTGGTGTTCGTGCCCTTCTTCGACGAGGCGCGGCTGGTGAACAAGCTGACCCTGGACGCCACCTGTCCCATCTCGAAGGAGACCGACTTCAAGAAGTGCGCGGTCAGGATCGTCAAGGCCTGAGCGACTGAATCGCCGCGAGACGCAGGGCCCGAGGGGGCAAGACTTCCTCCTCCACCCACCGCCCCTTGGGCCCTGCGTCTTTCGCGTCGATGCGCGAACCATGTCTGCCGACAACAAACCGCTCTCCAGCGCCGCGCGCCGCCAGTTCCTCGCTGACACGGCCAAGCTCGCCTGCGGCATGGCGCTGCTGGGCTTAGGGCTGGGGCTCTACGCCCGGCGCGCCCAGGCGCTGCCGCCGGCGGCGCTGCGCCCTCCCGGCGCTCTGGCGGAAGCCGATTTCCTCGGCGCCTGTGTGCGCTGCGGCCTGTGCGTGCGCGACTGCCCCTACGACATCCTGGAGCTGGCGCGGCCGGAGCAGCCGGTCGCCACCGGCACGCCCTATTTCGTGGCGCGCCGCAAGCCGTGCGAGATGTGCGAGGACATTCCCTGTGTCAAGGCCTGCCCCACCGGGGCGCTGGATCACGCCCTGACCGACATCAACGCGGCGCGCATGGGCCTGGCGGTGCTGGTGGACCAGGAGGCCTGTCTTAATTTCCTCGGCATGCGCTGCGACGTGTGCTACCGAGTGTGCCCGCTCATCGATCAGGCCATCACCCTGGAGCGCCAGCACAACGAGCGCACCGGCAAGCATGCCCGCTTCGTGCCCACGGTGCACTCGGACGCCTGCACCGGTTGCGGCAAATGCGAGAAGGCCTGCGTACTGGATGTGGCGGCCATCAAGGTGTATCCCATTCACTTGGCCAAGGGCGAGCTGGGAGCCCATTACCGGCTGGGCTGGGTGGAGAAGCAGAAGGCGGGCAAGTCGCTCATCGAGGAGCAGGGCATCATCGACCTGCCCGACCGCCTGCCCGAGCCGGCCGCACCGGGCAGCAAGCCAGGCGTGCCGGACGCGCTGAAGGGGGACAGATTATGACCGTCGGCGCCGACGCGGTGGCCACCAAGGGCTGGTTCGCCGCCCACAAGTGGCTGTTGGCGCGCCGCCTGTCCCAGCTGGGCATCCTGGCGCTGTTCCTGCTGGGGCCCTGGGCGGGGGTGTGGCTGGTCAAGGGCAACCTGAGCTCCAGCCTTACCCTGGGCGTGCTGCCCCTCACCGATCCCTTCGTGCTGCTGCAGTCCCTGTTCGCCGGCCAGTGGCCCTACCGCACGGCGCTCATCGGCGCCGCCATCGTCATCGCCTGCTACTTCCTGGCGGGCGGGCGCGTGTTCTGCGCCTGGGTATGCCCGGTGAATCCGGTCACTGACGCCGCCGCCTGGCTGCGCGCGCGCCTGGGGCTGAAGGGCGGCGCCCGCTTGTCGCGGGCGGCGCGCTACTGGATGCTGGCCCTGACCCTGGTGCTGGCGGCGGCGACTGGGACGCTAGCTTGGGAGCTGGTCAATCCCGTGTCCATGCTCCACCGGGGCCTGATCTTCGGCGCCGGCGCCGCCTGGCTCATCGTCCTGGCCGTGTTCCTGCTGGACGCCTTCGTCGCCAGCCGCGCCTGGTGCGGCCATCTCTGCCCCATGGGGGCGTTCTACGGCCTGCTGGGCAAGTGGAGTCCGCTACGCGTGGTGGCCGCCAGGCGCGCCGCCTGCGACGACTGCATGGACTGCTTTGCCGTGTGCCCGGAACCCCAGGTGATCCGGCCCGCGCTCAAGGGCGTGGGCGGCGCCGGGCCGGCCATCCTGGCGGGCCAATGCACCAATTGCGGCCGCTGCATCGACGTGTGCGCCAGGGGCGTATTCGCCTTCGGCAGGCGCACAGCCAAGGCCGGGCAGCCCGCTTCCGGCGCGCCGCGCGAGGCGCGGCCGGCGGAATGAATCTTCAACTTTGACGACGCGAAGGGAGACGACCATGAGGAAATCCGTCACCATCACCCTGGCAGCCCTGCTGAGCGCACCGCTCATCGCCTTCTCGGGCGCCGGCTATGCCCAGGGCACGCCCACCAAGTCCCTGCGCGGTGCCGATGTGGCGGAAAGCGACGCCGCGCCCGAGGTCCACGACTACCTGGGCAAGAAGCCCGGGCGGCAGAAGCCGATCCCGCGCACCTTCCTGGATCAGCCGCCCCTGATCCCCCACGCGGTGGCCAACTTCGACGAGATCACTCTCGAGGAAAACCAGTGCCTGTCCTGCCACGGCCCGGACAAGTACAAGGAGAAGGAGGCACCCCGGATCGGCGACAGCCACTTCCTGGACCGGGACGGCAACAAGCTGCGCAACGTCGCCACGAGCCGCCACAACTGCACCCAGTGCCACGTGCCCCAGACCGACGCGCCGCCCCTGGTGGAGAATACTTTCAAAGGTGAGCTGGGCAAGAACGCCAAGAAGAAGTAGTGCAGCGCCCCGTGCGTCCGGCCGGCGCGCGGGTCCCATCGGGCATATTGCAGGGGACGCGAAAATTTTCTTCGCGGGGTAGTTGACTTGCTTCCCGGGCGGGCTGAAAATGGCCACGCATGTCTCTTAGACAGTGAGTGAGTGTTCGTCAGCTGTCATCGCGTTAGTCGGTATCCAGTTTGTCATTTCCCCTGTCTTGAGATTTTCGCGCACCGGGCACCCGCCCAA
>JBMOQT010000270.1:0-3548 GCA_049320945.1 Pseudomonadota bacterium
CCCACCACGCACTGCGCCACCGCGCCGCCAGCCGCCCGGGCGAAACCCTGCTGGTGCTGGGCGCCGCCGGCGGCGTGGGGCTGGCGGCGGTGGAGATCGGCAAGGTGCTGGGGCTGCGGGTGATCGCCTGCGCCTCCAGTGACGACAAGCTGGCCCTGTGCCGGCAGCACGGGGCCGACGAAGGGATCAACTACAGCCGCGAGGACTTGCGCGCCCGCATCAAGGAGCTCACGGTTGGCCAGGGGGTCGATGTGATCTACGACGCGGTGGGCGGCGCGTACACCGAGCCCGCCCTGCGCTCCTCCACCTGGCGTGCCCGCCTGCTGGTGATCGGCTTTGCCGCGGGTGACATCCCGCGCATTCCGCTCAATCTGCCCCTGCTCATGGAACGGGACATCATCGGCGTGCACTGGGGCGCCTGGATCGGGCGGGCGCCGGAGGAATTCCAGGCGGCCGTGGCGGAACTGGGCGCCTGGTTCCGGAAGGGGCGCATCCGCCCCCACGTGTCGCAGGTCTATCCCCTGACCCAGGTGAGCGAGGCCATGCATGCCATGCTGCAGCGCCGGGTGACGGGCAAAGCGGTCATCGCCATCCCTGACTGAAGGCGTAACAACACAGCGATTGAACCGACAGAGTCAATCCGGCGCGGTCGCGTGCCTGCTGCTGGCGGCGGTGACCTGGGGCAGCGCCTTCGCCGTGGGCAAGGCGGCGCTGACCGTGATCGACGCCTATCACCTCACTTCGATCCGCTACGGCGCTGCTCCGGCGCCGGTCAGCTGGCCAGCCTTTCCAGCTGCAGCAGACGTTCTTCCAGGCGCTCGGCGTCCCGGCGCAGGCGCCGGGTTTCTGCGGCGAAGTCATCCATCTCCCGGCGCGAGACCAGCTGGCGGTTTTCATACTGCAGGTATTCGGCGGCGTTCTCCCCCAGGCGCCGGACGGCCTCGGCCTGCCAGGCGGCGAAGCTCCTGCCCAGGACCGCCAAGCGGTGGGCGACCATGTCGCCGAACAGCCGGCTCAGGTCCTCTTCCGCATCCCATTCCAGGTTGCGCAGGGCGAAGCCCAGGGCTTCGGCGAAATCGGCGCTGCCGGAAATGCGCGCCTTGCCCATCAGGGTGTCGGCTCCGGACAGGGCGGCCAGGGGCACGTCCGCCGGCAGGGCGATGTCCACGTCGGGGGTCGCGCGCAGCGCCGGCTGCAGCAAGCCATCGCGGTCGATGCGGAAATCGATGGTGAAGGGCGGCAGCCGGAGCCGCGCCTCGCGCCCGGCGAAGGGACGCAGCCGTTGCGCCGACCAGGGGGAGCGGCGCAGCAGGAAGTTGAGGGCGGCGATGGCGATCTGGTCGAGCATGGCTGAACAAAAGGGGGCCGCAGCCCCCTTTGCACTGGCGTTGGCGGATCAGCTGTACTGCTGGATGCCGGCGATGACCCAGCCGCGGCTGCCGTCCGTGGGCTTGGTCAGATGCCACACCTCGTCGAAGGGCTGGGGCGGCGCGTCCGCCTCCTCGCGGAGGGTGCCGAAGAAGCGCACGCTGGCCAGGTACTGGCTGCCTTCCTGGCTCACGTCCAGGAGCTGGGCGTCCAGGGTGACCACGTCGGTCTGCTGCGGGCTGTTGCTGCGCTCCTGCATCTGCAGCTTGATCTCGGCGAACATTTCCGGGGTGGTGAAATTGCGGATGTCCTCGATGTTGCCGGCGTCGTTGGCCGCCTGCAGGCGCACGAAGTTCAGCTTGGCCTGGCGCAGGAAGCCGGCGACGTCGAAGTCCGCCGGCACCTGGGCCGCCGCCGTGCCCGCCGCGGGCGCGGCCGTCGGCTCGAAGCGGCTCACCTGGGGTCCGCCCGCGCCGGCATAGCCCAGGGGCCGAGGCGGCTCCCCGCGGCGGAACAGCAGGCGGAACACGGCCACCGCCGCGACCACCAGCAGCAGGAGCATGACGATCGAGGCGACTTCCTCGCCCAGGCCGAAGTGGGACAGCAGGGCGGCCAGGCCGATGCCGGCGGCCAGACCGGCCAGGGGACCCAGCCAGCGGCTGGCGCCGGTGGGCTGGGGGCGCGGCGCGGCCGCGGCATTCTGGGTCGGCGCGGCCGGCGGCTGGGGCGCGGCGTCGCGCCGCATGATGCTGCTGTCGCGCTGCAGGCCGCTGCTGCGGCCGCCGCCCAGGCGCTTGGCCTCCGCGTCCTGGATCACCAGGCCGAGGCCGACGAAGGCGGCGAACAGGGTGATAAGCAATTTTTTCATAGCGCTTTCCTCTCGGTCAGAACTTGTAGCCGCGGTGCAGGGCGACGACCCCGGCGGTCATGTTGAAGTAGTCGACGCGCTCCAGCCCCGCCTGTTCCATCATGGCCTTGAGCGCTTCCTGGTCCGGGTGCATGCGGATCGACTCGGCCAGGTAGCGGTAGCTGTCGGCATCGTCGGCCACCTTCTGCCCCAGCCAGGGCAGGATCTTGAAGGAGTAGAAGTCATAGGCGGGGGCCAGGGGCTGCCACACCCGGGAGAACTCCAGCACCAGCAGCCGTCCGCCCGGCTTCAGCACCCGGCGCATCTCGGCCAGGGCCTGCTCCTTGTGGGTCATGTTGCGCAGGCCGAAGGCCACCGTGACGCAGTCGAAGTAGTCGTCGGGGAAGGGCAGGCGCTCCGCGTCGCATTGCACCGCCGGGTGCAGGAAGCCGTGGTCCAGCAGTCGGTCGCGGCCGCGGGTGAGCATGGCGTTGTTGATGTCGGTGAGCCACACCTGGCCGGTTTCGCCCACGCGCCGGGCGAAGGCCAGGGACAGGTCGGCCGTGCCGCCGGCCACGTCCAGCACCCGGTCGCCGGCGCGCACCGCCGAGATCTCGATGGTGAACGCCTTCCACAGCCGATGCAGGCCCAGGGACATGAGGTCGTTCATCACGTCGTACTTGCCGGCCACCGACGAGAACACGCCGGCGACGCGCTTGGCCTTCTCGTCCTCGGGGACCTGCCGGAAGCCGAAGTGGGTTTGTCTTTCCATGGCTAATGGGAATGGCAGCCGCCGCGGGGTGCCGGGGGCGGGTTGGCGCCGGGTTCGCGGCTGGCGCCGGCCGCCTCCAGCTTCTCCAGGTAGTCCTGCCACAGCTCGTCGTGATGCAGGCCCAGGGAGTAGAGGTAATCCCAGGAGTAGATACCCGTGTCGTGGCCGTCGGAGAACACCGGCTTCACGGCATAGACGCCCACCGGCTCCAGGCGCAGGATGTCCACTTCCTTCTTGCCCACCTGCAGGGTCTCCTGGCCGGGGCCGTGGCCACGCACCTCGGCCGAGGGGCTATAGACCCGCAGGAATTCAAAGCTCAGCTTGAACGTCTGGCCGTCGGAAAAGCTGATCTCCAGGATGCGGGATTTCTGGTGCAGCTTGATTTCAGTCGGCGTGGGAGTATCTTTGGCGAGGCCGGACATGGCGATCTTCCGTGGGCTCGGGGCGACAATCATACCGCAACGGGCGTAAACAAACTGTCATCCGTACGCAATACACTGCCGCCGTCCCCCAACGCGAGTCGAGCCATGGCAGCCAAAATCCTGGTGGTTGAAGACGAAC
>JBMOQT010000271.1:0-3528 GCA_049320945.1 Pseudomonadota bacterium
CATACAGGCCCTTCCAGCTCCTCTCCCCCAGGCGCGCCACCTGGGTCGAGCGCCAGCCGTCGGCGAAGATGCGCAGCGAATGGACACCGAGGAACAGCAGCAGGCCCAGGACGAGCGCGGTCATTGGCTCACTCCTCGCAGCGGCTGGCGCCCGGCCCAGCGGCAGACGATTTCCGACAGGCAGGACAAGCCGTCGGTCAGCGCCGCCGGTCCCGGGGTCAGGATCACGGGCGACTTGATCTCGTGCAACTCGGCCTCGCGCACCGCGGGCAGCGCCTGCCAGCCGGGGCGGGCACGCACCCGGTCCGGCTGGAACTTCTTGCCGCACCAGGAGCCGATGATGATGTCGGGGGCGCGGCGCACCACTTCCAGGGGATCGGCGACGATGCGCTCGGAGGCCACGGGCCGCAGGGACAGCTCGGGGAAGATGTCCTCGCCGCCGGCGATGGCGATCAGCTCGTGCACCCAGCGGATACCGCTGATCATGGGCTGGTCCCATTCTTCGAAATACACGCGCGGGCGCCGGGGCAGCTGCGCCGCCCGCCGGCGCACCTCCTCGATGCCCGCCTCGAGCCGGGCGATGTAGGCGGCGGCCCGGTCCTCGCGGCCCACCAGGCGCCCGACGGTGTCGATCATGCGCAGGATGCCGGCGATGTCGCGCTGGTTGAAGTGGTGTACCTCCACGCCCGCGCGCACCAGCTCGCGGCAGATGTCGGCCTGCAGGTCGCTGAAGGCCAGCACCAGGTCCGGCTGCACCGCCAGGATCTTGTCCGGTCGGGCCGAGGAGAAGCCGCTCACCTTGGGCTTCTCCTTGCGGGCGCGGGCGGGACGCACCGTGAAGCCGGAAATGCCGGCGATGCGGCTCTCCTCGCCAAGGGCGTAGAGCACTTCCACCGTTTCGGTGGACAGGCAGACGATGCGTTGCGGCAGGCGGCTCATCGGGCACTCCTGCGGGTGCGGGCCGTTTCCAGGTGGGCGCACAGCCTCTCGGTGCCGTCGAGGATGCGCGGGGTGTGGCGCTGGATGAGCTGGGGCGGCACGAAGAACAGGTTGCCGCGCCGCACCGCCTCCAGCTGGGTCCAGCGGCGCCACTCCTCCAGCCACTCGGGGCGCTCGTCGCCCATGCCGCTGGCGACGATGGCCTCGGGATTGGCAGCCAGCACCGCCTCAACGGTGACCGCCGGCGCCATGACGACGAGATGGCCGAACACGTTCTCGCCGCCGCACACGCGCAGGGCGTCGGAGATGATCTGGTCGCGGCCCACGGTCATGAGGGGCTGGTTCCACACCTGGTAGAAGGTGCTGACCTTGGGCCGGTCGGCGTAACGGCTGCGCAGTTCCGCCAGGCGCGCGCGAAAGCGCGCCGCGGCGGCGCGCGCCCCTTCCTCGGCGCCGGTGAGGCTGCCCAGGCGCTCCAGGCTGGTGGCCACATCGTCGATGCGATTGGGCTGGGACACATGCACCGGCACCCCCAGGGCCCGCAGCTTGTCCACCTGGGCCATGGAGTTGCCGCTCTCCCAGGCGAGCACCAGGTCAGGCTTGAGGGCCGCCACCGCTTCCAGGTCGATGCGCGAGTAGCCGCCGACCCGGGGAATCTTCTTGGCCGGCTCGGGATAGTCGCTGTAATCCACCGTGCCCACCACGCGGCTGCCGGCGCCGATGGCGAACAGGTTCTCGGTGATGTGGGGCGCCAGGCTGACGATGCGCCGCGCCGGCTGGGCCAGGCGCACGCTGCGGCCGGTGTCGTCGGTGACGGTGATGGCGGCGGAGGCAGGCAGGGCGCAGCAGGCGGCGAGCAGCGCCGCCGCCAGGTGGCGACTTCTAGCTTTCATGGGCGATTTCTTCCAGGGCGGTTTGCAGGCGCAGCCACTCGGCTTCCGTGCCGGGCAGGCCGAAGCGCAGGCTGGGCGGCTGGTCGAACAGGCGCACCAGGATGCCGCGGCGGGCCAGCTCCTGGTGCAGGGCGGCGGCCCGGGCGTGAGGCAGCCAGCGGAACAAGGCCGTGCCCTGGGTGGGGCCCAGGCGGCCCAGCAGGGCGCCCAGGCGCGCGCCGTCCTGCTCCAGCCGGGCGCGGGCGGCCTGCTGCCAGGCGCGGTCCGCCAGGGCCTGGCACGCCACGGCCCGGGCCGGGCCGCTCACCATCCAGGGACCGACTTCTTCGCGCAGGCGCAGCAGGAGGTCGTCCGCGGCGCAGACGAAACCGACCCGGGCGCCGGCCAGCCCGTAGAACTTGCCAAGGGAGCGCAGCACCACCAGGCCCGGCCGCCAGGCTTCCGCCGCCAGGCTCAGCCCGGGCGTGGCGTCGATGAAAGCCTCGTCGCACACCAGGGCGCCGCCCCTTTGCCCCAGGCGCTCGGCCAGGGCCAGCAGGCGCGCGGCGGGCAGCAGGGTGCCGGTGGGGTTGTTGGGCCGTGCCAGGACGACGCAGTGGCAGGCGGCCGCGGCCTGCTCCAACTGCGCCTCGACCTCATGGGTCGGCAGCTCCGCTACCTTGTGGCCGCAGCGGCGCCAGGCGGCGGCGTGCTCGTTGTAGGCCGGTGTCAGCATCAGCACGTCGCCCGGCGCGAACAGCCGCGGCAGCAGCTGGATGGCCACCTGGGAACCGGGCACCGGCAGCAGGGACGGGGCCCCGTAGCACTCGCGCGCCGCCGCCTCCAGGCCGTCGTCCTCCTCGGGCAGCCGCCGCCAGCACTCCGGGTCCAACGCCGGCACCGGGTAGCCGCGCGGATTGATGCCGGTAGACAAGTCCAGCCACTCCCCCAAAGGCCGGCCCCAGCGGCGCGCCGCCTGCCGCAGCTGCCCGCCGTGCTCAAGCACCGAGCCACCCGATCAGCAGAAAGGCCGCCAGCCAGAGCCAGGTGCCCCGGCGCACCAGGTCGAGGGCGCGGCGGATGTCGGCCGGCCCCGGCGCCCGCCCTGCGCCCAGCACCGGGCGCTCCTCGCGGCAGCCCTGGTAGTGGGCGGCGCCGCCCAGGGCGAGCCGCAAGGCACCGGCGCCGGCGGCCATCACCGGGCCGGCATTGGGACTGTCCCAGGCCGGTGCCTGGCTGCGCCAGCAGGCCAGCGCCGTGGCGGTGCGCCCGAGCAGGGCGTAGGTGAGGGCGGTGAGGCGGGCGGGCAGGTAGTTGAGGCCGTCGTCCAGGCGCGCCGCGGCCCAGCCGAAGTAGCGCAGCCGCTGCGTGCGATAGCCCCACATGGCGTCCAGGGTGTTGGCCAGGCGGTAGAGCAGGGCGCCGGGCCCGCCCAGCAGCGCGAACCAGAACAGGGCGCCAAACACCGCGTCGTTGCCGTTTTCCAGCACCGATTCCACGGCGGCGCGGGACACCCCTTCGGCATCGAGGACCGCCGTGTCGCGGCTCACCATGCGCCCGACGCCGGCGCGGGCGGCGGCGAGATCGCCCCGCTCCAGGGGGGCGGCCACCGCCAGGCCGTGCTCGGCCAGGCTGCGCCCGCCCAGGGCGAAGTAGAGCAGCACCACATCCACCACGGGAGCGGCGGCCGGCAGGCGTCGCGCCCAGAAGGCCAACG
>JBMOQT010000272.1:0-3528 GCA_049320945.1 Pseudomonadota bacterium
CATGTACTCCTCGGGCACCACGGGCGTGCCCAAGTGCATCGTGCATAGCGCCGGCGGCTCACTGCTGCAGCATCTGAAGGAGCACCGGCTGCACGCGGACGTCAGGCCCGGCGACCGGCTGTTCTATTTCACCACCTGCGGCTGGATGATGTGGAACTGGCTGGTGTCGGGGCTGGCTTCGGAGGCGACCCTGCTGCTGTACGACGGCTCGCCCTTCATCGACCGCGGCAGCATCCTGTTCGACTACGCCGATGCCGAAGGCATGACCCACTTCGGCACCTCGGCCAAGTTCATCGACGCCATCGCCAAGGCGGAGCTGGAACCGGTCAAGAGCCACAAGCTGGACAAGCTGCGCGCCGTGCTGTCGACCGGGAGCCCCCTGGTGCCGGAAGGCTTTGATTACGTGTATCAGAAGGTCAAGGGCGACCTGTGCCTGTCGTCCATTTCCGGCGGCACCGACATCCTGTCCTGCTTCGTGCTCGGCTGCCCCATCCTGCCGGTGTGGCGCGGCGAGATCCAGTGCCGCGGCTTGGGGATGGCGGTGGAGGTGTGGAACGACGAAGGCAAGCCGGTGCGCGGCGAGAAGGGGGAACTGGTGTGCGTGCGGCCCTTTCCCAGCATGCCCATCGGCTTCTGGAACGATCCCGACGGCGCCAAGTACCGGGCGGCCTATTTCGAGAAGTATCCCAACGTCTGGTGCCACGGCGACTATGTGGAGCTGACCGGGCACGACGGCATGATCATCTACGGCCGTTCGGATGCCACCCTCAACCCGGGCGGGGTGCGCATCGGCACCGCCGAGATCTACCGCCAGGTGGAGAAGCTGCCCGAGGTGGTGGAGTCCCTGGTGATCGGCCAGAACTGGCCGCCCGGCGATCTGAGCGACGTGCGCGTGGTGCTGTTTGTGCGCCTGCGCGAAGGCCTGGTGCTGGACGACGCCCTGATCGCCCGCATCAAGCAGACCATCCGCGACAACACGACCCCGCGCCACGTCCCGGCCAGGATCGTCCAGGTGCCGGACATCCCGCGCACCAAGAGCGGCAAGATTGTCGAACTGGCGGTGCGCAACGTGGTCCATGGAGAGCCGGTGAAGAACCTGGAAGCCCTGGCCAACCCCGAGGCCCTGGAGCATTTCCGCGACCGCGCGGAACTGAAGAGCTGAGCCATGCTGCTGAATCGCGACGATTCCATGCTGCTGGTGGTGGACGTGCAGGAACGGCTGCTGCCGCACATCCACGAGTGGCAGCGGCTGCTGGACAATGTCATGTGGCTGGTGCGCGTGGCGCAGCGCATCGGCGTGCCGGTGGCGGCGACGGAGCAGTATCCCAAGGGGCTGGGCCACACGCATCCGGAGCTGCGCCGCCTGCTGCCCGACGCCGCGCTGGCCGAGAAGGTCCATTTTTCCTGCGTCGCCGCCCAGTGCCTGCCGGGACTTCCCGGCGCCGGCGCGCGGCAGGTGGTAGTGGCGGGCATCGAATGCCACGTGTGCGTGCTGCAGACGGTGCTGGAACTGCGGGCCCAGGGCAAGGACGTGTTCGTGGTGGCCGACGCCGTGTCATCGCGCGATCCTGCCAACCGGGAGCTGGCCCTGGCGCGCATGCGCGATCACGGCGCCCAGGTGGTGTCGCAGGAAATGGTCGCCTTCGAGTGGCTGCGCCAGGCCGGCACGGACCTCTTTCGTGAAGTCAGCGCCACCTTCCTGCGCTAAACCCGGATTTTTCACGAGGGTCGCGGATGATCGCGCCGGGATCGGACCGATCCGGGCGAGCGCTGGAGCGAGGAACGTAGTGGTGACTACGTTCCGAGTGAAGCGCCGGCCGGGCGGTTCGAGACCAAGCGAGCACCGCGACAGCGAGCGCCCGGGCGTGCTTTGTACCGATCCCCTATCGATTGGAACGCCGCGTGCGGTAACGATTTCGGTCATGTTAAGCGAGCGCCTCGTGAAAAATGCGGGCTAACCCGGAAGACCTGCTAGAGCTGCGCGGCATCGCCAAGTCCTTCGGCCGGCGCAGCCTGCTGCGGGACATCGCCCTGGAGGTGCGCGCCGGGGAATACCTGGCGGTGATGGGGGAGTCGGGGGTGGGCAAGTCCACCCTGCTCAATGTCATCGCCGGGTTGGAGCCGCCCGATGCCGGCAGCGTGGTGTTCGAAGGCCGCGAGCTGACGCGGCTCGACGACGACCAGCTGACCCTGCTGCGGCGCCGGCGCATGGGTTTCGTGTTCCAGGCCTTTCACGTCCTGCCTTATCTCACGGTCGCCGAGAATGTGGCCCTGCCCCTGCTGCTGAACGGCGTGCCGCGCCGGGAAGCCGACGGCCGGGTGGCGGAGCTGTTGGCGGCGGTGGGCCTGGGCGACCGGGCGCGCAGCCGCACCGCCGAGCTCTCCGGCGGCGAGAGCCAGCGCGTCGCCCTTGCCCGCGCACTGGCCCACCGGCCGCGCCTGCTGCTGGCCGATGAGCCCACGGGCAACCTGGACGCGGACAGCGGCCGCCAGGTGCTCGAACTGCTGCGCCGGTGCACCAAGGACCAGGCGGCGTCGGTAGTCATGGTGACCCATTCCGCCGAAGCCGCCGCTGTTGCCGACCGGGTGCTGCACCTCACGGCCGACGGGCTGATCACTCCCTGAGCCGTGGTGCGGCCTTTCCTGTCCCGGGAGTTCCTGCACATCCTCGGCGCCGGGCAGGGGGCGCGCGGCCTGCTGTCTGTGGCGGCCATCGCCCTCGGGGTGGCGCTGGGCTATGCCATCAACCTGATCCACGCCGTGGCGGTCCAGGAGATGGAGCAGGCGGCGCGCAGCCTGAGCGGGGAAGCGGACCTGGTGGTGCAGTCGCTGCAGGGCGGCATGGACGAGTCCTGGTATCCGGTCATCGCACGCCGGCCGGAAGTGGCGGCGGCCAGTCCCGTCCTGGAACTGGAAGCCAAGGTACCCGGCCGCCCCGAGAAACTCAAGCTGCTGGGCATAGACGTGTTGCGCGCCGCCGAGCTGCAGCCGGCGTTCCTGCCGGGCGGCGCCGGGGATGCCCTGGACCGCCTGCGTCCCGACCGCATCTTCCTCAACCCGGCGGCGGCCGCCTGGCTGGAGGCCCGGGAAGGGGCCGAGGTGGTGCTGCAAAGCGGCCTGTCGCCGGTGCCGCTGCGCCTGGCGGGCACGGTGGACCTTCCCGGTCCGCCGCTGGCGGTCATGGACATCTCCGGCGCCCAAGCCTTGTTCGGCCAGCTGGGGCGGATCACGCGCATCGATCTGCGGCTGGTCCCGGGGATTGACGTCCGGCAGGCGATGCCGTCCCTGCAGTCGGTGCTGCCGGAGGGCGTGCGCGTCGAAGTGCCGGAGGCCCAGGCGGCGCGGGCGACGGGTTTCTCGCGGGCCTATCGGGTCAATCTCAACCTGCTGGCCCTGGTGGCGTTGTTCACCGGCGGGCTGCTGGTGTTCTCCAGCCAGGCCCTGGCGGTGGTGCGCCGGCGCAGCCAGTGGGGCCTGCTGCGGGCGCTGGGCGTGCGGCGGGGCGAGCTGGCGTGGCTGCTGGTGCTG
>JBMOQT010000273.1:0-3517 GCA_049320945.1 Pseudomonadota bacterium
CGGGCTCCGCCGCGCTGGACGGTGGCCGGGCGCGACGTCTTCGTCTGCGAGAACCCCAACCTGCTCGCCATCGTCGCCGATACCCTGGGTAGCCGCAGCCGGCCGCTGGTTTGCACCGACGGCATGCCGGCGGCGGCCCAGCGCACCCTGCTGCGCCAGCTCGTCGCGGCCGGCGCTCGTCTCCACTACCATGGCGATTTCGACTGGCCGGGGATTAAAATCGGCAATCACCTTATCCGCAGCTATGGCGCCCGACCCTGGCGTTTCGGGATTGCCGATTATCTCGCGGCGGCGAGGTCCGCCGACGGCCGCGGCCGGACCTTGGGCGCGGGCGATGTTGAAGCGTGCTGGGATGCCGCGCTGGCGCCGGCGATGCGGGAACGAAATCTGGCGATCGACGAGGAAGCGGTGGCGATGGTCGTGGTCGCGGACCTGGAGGTCTGTGGCTTGGGTGTAACCCGTTAGCGACTGACGTAGGACGTCTGATTTGTCATCAATTTGAAGTTGTGTATCGTTCTTTCTGTAAATTCCGTTTAGCCGTGCTGGCAAAGCGGCGCGGCGGGAGGTGTGACGCCATGATTTCGAGAAAGGAGAATAAGCCCCATGGCGATGCGAGTCGAAACGAACCCTCTGGACATCCTCGTCAATGAAGCGGCCAAGATCGAGCGGGCCGAGTTTCTCGGCGCCAAACCCTACGAGCGCAGCGCGAGCCGGCGCGACCACGCCAACGGCTTCAAGCCCAAGACCATGCTCACCCGGCTGGGTGAAGTGACTTTCCAGGTGCCGCAAGTGCGTTCCGGCGATTTCTATCCTTCCGCCCTGGAGAAGGGCACGAGAACCGACCAGGCGGTCCATCTCGCCCTGGCCGAGATGTACGTCCAAGGCGTCTCGACCCGCCGCCTCAATCGACGTCCTGCAACCCTGGCGTGAGCGGCCCTTGGGCGAAGTGCCCTACCTCTTGCCTTCCTGCACGCTACGAGAAAGTCCGCCTGGAGGGAAGAATCGTCGATTGCGCCGTCTTGATCGCGGTGGGCATCGAGGCGGGAGGCCGCCGCCGCGTGCTGGGCTGTGACATCGCCATCTCGGAGGCCGAGACAACAAAGCGCCGCTTCCTGGAAAGTCTTCTGGCGCGCGGACTCAAAGGCGTAAGGCTGATCGTCGCCGACGATCATGCGGGGCTCAAGGCGGCCCGCCGGGCGGTGTGGCCTTCGGTACCCTGGCAGCGTTGCCAGTTCCACTTGCAACAGAACGCCGGCCAGCTCATTACCCGGCAGGAAGCCAGAAAGACCGTCACCGCGAAGCTGCGCGCGATCTTCAACGCCCCGGATAAGCCTGAGGCCGAGCGACTTCTGAAGTTGGCCTTGGAAACCTGGCGTAGGGAACACCCCAAGCTCGCCCAATGGGCCGAGGAGGCCATCCCGCAGGGCCTGACCGTCTTCGACTTCCCGGCCGCCCACCACGTGCGATTGCGCACCACCAACGGCCTGGAGCGCTATCCCCCGGGAACTGCGCCGCCGCACGCGGCGGGCCAATCTTCCCCAATCCAGATTCCTGCCTGCGCCTGGTCTCCGCTTTGCTTGCCGAACTCGACGACGAGTGGATGACCGGCAAGGTCTATCTCAACCTCAACCCGTAACCCAGGCGTCATGACACCCGCCAAGAAAATTTACAGAAAAGGGGTTGCACAATCCAGGCCATCGAGCAATTGCAGCAGACCGGGCTGGCTGTGGGCAGCACTGTGCTCATGGCCGGCGCGGACTTCGATGCCCAGCACCAGGCGGGTGCCTGCCATGAGGTAGGTGTGGTAGCTGTGGGAAGGACGGCCCGGTTTGTGCGGGTTGTAGGAGACAACCGCTCCTTCCTGCCGGCCATAGAGCGGCTTGATGGTGGTGTCGATGTCGAGAATCCAGGGGGCGTCCGGCAGGGGCGTCACGCTCCGGCTCAGGTGGCCGTCGAGCCAGGCTACGCCTTCCGGCTCGGGAATACGGGCTAAGGCCCGCCGCAGGGCGTCTTCGGAAATGACCTTGCTGCAACCCAGGAGGCCGGGATTGACGCCGTCGCACCGCATGGCAGCCACATGGGCGTAACGCTTGTGGCCCGAGAGAATGGAGAGCATCCAGGTACCCAGCACATCGGCAATCCCCGGGGCATTGCCGCTGCTGTAGGCCAGCGGGCAGTCTTCCTGCCAGCGCGCCCAGAGTCCGGTCAGGTGGAGAAACTCGATGAAGTAGGCCAATTGCCCCATCGGCGTCGCCGCACTCTCCGATTCCCAGCGAGCATGGACCTTGCCCGCAACCGTCTGGATACCCGCACATCTCTGTAGGGCACCTACCTGTGCCGCCTGCTTCAGCTTCGACTCACCCATTGGGTGACTCCTTTCATTCGCTCAAATCCCTTGTGCTGCCTTCTATCTCAAAGAACTTCAGGGTGGCAACTGCGGTTTTTAGGATCAAACCGCCCTCGCAGGACGGCCGAGTGCTGCGGCGTTACCGCCGGCGATGGAAAGTGGAGCGGCTATTCGCCTGGCTGTCCAAACTACCGTGACCACCGCACTCCTTGCGCGTGCAACACCGCTAAGCTAGGATAATGCGCGCATTACTTCCTGGACGAAAGGAGCCAATGATGGCCGCGATTGCCAAAATTACTTCCAAGGGGCAAACCACCATTCCGGCAGAGGTGCGGGCCGCCTTGCACATCCAGCCAGGGGATCTGATCGTCTGGGAAACCGAGACCGACGGCAGCGCCCGTGTGCGCCGCGTGCAGCCGCTGGATCTGGAATACCTCAAGGCCCTGGAAGGCACGCTGTCGGAATGGGCCAGCCCTGCTGACGAGGAGGCTTACCGTGACTTGTGAGCCAGGCCAGGTGGTGCGCGTGCCCTTTCCCTTCACCGACCGCACCGCCAGCAAGAACCGGCCTGCGCTCGTGCTCTCCGCTGCTGAATTCACTGCCGCCAGCGGCCACGCGCTCCTGGCCATGATCACCTCGGCCAAAAATCCCCCTTGGCCGCTGGACTGTGCCATCGAAGATTTGGCCGCAGCCGGCCTGCCGGCCCCGTCGGTGGTGCGCATGAAGCTCTTCACGCTGGACAACCGCCTCATCCGTGGCGTGGTGGGGCAGCTGGCCCTTCAGGACGCCGAGCGCGTTCAACACGCTGTGCGCCAAATGCTGGCACCCGCCCTATGAGCACGCCGTTGATTCAGATACGGGCGACCCTGGGTAACCCCCACAAATAATCCTGAAAACCGCACTTAACGCAAAGGACGCAAAGCAACACCAAGGGCGCAAAGGAAAATCCTGAAAGAGGGCCGACACCCAAAAGGTGATGCTATGGATCGTTCTTTGCGGCCTTTGCTTCTTTGCGATCTTTGCGTTGAAGGCGGTTCAACTACGGAGATATAGTCAAAACTGGTGTATGACTAGATCCTGATAGAGGGGCTTGATGAGGCGGCGTGCCTCTGCTGAGAATTGAGTTGTCGAGACCAAATTTTCAGCAAGCAAGGAGGCACGCCTTGAAGA
>JBMOQT010000274.1:0-3485 GCA_049320945.1 Pseudomonadota bacterium
GCCGCAACTGCCCCTGTCCTGGGCCGCGGCCCATGACAACTTCCGCTATATCCCGGTGCTGTCCGAGCCCCGACCGGAGGACGGCTGGCAAGGACGAACGGGCCTTGTGCATCGGGCGGTGATGGAGGATTATCCTGACCTGTCGGCATACCAGGTCTATGCCTGCGGCGCACCGGCGATGATCGATGCGGCGCGGCAGGACTTCACTCAAGTCTGTAAGCTTCCGGCCGATGAATTCTTTGCCGACGCTTTCACCTTCGCCGCCGACGCAACCAATGCGCCATGACAGGGAACATCTTCCTCACGCGACAGCCGGTCCTCAACCGCAATAAAGCCATCACCGCCACGCGTTTGCTGTTGCACATGCCCGCCGGCACCAGCATGGTCCACGCCGCCGCCGAGCTCCAGGCCCTGGCCGAGCACTGGCCGGGCGAGCGCACGGTGTTCGTGGGCTTCGTCGGCGCCACGCCGAGCGCCGATCTGCTGGCCTGGCAGGTGCCCCAGAACGCCATGATAGAGATTCCCGCCGCCGGCCTGGCGCAGCCCGCCACCCAGGAGGTGATGCACAAGCTGGCACAGGCGGGCGTGTCCCTGTGCCTGACCGGTTACGGCGCCGCCACGAGGGTGCCGGCGGGATTCGAGTTCCGCTTCGTGCTGGGGGATGCCAGCGCCGTCAGGGGTAATGCTCCGGGACTGCTGATCGCCCAGGGCGTAGGGGACAACGCCCAGTTCGACGCATGCGTCAAGGCAGGTTTCGGGGGCGCCGCCGGATGGTTTTTCCTGCGCGGCGCCACCCCCGCCAAGAAGCTCAACCCGGGCCATGCCCAGATCGTGCGCGTGCTCAACCTGGTGCGCCACAACGCCGAGATCCGCGACATCGAGGCGGCCCTCAAGCAGGACGTGGCCCTGTCTTTCAAGCTGCTGCGCTACATCAACTCGGCCGCCTTCGGCCTGCCGGTGGAGATCCAGTCCTTCCGCCATGCCGTCACCATCCTGGGCTACGACAAGCTGAACCGTTGGCTGTCGCTGCTGCTGGTCACCGCCAGCAAGGACCCGGCGGCACCGGCGCTGATGCAGACCGCCATCGCCCGCGCCCGCTTCATGGAGCTGATCGGGCAGGGCTATATCGACAGGAGCGAAACGGACAACCTGTTCATCACCGGCGCCTTCTCGCTGCTCGACACCCTGCTGGGCGTGCCCATGGAGACGGCGCTGGAGGAGATGCGCCTGCCCGAGGCGATCAATGACGCCCTCATAGGCCACCAGGGCGCCTATGCGCCCTTCCTCGACCTGGCCCTGGCGTGCGAGCGAGCCGACGCGGCCGAACTGGCCGCCCGCGCCGAGGCCCTGCAAATCACCGCCGAGGTGGTGAACCGGGCGCACCTCAAGGCACTCGCCTTCGCCGACAGCCTGCAGCTAAGCTGAAGAGCTGACCACCCGCCGCCCGCGCACCACGGCGGCGATCATGGTGAGAACGAAGGCCAGCAGCGCAACGGCATTCAGGGCGCCGCCCAGGCTGCGCCAGTCGCCCAGTTGGAGCAGGTCGCCGGCGATGCGCAGCAACAGCGAGGCGTGCAGCAGCGCCAAGGGCAGGTAGAAACCCGGGTGATAGGGGATGGCCACCCGCGCCACTGCCGGGAAGATGATGGGCGCGTGGCCGAACACCATCGCGAACACGAATCCCACCAGCAGCGCGTGCAGCGCCGCATCGTAAATCGGGCCGGCGCCTGCCAGGCCGCCGCCGGCGAGCATGATCATCCCCCCTGCCGCCAGCCAGCCGTAGCCCGACAGCAGGCACACGGCGATGTAGCGCGTCAGGCCCGAGCTCTTCACGGTGCGCCGCGCCACGTCCTGGCGCAGCAGCCAGACGGTGAGTGCCAGCAGGCCCACGGCGAGCACCAGGCTGCCCAGAGGCAAGTCCCAGGCGGACCAGGCGATGCCCGCCGCCATTGCCGCCAGCACCACGGCGAACAGCCGCTGCGCCGTGGGAGAGGGGCGCAGGAAGCGCGACAACTCGAGGCGCTCGCCGGCGATGGTGAGCACCAGGAAGCCGATCCACCAGGGAACCGCCCCCTGGATCGGTCGGCCCGCGAGCCAGAGGAGATTGCCGATTGTCCAGCACAGGGCGCCGGCGGCGAGGGTGAAGGTAAACAATGCCCGCTGGCGCAGGTAAACGCGCAGCGAAGCGCCCAGCAGCACCAGGCTGCCGATGCTCATGAGGGCAGCGGCGGCGACGGGCGGTGCACCCAGGACGGCGGCCAGCCCGCCCAGGCCCGTGAGCAGCGGGGCGGAATAAGCCCAGCGCCGCGCCAAGGCCACCGCCCGCTCCAGGCCGATGACCGTGCCAAAGAAGCCCGACACCATCAGCGGACCGTGAAACCGGGCCAGCTCCGCCGAGGGCAGGGGGAAATTCCAGCCCAGGCGCAGCAGGCCGGCGCCGACACCCAGCGCCAGCGAGACGAATCCCAGAATCAGCAGCGGAATGCGCAGCGCGGGACGGATGTCGCCGGCCATTTCACGACCAGCCGAAGTGCCGCTTGGCCTGCTCCGACATGCGGCCGGGGTCCCAGGGGGGATCCCACACCAGTTCAACGACCACGTCGCTCACCCCGGGCGCGGCGGCACGGATCACTTCCCGCGCCTGGTCGGTGATATAGGAGCCCATGGGACACGCCGGCGTGGTCATGGTCATGCGCACATGGATGCGCTGCGGCGAAATCTCGATGCCGTAGATGAGGCCCAGATCCACCACGTTCATGCCCACCTCGGGGTCGATCACGCTGCGCAGGACGTCGCGCAACTCATCCTCGGACGGCAGGTGATGGGTGTTTTCCATGGCCGCTCAAAAAGCAGTAAAGAAGATACATCTTCAATATAACGCCCCGGCGCCCGATGCGCAATGATCCATCCGAGCGCCGGCTATTCGCCGCCCAGGTAGGCTTCGCGCACCTTCGGGTTGGCCAGCAGCGCGTCGGCCTTGTCGCTCAAGGTGATGGTGCCGCTCTCCATGACGTAGCCGCGTGCAGCAATGGACAGGGCGAGCTGGGCGTTCTGCTCCACCAGCAGGATGGTCACCCCTTCCGCGGCCACCGACTGGATCACCTCGAACACCTTCTGCACCATGATGGGCGCCAGGCCCATGGAAGGCTCGTCCAGCAACAGCAGCCGGGGACGGCACATGAGGGCCCGGCCGATGGCCAGCATCTGCTGCTCGCCGCCCGACAGGGTGCCGGCGATCTGCTTTTCCCGCTCCTTGAGGCGCGGCAGCAGCTTGTAGACCCGGTCCAGGTCGGCGGCGATGCCGTCCTTGTCGTTGCGGCAATAGGCGCCCATGGCCAGGTTTTCCGCCACCGTCAGGCGGCTGAAGACGCCGCGGCCCTCCGGCACCAGGGCCATGCCTTCGCCCACCAGTTTGTAGGATGGCCAGTGCAGGATGTCCTGGCCCCGGTAGCGAATCTCGCCCTGTCCGGGCACCACGCGCGCCA
>JBMOQT010000275.1:0-3431 GCA_049320945.1 Pseudomonadota bacterium
ATTACGGTCAAAGGAGCAAGCGATGATCCATTTTGTACTGCACGAACCGAAGGACAACGTCGGGGTGGTCGTGGTGGAAGGAGTGAAGGCGGGCCAGTCGCTCACGGGCTGGATCATGGACGAGGACCGCACGATTGAACTGCGTGCCCAAAGCGACATCCCCATCGGCCACAAGCTGGCGCTGCGGGACATGGCCGTGGGCGACACGGTCTACAAGTACGGCGTCGACATCGGGCGAGTGGTCGCGCCCATCCGCGCGGGCGAGCACGCCCACGTGCACAACATCAAGACCAAGCGCTGGTAAGGCGCACCATCCCCTTGAACCAATCGAGTAAGGATTTCACCATGATCGACAAGAACACCACTTTCCTGGGCTACCGCCGGGAAAACGGCCGGGTGGGCGTGCGCAACCACGTCATCATCCTTCCCGTGGACGACATTTCGAATGCTGCATGCGAGGCCGTGGGCAACAACATCAAGGGCACCCTCGCCATTCCCCACCCCTATGGCCGGCTTCAGTTCGGCGCCGACCTGGAGCTGCATTTCCGCACCCTGATCGGCACCGGCGCCAACCCCAATGTGGCCGCGGTGGTGGTGATCGGCATCGAGGAGGGCTGGACCAACAAGGTCGTCGAAGGCATCAAGAAGACCGGCAAGCCGGTGGTGGGCTTCTCCATCGAGCTGCATGGCGATCACGACACCATCATGCGCGCTTCGCGCGCCGCGCGCGAGCTGGTGCAGTGGGCCTCGGAGAAGCAGCGCGAGGAATGCCCGATCTCCGAGCTTTGGGTATCCACCAAGTGCGGCGAATCGGACACGACTTCGGGTTGCGGCGCCAATCCCACCGTGGGCAACGCCTTCGACAAGCTCTATGCCCTGGGCAACACCCTGGTGTTCGGGGAGACCTCCGAGCTCACCGGCGGCGAGCAGATCGTGGCGGCGCGCTGCCGCACCCCCGAGGTGCGGGAGAAGTTCATGTTCATGTTCAACCGCTACCAGGACATGATCAACCGCTGGAAGACCGACGACCTGTCCGAGTCGCAGCCGACCAAGGGCAACATCGCCGGAGGGCTGACGACCATCGAGGAAAAGGCGATGGGCAACATCCAGAAAATCGGCAAGCAGTGCATGGTCGATGGCGTTCTGGACAAGGCCGAGACGCCCACCGGTCCTGGACTGTGGTTCATGGACTCGTCCTCGGCCGCCGCCGAAATGGTGACCCTGTGCGCCGCTTCGGGCTTTGCCGTGCACTTCTTCCCCACCGGCCAGGGCAACGTCATCGGCAACCCCATCCTGCCCGTGATCAAGATCTGCGCCAATCCGCGCACCGTGCGCACCATGTCCGAGCACATTGATGTGGATACCTCGGGCCTGCTGCAGCGCGAGATCAACCTCGATGAGGCCGGCGACAAGCTGCTCGACATGATGCTGCGCACGGCCAATGGCCGGCTGACCGCGGCCGAGGCGCTGGGCCATCGCGAGTTCGTGCTGACGCGACTCTACGAGAGCGCTTGAGCGGGCAAGGCCGCCGCGGCGCCATGGGTGGCGCGGCGGCCCGACCCGCCATTGCCAATTCGAGCCAGTGGCTGTCGCGCGGGGACACGCTCCCCGCGCCATAACAACAACGGCGCGATCAAGCGTCCTGAACACACACCGAAAGGAGAAGACATGAAGCTTGCATCCCTGCTCGCCGGAGCCGTGCTGCTGACCACCGCGTTGGCGGGTCGCGCCGAAGTGAGCGAACTCAAGATTGCCCAACAATACGGCATCAGCTACCTGCCGCTCATGATCATGGAGGATCAGAAGCTGGTGGAAAAGCACGCCAGGGCGGCGGGCATTCCCGACCTGAAGGTCTCCTGGTCCAAGTTCGCGGGCGGCAACGTCATGAACGACGCCCTGCTCTCCGGCAGCCTGCACTTCGCCTCCGGCGGAGTGGGTCCGCTGGTGACCCTGTGGGCAAAGACCAAGGGCAATTACGACGTCAAGGCCGTGGCGGCGATCAATTCCATGCCGCTGTACCTCAACACCCGCAACCCCAATGT
The DNA here is from genome assembly GCA_049320945.1 of Pseudomonadota bacterium. Classification (GTDB taxonomy): domain Bacteria; phylum Pseudomonadota; class Gammaproteobacteria; order Burkholderiales; family Rhodocyclaceae; genus DYIB01. Next base: position 2,043 of record JBMOQT010000275.1, read on the forward strand.
GAAGTCCCTCAAGGAGTTCACGGAGAAGGACAAGATCGCCCTGCCGGCGGTGAAGGTCTCGATCCAGGCGGTGACCTTGCAGATGGCCGCCGAGCAGGCGTTCGGTCCGGGGCAGCAGAACAAGCTCGACTCGCTGACGGTATCGATGAGCCATCCGGATGGCCAGACCGCGCTGCTGTCGGGGGCCAGCGAAGTCACCGCCCATTTCAGCTCGCCGCCCTTCCAGTACCAGCAGCTGCGTCAGCCCGGCATCCGCAAGGTGATCAGCTCATACGAGGTTCTCGGCGGACCGGCCACCTTCAACCTGGTGTGGACCACTTCCAAGTTCCGCGGGGAGAACCCCAAGGTCTATGATGCCTTCGTCAAGGCTCTGGACGAGGCCATCGCGATGATCAACGCCGACAAGAAGTGGGCGGCGGAGAACTACCTGCGCATCTCCAAGGACAAGGACAGCCTGGAGAACATCCTGCAGATGCTCAACGACCCGAACATCGTCTACACCACCACGCCCCAGAACGTCATGAAGTACGTGGAGTTCATGCACAAGGTGGGCTCGATCAAGGTCAGGCCGGAATCCTGGAAAGACATGTTCTTTCCCAACGTACACAACCTTCGCGGCAGCTGAGATCGGCCTGCCCAAATCCCCCTGTTCCATCGAAATGGAAGGAGACCCATGGACATGAGGCATGACTTCCAGCCCCACGCGACGCCTCTGCTCGACGTGAAGGGCGTCACGCTGCAGTACAAGACCAGGGACCACCTGGTCACGGCGACTTATCGCGTGGATTTCCAGGTGTACAAGTCGGACCGTTATGTCTTGCTGGGTCCCTCGGGCTGCGGCAAGTCGACGCTGCTCAAGGCGGTGGGCGGGTATCTCACGCCCACCGAAGGGGAGATCCGCCTCAAGGGGATGCTGATCGACAGGCCCGGGCCCGACCGCATGATGGTGTTCCAGGAGTTCGACCAGCTGCTGCCCTGGAAGACCGTGAAGGAGAACGTGATGTTCCCGCTGCTCGCCTCGAACAAGATGCCGCGCAAGGCGGCGGAAGAGAAGGCCATGCAATACATCGCCAAGGTGAACCTCACCAAGTTCGCCAACCATCATCCCCACATGCTCTCCGGCGGCATGAAACAGCGGGTGGCGATCGCCCGCGGCATGGCGATGGAGCCCGACGTGCTGCTGATGGACGAGCCCTTCGCCGCCCTGGACGCCCTCACCCGGCGCAAGATGCAGGACGAGCTGCTGCAGCTGTGGGACGACACCCACTTCACGGTGCTGTTCGTCACCCACTCCATCCCCGAGGCCATCAAGTGCGGCAGCCGCATCCTGCTGCTGTCGCCCCACCCGGGCCAGGTGAAGGCGGAGCTGGCCAGCGTGCCGCGCGAAGG
>JBMOQT010000276.1:0-3342 GCA_049320945.1 Pseudomonadota bacterium
GCGCCGAGCACGGCATCGACCCGGTTGCCGGTGTGCAGCACGAGGTACTGCCTGACCCAGGTGAGCAGGGCCGAGAACACCATGAACACCGCCATGCCGATGGCGATGACGATGAGCGTGCTCTCGGTGCGATGCACCACCACCTTGTCGATGATGGTTTGGGTGAACAGCGGCGTTCCCAGCGCCAGCAACTGGATGACGAGGGAGGCGATCAGGACGTCGCGCCAGACCCGGCGGTGCTTGAGCAACTCGGGGATGAACCAGCGGAAGCCGAAGGCGGCCTGCCGCGCCGACGCTGCGTCGGGATCCCTGGGGGCCTGGGACTCGGACGCCAGCTGGAAGGCGGTCCCGGCGTAGCGGGCGGCAAACTCCGCTGCGTTCAGGGTTCGGGGCGCATTGGTGCCGGCCTCGAACAGGGCCACCGCCTCGTCCGTCGCCTGCACCACCAGCGCCAGCCGCGGGCGCGGCGCTTCGGTCTCGCCGGGCGTCGCAGGCGGCTCGCGCAGGACGACCAGGCAGGGCACGGTAAGTGCGACGACGCTTTCCGGCGGGCATTCCCGGCGCCTGACGCGGAAGCCGAGGGCGCGCGCAGCGTGAATGAGGGTATCGGCGCCGTAGGGCGGCGAAAACTGCTTGACCAGCAGCTCGCCGTCAAAGGGCTTGCGGTTGAGGGCGCAGAAGCTGCCCAGTGCCCAGACGAGGTCGTCAACAGAGAAGCCATAGGCCGGCAGCTCGCGCCGGGGGCGGCCGGCCAGGCGGCGCCCCAAGGCTACAGCCAGGCGGCGCGGCATCAGCGCCGCCTCCGGCCGGAATGAGCCTCCTCGGGCGTCCGGCTTGCCTGACCGGAACGTATGTGAGCCAACCCGCCTCCCCTTTCTGCTTATTGTTTGGGCCGCCAGCTATTTATATGGCGTATTTATATTAAATATCGAGTGGCGGATTACAGCGGAAGGGGAAAGAGCGGTCAAGTGAAATCCGTCACGGATGGGCGAACGGACGTTACAAACAGACGGGCGGCAGAATTATAGGTAACGTATTGATATAGTGGACATACGTGGCGCTGGATATGCATTATGGTGCATGCGCAATATGCATAATCAACTTTAGTTCATCGTCGCCCGTATCACATCATTTAGATGTCAAAGGAATAGCAGGCTGACCGAACCTTGGCCGACGTCACTACGCCATCGGCAGTGGCCGCCGGCCGCGCAGGGCCAGCCAGCCGCGGATGATGCGGTAGCAGGCCCACAGGCCGACCACCAGGAATAGGATGGGCGTCAGCACGAAGCCGATCAGCAGCAGGACCAGCACCACACCCAGGACAATCCATGCGAGCGCCCACCAGAAGGTGCGGATCTGCCAGCGGAAGTGGGATTCCAGCCAAGTGCCGCGCACCTCGCTGCGCTTCACGTAGTTGATGATCACGGCGATGATGGACGGCCAACCGAACACAAAGGCGGTGACCACGGTGGCGGCCGTGACGATGCCGATCACCAGGCTCAGGGCATGCAGCCCGTAGATGACATGGGTGAGGGTGACCAGCTCCCGGCGCGGCTCGACGCTGCCGTCGGGCAGGATGATACGTTCCTCCATGGACATGCCTTTCAGCCGCGCCGCGGGCGCAGCAGCTCGATCTTGAATTCTTCCTCGTAGGGCGGCACATGGCACTCCACCACGTCGCCCGGCGCCACCTGCAGGCGCAGGCCGACGATGTCGGCGCGCACGGGCAACTGGGGGACGCAGCGGTCCACCAGCACGGCGGCGCGGATCACCGGCGCGCCGCGGCGCGACAGGTAGGCCAGCACCCGCGCCAGGGAATGGCCCTGGTACAGCACGTCATCCACCACCAGCACCGTGGCGCGCGTCAGGTCGCGCGCGGCGAACTCGGCGTTCTCGGTGAGCCGGGTGTCGGCGTGCAGCAGGGTGAGATCGTCGGCGTAGCGCTTGAGCTTCAGCGAATAGAGCGGCAGCCGCGTGCCGCGTGCCGCCAGCCGCTGCTGCAGCATCTCCGCCAGGGGCTGGCCGCGGCGCAGGATGCCCAGCAGCAGCGGGTCATCGGCGCCCGCCAACAGGGCCTCCGCCCGGGCGGCCATGCGCTCCAGCGCTCCCTCGAGAGCGCCGCGGTCATACAGGCAGAAGCGCTCCCCGTCCGCTCGATCGCTCATCACCCTTCCTCAGATTCCCAGCGAGTCCCACAGTTCATCGACGCGCCGCCGCACCGCCTCGTCCATGACGATGGGGCGGCCCCATTCGCGCGTGGTCTCCCCCGGCCACTTGTTGGTGGCATCGATCCCCATCTTCGCCCCCAGGCCGGCCACGGGCGAGGCGAAATCCAGGTAGTCGATGGGCGTGTTGTCGGCGATCAAGGTGTCGCGCGCGGCGTCCACGCGCGTGGTCAGGGCCCAGATCACTTCCTTCCAGTCTCGGATGTCGATGTCATCATCCAAGACGATAATGAACTTGGTGTACATGAACTGGCGCAGGAAGCTCCAGATGCCAAACATGACGCGCTTGGCATGACCCGGGTACTGCTTGCGCAGGGACACCACCGCCAGGCGGTAGGAGCAGCCCTCGGGCGGCAGATAGAAATCGACGATCTCCGGGAACTGCTTCTGCAGCAGGGGCACGAACACCTCGTTCAGCGCCACGCCCAGCACCGCCGGCTCGTCCGGCGGCTTGCCCGTATAGGTGCTGTGGTAAATGGGATCGCGCCGCAGGGTGATGCGCTCGATGGTAAACACCGGAAACTCTGCCTGCTCGTTGTAGTAGCCCGTGTGATCGCCGTAGGGCCCTTCCAGCGCCGTCTCGCCCGGATGGATCACGCCCTCCAGCACCATCTCGGCAGTGGCGGGCACCTGGAGATCGGAGCCGATGCACTTGGCCAGCTCCGTTCGGGCGCCGCGCAGCAGGCCGGCGAACTGGTATTCCGACAGGGTATCGGGCACCGGCGTGACGGCGCCCAGGATGGTGGCCGGGTCCGCCCCCAGGGCGACGGCCACGGGGAAGGGTTGGCCCGGCCGCGCTTCGCGGTGGTCGCGGAAATCCAGGGCGCCGCCGCGATGGGCCAGCCAGCGCATGATCACCTTGTTGCGCCCGATCACCTGCTGGCGATAAATGCCCAGGTTCTGGCGCGCCTTGCGCGGGCCGCGGGTGACCGTCAGCCCCCACGTAATGAGGGGCGCCGCGTCCCCCGGCCAGCAGGTCTGGATGGGCAGGCGCGCGAGATCCACGTCCTTGCCCTCCCACACCACTTCCTGGCAGGGGGGCGAGGACACCTGGCGCGGCGCCATGTTGAGCACCTGCTTGAGCATGGGCAGCTTGTCCCAGGCGTCCCTGAGCCCC
>JBMOQT010000277.1:0-3313 GCA_049320945.1 Pseudomonadota bacterium
TCCCGGACGGGCTCGCACCTGGCGGGTTATCTGCTCATCGCCGTCTCGGCGGCGTCCTTCGGCGCCATGGCCATCCTCGGCCGCTTCGCCTATGCCGCCGGCGCCAATACCGGCGGCGTGCTGCTGCCGCGCTTTTTCCTGGCCGCGCTGGTGCTGGTGCCGATCATGCTCGCCACGCGCCGACAGTGGCCGCGGGGGCGGGAACTGGCGGTGGCCTGCGGCATGGGCGGCATCGGCTATGTGGGCCAGGCCCTGTGCTTCTTCTCCGCCCTGCAGTACGCCTCGGCCGGGCTGGTGGCCCTGCTGCTGTACCTCTATCCCACCCTGGTGTGCCTGCTGGCGGCCCTGTTCCTGGGCGAACGCCTGACCCGCTGGAAGCTGGGCCTGCTGGGCTTGAGCTTCGCCGGCACGGCGCTCACCATAGGCAGCGGCACGGGAGCCGCCCTGGGCATCGCCCTGGGAGCGGGTGCCGCGCTCATCTACGCGGTATACATCACCGTCGGCAGCCGCTTCCTGCGCGGCGTCGATTCGGTGGCCACCACCACCATCGTGTGCCTGGCCGCCACGCCCGTGATCGGCGTGTTCGCATGGCTGCAGCCGGCGCGCTTTCCCCAGACGGCGGAAGGCTGGCTCGCCATCCTGGGCATCGCCCTGGTGTCCACCGTCGTGGCCATCATGACTTTCTTCGCCGGCCTGCGGCGGGTGGGTGCCAGCCGCGCGGCCATCCTGTCCACCCTTGAACCGGTGGTGACCCTGGTGCTCGCCGCCCTGTTCCTGGGGGAAGCCGCGACCCTGTGGCAGCTGGTGGGCGGCGCCATGATCCTGGCGGCCGCGGCCCTGCTGGCCTGGCGCGACGGCGCTCGCTGAGGCGCGGGCCGTGGCAGAGAACCTGCATCCGGAGGCCCGGGCGCTGCTTGCCCTGCTGGAGCGGCCGGGCATCCCCGCGTTCCACGAGTTGAGCATCGCCGAGCAGCGGCGCGCCTCGCGCAAGCTGCACTTCGCCTTTCGCCCGCCCATGCCCGCGGGCGTAGTTCAGGTGGATTTGCGCCTGGAGCGTGTCGCCGCTGCCGGTGGACCGCTGCGCGCCCGGCTCTACCGTCCGGCGTGCGCGGCCCGGCCCATGCCGGTGCTGCTGTGGTTCCACGGCGGCGGCTGTGTGCTGGGCGACCTGGACAGCTACGACGTGCTGTGCGCCCAGTTAAGCCAGGGCGCCGGCGCGGCGGTGCTGGCCCCGGATTACCGGCTGGCACCGGAGCATCCCTTTCCCGCGGCGGTGGATGACGCCGTCTTCTGCCTGCGCTGGCTGCGGCAGCGGGCGGCGGCCCTGGGCCTGGACGGGGCGCGCATTGCCGTGGGCGGCGACAGTGCCGGCGGCTATCTCGCCATCGTCGCCATGCTCGTGCTGCGGGACGAAGACCGGTGGGTGCCGCGCTTCCAGCTGCTGGTCTATCCGGGCACTGACCAGCGCTGCGTCACGGCCTCCCACGCGCGCTACGGGGAGGGCTGTCTGCTCACCGAGGCGACCATCCGGCACTTCCGGCACTGCTACCTGCCGCGCCCGGAGGACCGGCTGGACTGGCGCGCCTCACCCCTGCTGGCACCCAGCCTGGACGGGCTGCCGTCGGCCCTGGTGATCACGGCGGAATGCGACCCCATCGTGGACGATTGCCAGGCCTACGCCGACCGGCTCGCCGCATCGGGCGTGGCGGTGGAGTATCGCTGCTACGGGGGGATGATTCACGGCTTCTTCACCCTCGGCCAGGCATTCAGCGCCGGGCGCGAGGCTGTGGCCGAGGCGGCGCGCCGCCTGGCGGCGGCGCTTGGCTAGATTTCCTGGGACGCCACCTCGCGCGGACGGAACCAGGCCAGTTGCCGGTGCAGGCGCACCACCTGGCCGATCACGATCAGCGCCGGCGGCCTGATGCCCTGGGCCTGCGCGAGGGCCGGCAGGCTGGCAATGGAGCCCACCACGGTGCGCTGCTGGGGCAGCGTCGCGTACTGGACGACGGCGGCGGGCGTGTGGGCATCCATGCCGTGCTCCTGCAGCTTGCGGCTGATCTCCCCCAGGCCGCCGACGCCCATGTAGATCACCACCGTCTGGTTGGGGCGCGCCAGCACCGGCCAGTCGAGATTGCAGCTGCCGTCCTTCAAGTGGCCGGTGGTGAAAATACAGGACTGGGCGAAGTCGCGATGGGTGAGGGGGATGCCGGCATAGGCCGACATGCCCGAGGCGGCGGTGACGCCCGGCACCACTTCGAAGGGAATGTGGTGCTTGACCAGCTCTTCGATTTCCTCGCCGCCGCGCCCGAAGATGAAAGGATCGCCGCCCTTCAGGCGCACCACCTGGAGACCACGCTGCGCCAGGCGCACCAGCAGCAGGTTGATGTCCTCCTGGGGCAGGGTATGGGCGCCCGCCTCCTTGCCCACATAGTGCATCGCGGCGTCGGCGCGGGCGAGCTCCAATATCCCCTTGCCCACCAGATGATCGTACACCAGGGCGTCGGCGCAGCCGATGAGACGGGCGCCGCGCACGGTGAGCAATTCCGGGTCGCCCGGCCCGCCACCCACCAGATAGACCTTTCCCGGCCGCTCCCTTGATGCCGTGGACGGGCGCAGCAGGAAAGCCGTGTCGTCGCCGCCGGGCCTTCCCTGATCCGAATCCTGAATAGACATAAAGCTGTGTTCCGACGCGGTGGCGTTGCCTGCCCCGCGCGCAGATTGCGCAATTCGACCGGCGAAATCTTACCCCAGTTCAAATGCTTGCGTCGGGCAATCGGATAAATTGATTTAGCGCAGACTTTCCGTTTTTGAAAGTGAGAACACGACGTTTTCTTTAAGTTGATTTACATCAATGTAGTAGGTCCCCATAAAGCTGATTCTTCACGCCATCGCAGCAAGAGCGGACGGACCGAGTCCGGTTCGATAGGTAAGCAAACCTGTTAGGGAGGAACTACATGAAGACGCGTAAGCTGTTGTCCGGCGCCGTGCGCCTGGCGGCCCTGCCCCTGGCCATGGCCGGTGCTTTCAATGTCGCCATGGCCCAGCAAGCCGCGCCCGAGATGTCGGCCGAGGAGAAGGCCACGGCGAAGAAGATCTACTTCGAGCGCTGCGCCGGCTGCCACGGCGTGCTGCGCAAGGGCGCCACCGGCAAGAACCTGGAGCCGCACTGGAGCAAGAAGCTGCCCGACGGCACCACCCAGGAGGGCGGCACCCTCAAGCTGGGCCAGAACCGCCTCGAGAAGATCATCGCCTACGGCACCGAAGGCGGCATGGTGAACTTCGACGACATCCTCACCAAGGAAGAAATCTCCCT
>JBMOQT010000278.1:0-57998 GCA_049320945.1 Pseudomonadota bacterium
CGCGTCTCCCGCGCCGCGGCGCGCGCCGCCGCGGCGTAGTCCTCGCCCCGGCCGGCGTATAGGATGGCGCGGGAGGAGTTGATCATGAGGCCGATGCCCTGGGCCGTGCGCCCGGCCTTGACCGTGGCCTCGATGTCGCCCCCCTGGGCGCCGATGCCCGGTACCAGCAGCGGCATGTCGCCCACCAGGCGGCGCACTTCCGCCAGCTCGGCCGGGAAAGTGGCGCCCACCACCAGCGCGCACTGGCCGCCGCGGTTCCATTGGCTAGCCACCAGCTCGGCCACGTGCTGGTAGAGCCTGCGCCCGCCGGTCTCCAGGAATTGCAGGTCGCTGCCGCCCGGGTTGGAGGTGCGGCACAGGACGACGACGCCCTTGTCGCCGTAGGCGAGATAGGGCGCGACGGAATCGAAACCCATGTAGGGATTGACCGTGAGGGCATCGGCGCGGAAGCGCTCGAAGGCCTCGCGCGCGTACTGCTCGGCGGTGGCTCCGATGTCGCCGCGCTTGGCATCGAGGATCACCGGGATGCCCGGATGGCGCCGGTGGATGTGCTCGATCAGGGCTTCCAGCTGGTCTTCCGCCCGGTTGGCGGCGAAATAGGCGATCTGGGGCTTGAAGGCGCACACCAGGTCGGCCGTGGCATCCACGATGGCGCGGCAGAACTCCAGGATGGCGTCGGCGCGCCCCTGCAGGTGGGCGGGGAACTTTCCCGGGTCCGGATCCAGTCCCACGCACAGCAGGGAGTCGTTGCGGGCCCAGGCGCCCCGCAGGCTGCTCACGAAATCCATGGCGTCATCCGCATCGAACAAGAACGGGATTTTACCCGGTGCCGCGCTCCCCGTCGGTTCGTTGACAGCGCCGGCTCCTTGCACCACTCTGAAACCATACTCACCTCGTGTTCCATCATGAACGAAGAAGCCTCCACAGCCCGCGGCTTTCCGGGGCGCCTGCGCGCCCTGTTCAACGGCAACAAGGCGCCCGCGCCCGCGCCGCGCCTGTCCGCCAAGCAGGTGGACAGGCTGCGGGCGCAACTGAAGGAGTGCGCCGCCGGTGTCGGCGGCGAGGTCTCGACGCGCATGCGCGCCGCCCGGCTGGGCGAGACCTACCTCAAGCTGGACGACGCCGGCCGCCACGAATTCCTGCGCCTGATCGCCCTGGAGTTCGGTCCCGATCCCAAGGCGGTGGAGCAGGCCCACGCCGCCTACCAGCGCTCCGTGGGCACGCCCGGCCAGTGGGACGGGGAGCTGCAGTTGCGCGCCGCCATGCGCTCCTCGCGCATCCGCGTCCTGACCCAGTTCAACGCCCTGCCCCAGGGCGTGAAGTTCCTGGTGGACATGCGCGCGGATCTGCTGCGCTTCCTCCAGGACGACCCGGAGCTGGCGGTGCTCGACCGGGAGCTGGAGGGGCGGCTCACGGCCTGGTTCGACGTTGGCTTCCTGGAACTGCAGCGCATCACCTGGAACTCGCCGGCTGCGCTGCTGGAAAAGCTCATCGCCTACGAGGCGGTGCATGAGATCCGTTCCTGGACCGACCTGCACAACCGCCTGGATTCCGACCGGCGCTGCTACGCCTTCTTCCATCCGCGCATGCCCATGGAGCCCCTCATCTTCGTGGAGGTGGCGCTGACCAGGAAGCTGGCGGACAACATCCACGAGCTGCTGGACGAATCGGCGCCGGTGTTCGACGCCCAGCGCGCCGACACGGCCATCTTCTACTCCATCTCCAACACCCAGAAGGGCCTGCGCGGCGTGTCCTTCGGCAACTTCCTGCTCAAGCGCGTCATCGACGACTTGAAGCGCGATTTCCCGCGCCTGAAATGCTTCGCCACCCTGTCGCCCATTCCCCAGTTCCGGGCGTGGCTCAAGAGCGAGCCGGAGGCCCTGTGCAACGCCGCCAGCGAGCGGGAATGGGCGCGCATCCGCAAGGCGGCCGAAGTAAGCGGCGACGCCACTCTGCACGACGTCCTGGCGGACCCGGACTGGCCGCGCAAGCCGGCTCTCGCCGGCGCGCTGCGCGAACCCCTGGAGCGGCTGTGTGCGCGCTATCTGGCCGAGGCCAGGCAGGACGGCCGCCCCCACGATCCGGTGGCGCGCTTCCACCTGGGCAACGGCGCGCGCATCGAGCGCCTCAACTGGCTGGCCGACACCTCGGCGAAAGGGCTAAAGCAATCCTTCGGCATGATGGTGAACTACCTGTACGACCCGGATGCGATCGAGGAGAACGTCGAGAACTATGCGGGCGCGGGCAAGATTGCCGTCTCCGCGACATTGCGCCGCCTGCTCAGGCCGTAGAATTTCGCTCTTTGCCAGTGGGGAGAGAAGATATGAGCCAGCGCCCGTTCAAGATCCTGGGCATCCAGCAGATCGCCATCGGCGGCCTCGACAAGTCGCGCCTGCGCAAGCTGTGGGTGGACACCCTCGGCCTGGAAGTGGTGGGCAACTACCAGAGCGAACGGGAAAACGTGGACGAGGACATCGCCGTGATGGGCAAGGGGCCGTTCAAATGCGAAGTGGACCTGATGCAGCCCCTCGACGCCGCCAAGAAGCCGGCGGTGAACGAGCCGCCCCTCAACCACGTGGGTCTGTGGGTGGATGACCTGCCCAAGGCGGTGGAATGGCTCACGGCCAACGGCGTGCGCTTCGCCCCGGGCGGCATCCGCAAGGGCGCCTCGGGCTTCGACATCTGCTTCGTGCACCCCAAGGGCAACGAGCAATTCCCCATCGGCGGCGAAGGCGTGCTGATCGAGCTGGTGCAGGCGCCGCCGGAAGTGATCGAGGCCTTCGCCAGGCTTTTTTAGAAGAAGCCCCTCCCCGGCCCCCGGGGGCCGGGGAGGGGCAGGTCAGGCGAAGCGCAGGATGGGCTGATCCACCGACAGGGAATCGCCCTGCTTGGCCATGACCTCGGCCACCACGCAGTCGTTCTCCGCCTTGAGGATGTTCTCCATCTTCATGGCCTCGATCACCGCCAGCTTCTCGCCCGCCTTCACCTCCTGGCCCGGCTTCACCGCCACGTCCGTGAGCAGCCCGGGCATGGGCGAGAGGAGGAACTTGGACAGGTCGGGCTTGGGCTTCTCGGGCATGAGGGACAGCAGGTGGGCGGTGCGGTCGTTCACCACCATGAACTCCGCCTGGGTGCCCCAGTGGAATACCCGGTACTTGAGGCCCACGCGCTCGATCTGCAGGCATATCTTCTCGCCGTCCCAGGTACCGCGGAACAGGATGTCGCCCAGCTTCCAGTCGGACTTCAGCTCGTGGCGCTCGCCCTGGTAGGTGATGGCGTAGCCGCCCTCTATCGGTTCCACATGCAAGGCATACTTCTCGCCGTTGGCGAGCGCCACCCACTCGTCGCCCACCTTGCGCTTGTGACCGGGCAACTGGCCGGTGGTCTGGACGGCGCGGGCGATGTAGCGCCGGCGGGCGAAGGCGGCGACGCTCGCCAGCAGCACCGGATCGTCGTGCACCACGCTGGAGGGATGGAAGCCCTTGGGGAATTCCTCGGCGATGAAGCCGGTGTGGAACTTGCCCGAGACGAAACGCGGATGCTGCATCAGCGCCGCCTGGAAGGCGATGTTGGAGGAAATGCCGCGGATCACGAAGGCGTTGAGGGCGTCGCGCATGCGGGCGATGGCATCGTCGCGGGTGGCGCCGTGGGTGATGAGCTTGGCGATCATGGAGTCGTAGTACATGGAGATCTCGCCGCCCTCATACACTCCCGTGTCCACGCGCACCGCGCCGGGGATCTCCTCGGGCGGGATGTAGCGCACCAGCCGGCCGGTGGAGGGCAGGAAGTTGCGGAAGGGGTCCTCGGCGTTGATGCGGCACTCCATGGCCCAGCCGCTGAGCTTGATGTCCTCCTGGCGGAAGGGCAGCTTCTCGCCGGCCGCCACACGGATCATCAGCTCCACCAGGTCCAGCCCGGTGATCATTTCGGTCACCGGATGCTCCACCTGCAGGCGGGTATTCATCTCCAGGAAGTAGAAGCTCTTGTCTTTGCCCACCACGAACTCCACGGTGCCGGCCGACTGGTAGTTCACCGCCTTGGCCAAGGCCACCGCCTGCTCGCCCATGGCCTTGCGCGTCTCGGGGTCGAGGAAGGGCGAGGGCGCCTCCTCGATCACCTTCTGGTGGCGGCGCTGGATGGAACACTCGCGCTCCCACAGGTACACCACGTTGCCGTGGGCGTCGCCCAGCACCTGGATCTCGATGTGGCGCGGCTCCTCGACGAACTTCTCGATGAACACCCGATCGTCGCCGAAGGCGTTGCGCGCCTCGTTGCGGCAGGAGTCGAAGCCCTCGCGGCACTGGGCGTCGTCGTAGGCCACGCGCAGTCCCTTGCCGCCGCCGCCGGCGCTGGCCTTGATCATGACCGGATAGCCGATGTCCCGGGCGATTCTGACCGCCTGGTCGGCGGACTCGATGGGATTGTTGTAGCCGGGGATGGTATTGACCTTGGCCTCCATCGCCAGCTTCTTGGAGGCGATCTTGTCCCCCATGGCGGAGACGGAGTAATGCTTGGGGCCGATGAAGACGATGCCTTCCTCTTCCAGGCGCTGGGCGAATTCCTCCTTCTCCGACAGGAAGCCGTAGCCCGGGTGCACCGCCTCGGCTCCCGTCTGCCTGCAGGCGGCGATGATCTTGTCGGCGACCAGGTAGGACTCCTTGGACGGCGCAGGGCCGATGCACACCGCCTCGTCGGCCAGTTCCACGTGCATGGCGTCCCGGTCGGCCTCGGAGTAGACGGCCACGGTCTTGATGCCCATCTTGCGCGCCGTCTTCATGATGCGGCAGGCGATTTCGCCGCGATTGGCTATCAGAATTTTCTTGAACATTTCAAACCCCCTTTACCACAGAGACACAGAGGAAGCACAGAGAATGGTTCTTCAGGAAGTTCCTCTGGGTCTCTGTGCCTCTGTGGTTAATGGTTTTCACAACGGAATGTTGCCGTGCTTGCGCCACGGGTTCTCCAGCTTCTTGTCCTTGAGCATGGCGAGCGAGCGGCAGATGCGCTTGCGCGTCTCGTGGGGCATGATCACGTCGTCGATGAAGCCGCGCGCGCCCGCCACGAAGGGGTTGGCGAACTTCTGCTTGTACTCCTCGGTGCGCTCGGCGATCTTCTGCGCGTCACCGATGTCCCTGCGGAAGATGATCTCCACCGCGCCCTTGGGACCCATCACCGCGATCTCGGCGGAAGGCCAGGCGAAGTTCACGTCGCCGCGCAGGTGCTTGGAGCTCATCACATCGTAGGCACCGCCGTAGGCCTTGCGCGTGATCACCGTCACCTTGGGCACGGTGCACTCGGCGTAGGCGTAGAGCAGCTTGGCGCCGTGCTTGATGATGCCGCCATATTCCTGGGCGGTGCCGGGCATGAAGCCGGGCACGTCCACGAAGGTGATGATGGGAATGTTGAAGGCGTCGCAGAAGCGCACAAAGCGCGCCCCCTTGATGGAGCTCTTGATGTCCAGGCAGCCGGCCAGCACCAGGGGCTGGTTGGCGACGATGCCCACGGTCTGGCCGTTCATGCGCCCGAAGCCGATGACGATGTTCTTGGCGTAGTCGGGGGCAAGCTCGAAGAAGTCGCCCTCGTCCACCGTCTTGATGATCAGCTCCTTGATGTCGTAGGGCTTGTTCGGGTTGTCCGGCACCAGGGTGTCGAGGGAGAAGTCCAGGCGCTCGGCCGGGTCCTCGGTGGGCACCACCGGCGGCTTCTCCCGGTTGTTGGAGGGCAGGTAGGCGATCAAGCGGCGCAGCATCATGAGCGCCTCCACATCGTTCTCGAAGGCCAGGTCCGCCACCCCTGACTTGGTGGAATGGGTCATGGCGCCGCCCAGTTCCTCGGCGGTCACCTCCTCGTGGGTCACGGTCTTCACTACATCGGGGCCGGTGACGAACATGTAGGAGGAGTCCTTCACCATGAAGATGAAGTCGGTCATGGCCGGCGAATAAACGGCGCCGCCGGCGCAGGGACCCATAATCAGGGAGATCTGGGGTACCACGCCCGAGGCCAGCACGTTGCGCTGGAACACTTCCGCATAGCCGCCCAGGGAGGCCACGCCCTCCTGGATGCGCGCGCCGCCCGAGTCGTTGAGGCCGATCACCGGCGCGCCCACCTTCATGGCGTGATCCATGATCTTGCAGATCTTCTCGGCATGGGCTTCCGACAGGGCGCCGCCGAACACGGTGAAGTCCTGGCTGAATACGAACACCAGGCGCCCGTTCACCGTGCCGTAGCCGGTGACCACGCCGTCGCCGGGGATCTTCTGCTCGGCCATGCCGAAGTCGGTGCAGCGGTGTTCGACGAACATGTCCCATTCCTCGAAGGAATCGGGATCGAGCAGCAGCTCGATGCGCTCGCGCGCTGTGAGCTTGCCCTTGGCGTGCTGGGCTTCGATGCGTTTTTCGCCACCGCCGAGCCGGGCGGCCGCGCGCTTCTCGTCGAGCTGGCGGATGATGTCATGCATGGTGATTCTCCGAACTTGGTTTTTGCAAATAGCCCAGCAGCCGGTAGGCGGCGGCTGCGGGCGTCATGCTGCCCTGGGCCACCGCCCGCTGGATCTCGTCCAGGTGGCGCCGCACATGGGGATGGCGGCGGAAGTGCAGGCGCAGGCCGCTGTCGATCAGGGTCCACATCCAGTCCACCGCCTGGCGCCGGCGCTTGGCCTCGAATTCGCCGCTGTCGACCATGATCTTGCGGTAGCGCTCGATTTCGCCCCACAGCAGATCCATGCCCTCGTGGCGCAAGGCGCTCACCATGACCACCGGCGGACGCCAGTCGGGCGAGGCGGCGCGCAGCAGCGACAGGGCGTTGCGCAATTGGTGGCGCGCGAACTCCGCCGCCTTGGGATCGATGTCGGCCTTGTTGATGGCGACGATGTCGGCCAGCTCGACGATGCCCTTCTTCATGCCCTGCAGTTCGTCGCCGGCGTTGGGCAGCTGGAGCAGGACGAAAACATCCACCATGCCCGCCACCGCCGTCTCCGACTGGCCCACACCCACGGTCTCGACGATGATCACGTCGAATCCGGCGGCCTCGCACACCAGCAGGGCTTCGCGCGTCTTCTCCGCCACGCCGCCCAGGCTGCCGCCCGAGGGCGAGGGGCGGATGAAGGCGTCATGGGACCGGGACAGGCGCTCCATGCGCGTCTTGTCCCCCAGGATGGAGCCGCCGGAAATGGCGCTGGAGGGGTCCACAGCGAGCACCGCCACCTTGTGGCCGCGCTCGATGAGATGCAGGCCCAGGGCCTCGATGAAGGTGGACTTGCCGGCACCGGGGGCGCCGGAGATGCCGACCCGGATGGAGCGGCCGGTGTGGGGGAGCAGGGCCTCCAGCAGCCCCTGGGCGCGCACCTGGTGATCGGCGCGGGTGGACTCCACCAGGGTAATGGCCTTGGCCAGGGCCCGGCGCTTGTGGGCCAGCACGCCGTCCACCAGCGCCCGGTCGGCGTCGTCGCGCAGGGCCTGGCCGGTCACGGTGTCGTTCATCCGGGCCGCCGCCGGGTCAGGCTACCGCCCGCGCCTTGCGGATCGCCTCCAGCACCTTGCGGGCGCAGGCGGGGATGGGTGTGCCCGGCCCGAAGATGCCGGCCACCCCGGCGTGGTACAGGAAGTCGTAGTCCTGGGCGGGAATGACGCCGCCCACGAAGACGATGATGTCGTCGGCGCCCTGGTCCCTCAGCGTCCGGATCAGGGCCGGCACCAGGGTCTTGTGGCCGGCGGCCAGGGTCGACACGCCGATGGCATGGACGTCGTTCTCCACCGCCTGGCGCGCCGCCTCCTCGGGGGTCTGGAACAGGGGGCCGATGTCGATATCGAAGCCCAGGTCGGCCAGGGCCGTGGCCACCACCTTGGCGCCCCGGTCGTGGCCGTCCTGGCCCAGCTTGGCAATCATTACGCGCGGCCGCCGGCCTTCCTCCTGGGCGAAGGCATCGATGGCCGCCTTCAGCTCCTGCCATTCCCAGTCGCCCTCGAAGGCGGCGCCGTATACGCCCGATATGGCCTGATTGGTGGCACGGTAGCGGCCCCACACCTTCTCCAGGGCGTCGGACACCTCGCCCACGGTGGCGCGCAGGCGGATGGCCCGGATGGACAGGTCGAGCAGGTTGCCCTGGCCGGTGCGGGCGCACTCGGTCAGGGCCTCCAGCGCCCGCTGCACCGCGGCGCTGTCGCGGCTGGCGCGGATGCTCTTGAGGCGGGCGATCTGGGCCTCGCGCACGGCGGTGTTGTCGATCTCGCGGATGTCCACCGGCTCCTCCTCGGCCAGGCGGTACTTGTTCACCCCCACGATCACGTCCTTGCCGGAATCGATGCGCGCCTGCTTCTCGGCGGCGCACTGCTCGATCTTGAGCTTGGCCCAGCCCGACTCCACCGCGCGGGTCATGCCGCCCATCTTCTCCACTTCCTCGATGATGGCCCAGGCCTGGTCGGCCATGTCCTGGGTGAGCTTCTCCATCAGGTAGGAGCCGGCCCAGGGATCGATGACGTTGCAGATGTGGGTCTCTTCCTGGATGATGAGCTGGGTGTTACGCGCGATGCGCGCCGAGAAATCCGTGGGCAGCGCAATGGCCTCGTCCAGGGAGTTGGTGTGCAGCGACTGGGTGCCGCCGAACACCGCCGCCATGGCCTCGATGGCGGTGCGCACCACGTTGTTGTAGGGGTCCTGCTCGGTGAGCGACCAGCCCGAGGTCTGGCAATGGGTGCGCAGCATCATGGACTTGGGGTTCTTGGGGTTGAAGCCTTTCATGATGCGCCACCACAGCAGGCGTGCGGCGCGCAGCTTGGCCACCTCCAGGTAGAAGTTCATGCCCATGGCGAAGAAGAATGACAGGCGCCCGGCGAAGTCGTCCACGTCCATGCCGCGGGCGATGGCGGTCTTCACGTATTCCTTGCCATCAGCCAGGGTGAAGGCCAGTTCCAGGGCCTGGGTGGCGCCCGCCTCCTGCATGTGGTAGCCCGAGATGGAGATGGAGTTGAACTTGGGCATGTTCTTCGCCGTGTATTCGATGATGTCGGCGATGATGCGCATGGACGGCTCGGGCGGGTAGATGTAGGTGTTGCGCACCATGAACTCCTTGAGGATGTCGTTCTGGATGGTGCCCGACAGCCTGTCCTGGGCCACGCCCTGCTCTTCGGCCGCCACCACGTAGCCCGCCAGCACCGGCAGCACGGCGCCGTTCATGGTCATGGACACGGAGATCCTGTCCAGGGGGATGCCGTCGAACAGGATCTTCATGTCCTCGACGGAATCCACCGCCACGCCGGCCTTGCCCACGTCGCCGGTGACGCGCGGGTGATCCGAGTCATAGCCCCGGTGGGTGGCCAGATCGAAGGCCACCGAGATGCCCTGGCCGCCGCCCGCCAGGGCCTTGCGGTAGAAGGCGTTGGATTCTTCGGCGGTGGAGAAGCCGGCGTACTGGCGGATGGTCCAGGGCCGCACCGCGTACATGGTGGCCTGGGGGCCGCGCACGAAGGGCTCGAAGCCCGGCAGGGTGTCGGTGTAGGGCAGCCCCTCCAGGTCGCGCCGGGTGTAGAGGGGCTTGACGGTGATGCCCTCGGGCGTGTGCCAGTCGAGCTTGCCGATGTCCCCGCCGGGGGCGGACTTGGCGGCAGCCTTCTCCCACAGGTCCAGGTTGGAGGAATCGAGCAGTTTGGAGCCGGACATGGGACACCTCTTTCGTGCAATCGCTGATGGATACCGGGCGCTTGACATCCCGTGACGTTAATAATACGTTATCCATAATTATGAATGCAAGAGGGGGGATTGGCCTCCCGAAGTAACATGATGGTCAGCCGCATAAAGCAACCCGCCCTGTACGAGGAAGTGGCCGAGCGCCTGCGCCAGCGCATTTTCCGCCATGAGCTGGCGCCGGGCGCCTGGATAGACGAGCAGGCCTTGGCCGAGGAATTCGGCATCAGCCGCACCCCCCTGCGGGAAGCCCTCAAGGTGCTGGCGGCCGAAGGCCTGGTGACCCTGAAGCCGCGCCGTGGCTGCTACGTCACCGAGCTGTCGGAGCAGGACCTGGACGAGATCTTCGATCTCATGGCCCTGCTGGAAGGCCGCTGCGCCGCCGAGGCGGTGCGCAGGATGGGCGCCGGGGCGCTGGCGCAGCTGGAGCGGCTGCACGACGAGCTGGAGCGGGCGGCGGCCGCCGGCGACATCGACCGCTTCTTTGAAGCCAACCAGGGCTTTCACTTAACCCTGCAGCAGATCGCCGGCAACCGCTGGCTGCTGCAGGTGATCCAGGACCTGCGCAAGGTCATGAAGCTCAACCGCCACCATTCCCTGTTCCTGGAAGGGCGGCTGGAGCAGTCCCTGGAAGAGCACCGGGCCATCATGGAAGCGATCCGCGACCGGGACGCCGCCCGGGCCGAGGAGGCCATGCGCGCCCACCTGCGCTCGGGGCGACGGGCGCTCAGCCGCATGCAGGCGGCGGCTACAACGCCAGCCCATCACGTCAGCTACGAATAGCGGATTGAAAAGGCGCCAAGCCGGTGCTAAATTCTGTCCAGTCTGGACAGAACAGGAGGCTTCATGGCTAAGGCTTGGGCATTGCAGGATGCCAAGAACCATTTCAGCGAAGTAGTGGACCGCGCCCTGCAGGACGGCCCCCAAACGGTGACGCGCCATGGCCGCGAGGCGGTCGTGATTGTCTCCGCCGAGGAGTTCAAGCGCCTGACGCAACCGGAGGAATCCCTGGCGGACTTCTTCCGCCGCTCGCCCCTGCATGGCCTCGAGCTGGAGATCGAGCGTCAGCGCGATACCGGCCGGCGGGTGGATCTTGGCTAGGACCATCGCCTGTGACGGCGGCTATCTGCTCGACACCTGCGTCCTGTCGGAGCTGGTCAAACCGGCGCCTGACCGCGGCTTGATCGGATGGCTGGAAGCAACCGATGAGCGGCGCCTGTATCTGAGCGCCCTGACCCTTGGCAAGCTCGCCAAGGGCGTCGCCCGCCTGGCAAGCGGCGAGCGTCAGCGCCGTCTGCAGACCTGGCTGGACGAGGATCTCTCCCGGCGCTTCGTCGGGCGTATCCTGTCCGTAGACCGGCACGTCGCCCTGCGCTGGGGCGAGCTGCAGGCGCAGGCGGAAAGGCGCGGCCGGCCCATGCCGGTCATCGATGCCCTGCTCGCCGCCACCGCCGCCGTCCATGCCCTCACGGTCGTCACCCGCAACGGCGGCGACATGGCTGAGAGTGGCGTCACCACCGTCAATCCCTGGAGCCCTTGAGATCCATGTCCGGAAAAATCACCACCAGGATCCAGGACCGCATCGCCCTCGTCACCCTGGACAACCCGGCCAAGCGCAATGCCCTGTCCGCCGCCATGTGGGAGGAGCTGGCGGCCGTGTTCGGCAGGCTGTCGGCGGACACGGAACTGCGCTGCGTGGTCATCCGCGGCGCCGGCCAGGACTTCGCCGCGGGCGGGGACATCGCCGAGTTTCCGGAGGTGCGCGGCACCCGCGAGAAGTGCCTGCATTTCCACCAGGTCACGGTGGGCAATGCTCTGCGCGCCATCGACCAATGCCTGCACCCGACCGTGGCCCTGATCCGCGGCAACTGCGTCGGCGGCGGGCTGGAGATCGCCGCCCAGTGCGACTTGCGCATCGCCGGCCACTCGGCGCGCTTCGGCGCCCCCATCGGCAGGCTGGGCTTCACCATGGCCCACACGGAGCTGGCCAACCTGGTGGCGCGGGTCGGTCCGGCGGTGATGCTGGAGATCCTGCTGGAGGGCCGCCTCATGGGCGCCGACGAAGCCTACCGCAAGGGCCTGGTGACGCGGGTGGTGCAGGATGCGGATACGGAGGAGGAAGCCCTGGCCACCGCCCGGCGCATCGCCGCCGGCGCGCCCCTGGTGGCGCGCGCCCACAAGAAGCTGGTGCGCCGCCTCGCCTTCCGGGCGACACCGCTGGACGAGGGGGAGATCGCCGAGAACTTCGCCTTCCTCGACAGCGCCGACTACCAGGAGGGCCTGCGCGCCTTCCTGGCCAAGGAGACGCCCGAGTTCCAGGGGCGCTGAGTGTCCTTGATTTGGCCGGGGCGCGCTGCTAGCGTGAAATGGTCCTCCAACCCCAACAGGAGACCGCCATGGCTGCAGTATGCCCCATCGGTTTCGACAAGGAAAAACTGAAGGCCGAGGTGCGCGCCACCTATGCCCGGGTGGCGCAGAATCCCGAAGGCGATTTCCACTTTCACCGGGGTCCCGAATACGCCGCCCGACAACTGGGCTACGACCTGGCCGAGTTGCGCACTCTGCCCGAGTCGGCCACCGCGCCCTTCGCCGGCGTCGGCAATCCCTTCAGGGCGGGCCAGCTGCCCTTGGGCGCCCGGGTCATCGACATCGGCTCGGGGGCGGGCATGGACTGCCTGCTGGCGGGCCGGCGCGTCGGTCCCACGGGCCGCGTCACCGGCATCGACATGACCGAGGCCATGCTGGAGCGGGCGCGGCGCGCCGCCCGGGAAGCGGACATGCCTCACGTGGGCTTCGAGCGCGGCGACATGACCGAGCTGCCCCTGCCGGACGCCAGCGTGGACGTGGTCATCTCCAACGGCGTGATCAACCTCGCCCCGGACAAGCCGGCGGTGTTCCGCGAGCTGTACCGCGTCACCCGCCCCGGCGGCCGCCTGCAGTTCGCCGACATCGTCATCGAAGTCGAGCTGTCGGAAGCGGCGCGCAATGACATCGACTTATGGACAGGATGAATCGCCGGCGCTCTGCAGGTTGCAGAGCTCCTCGAAGTGATGCGGGAAGCGGGCTTCCGCGACGTCGCCGTGGGCGATTATTTCGATCCCTTCCTGGGCACGTCGAAAGAGAAGACGGCGCGCAAGTACGGCGTGCGCGGCGCCAACTTCGTTGCCTGGCGCTGAGCCGCGCCGGGGCGGGTTGAGGCGTGGACGCCCGCCCGTCCTATGCGCTGCTGCCCTCCGTCGACGCGCTGCTCAACGTTCCCGCCGTCCAGGCCCTCAGCGCCGCCCACGGGCGCAGCACAGTGCTGGGCGCGGCGCGCGGGCTGCTGCAGGAATGCCGCGAGCGCCTGGGCCGCGAGCCCGACTGGCAGCCGCCCACCCTGGACGAGTTGGTCCCGGTCCTGGGCGCGCGCCTGGAACAGGCTAGCCGGCCCTCCCTGCGCCGGGTCTTCAACCTTACCGGCACGGTGCTGCACACCGGCCTGGGCCGCGCGCCCCTGCCCCAGGAGGCGGTCGAAGCGGTGGCCGCGGCCATGGCCCATGCCTGCAACCTGGAGGTGGATACGGCCTCGGGGCGGCGCGGCTGGCGCGACGCCCACGTGGCGGCGCTGCTGTGCGAGCTGACCGGGGCGGAAGCCGCCTGCGTGGTGAACAACAACGCCGGCGCCCTGTTCCTCGCCCTCAACACCCTGGCCCTGCGCAAGCGGGTGCCCGTGTCCCGGGGCGAGCTGATCGAGATCGGCGGCTCCTTCCGTCTGCCGGATATCATGGCGCGGGCCGGCTGCCGCCTGGTGGAAGTGGGCACCACCAATCGCACCTACCTGTCCGACTACCGGGACGCCCTCGACCCGCGCACCGCCCTGCTGCTCCAAGTGCATCCCAGCAACTTCGCCATCCAGGGTTTCGCCTGCCGGCCCGAGACCCGGGAGCTGGCCCAGCTCGCCGCCGCCCACGGCCTGCCCCTGGTGGTGGACCTGGGCAGCGGCGCCCTGTGCGACCTGGCAGCCTATGGCCTGCCCCACGAACCGACGCCCGGCGAGGCCCTGCGGGCGGGAGCGCAGCTGATCACCTTCAGCGGCGACAAGCTGCTGGGCGGTCCCCAGGCCGGTCTCATGGTCGGTCGGGCCGAGCTGGTGCGGCGCATGGAGCGCAATCCCCTCAAGCGCGCCCTGCGGGCCGACAAGATGACCCTGGCGGCGCTGGAGGCGGTGTTGCGCCTGTACCGCCAGCCGGAACGGCTGGCCGAGCGCCTGCCGACCTTGCGCCTGCTCAGCCGCCCGCGCGCCGCCATCGAAGAGCAGGCGCAGCGCCTGCAACCGGTCCTACAACAGGCCCTGCCCGGCTGGCGGGTGACCGTGGCGGCCTGCGACAGCCAGATCGGCACCGGCGCCCAGCCCCTGACGCGCCTGCCCAGCGCCGCCCTGGAGGTGCGTCCGGCCGAGGGGGACGGCGGGCTCGACACCCTGGCGGCGCGGCTGCGGGCGCTGCCCGTGCCCGTGTTCGGGCGCATCCAGGAGGGCGCCCTGATCCTGGACCTGCGCTGCCTGGACGACGAGGCGCTGCTCGCCGAGCAGTTCCGGCGGCTGGGCGCGACGCCATGATCGTCGGCACCGCGGGCCATATCGACCACGGCAAGAGTGCCCTGGTGCGCGCCCTCACCGGCATGGACCCGGACCGGCTCAAGGAGGAGAAGGCGCGCGGCATCACCATCGACCTGGGCTTCGCCCACCGCCGGCTGGAGGACGGCGGCGTGGTGGCCTTCGTGGACGTGCCCGGCCACGAGCGCTTCATCCACAACATGCTGGCCGGCGCCGCCGGCATCGACTTCGTGCTGCTGGTGGTCGCCGCCGACGACGGCGTCATGCCCCAGACGCGCGAGCACCTGCACATCGTGGAGCTGCTGGGGGTGCGCCGCGGCGCCGTGGCCCTGACCAAGATCGACCTGGTGGATGCGACGCGGCGGCAACAGGTGGCGGAGCAGGCGGGCGCCCTGGCGCGCGCCGCCCTCGGCCCCTGCCCGGTGTTTCCCTTGTGCGCGCCACGTGGCGAAGGAGTGGACGCCTTGTGGCGCCACCTGGCGGCGGCGGCGCGCGCCACCCCGCCTCGGGCCGTGGGCGGCCGCTTCCGCCTGGCCGTGGACCGCTGCTTCGCCCTGGCGGGCCATGGCACCGTGGTCACCGGCACGGTGTTCGCGGGTCTCGCCCGCGTCGGCGACCAGGTGGCCGTCGCCCCTGAGGGCCTGGGCGCGCGCATCCGCGCCATCCACGCCCAGGGGGAGCCGGTGGCGGAAGCGCGCGCCGGCATGCGCTGCGCCCTCAATCTGGCCGGCCCCCGCGTGGATCAGCACGCCATCCGGCGCGGCGACTGGATCGTCGCCGCCCCCGCGCCCGAGCCGGTGGAGCGCTTCGATGCGCGCCTGCGCCTGCTCGCCGAGGAAGCGCGGCCCCTGGACCACTGGACGTCGGTGCACGTACATCTGGGCGGCGCCGATCTGACCGGACGCATCGCCCTGCTGCAAGGGTCCCCCCTGGCACCGGGGGACGAGGGGCTGGTGCAGGTGGTGCTGGAGCACCCGACTCATGCGGTGGCGGGCGATCGCTTCGTGGTGCGGGATCAGTCGGCCCGGCGCACCCTGGGGGGCGGCCGGGTGCTCGATCCCTTCCCGCCCGCCCGGCGCCGGCGCACGCCGATGCGCCTGGCCCAGCTCGCCGCCTGGGAGGGGCAGCCGGCGGCCATCGCCGCCGCCCTGGCGCAACTGCCGCCCTACCGGCTGGACAAGAGACGTTTCGAGAGCGCCTGCAACCTGGACCCGCCCGAAGCCGCCGCCCTGTGGGCAGACGGCAGCTGGCAGGCGCTGGCGGGAGGCACGATCATGGCGTCGGCGGCCCACTGGCAGGCCCTGGGCCGGGAGGTGCTGGCGGCCGTGACCGCCGCACCGCTGCCCGCCGCCGAGCTGTTCGCCCGGCTGGCGCGGCCCTGGGGCCGGCCCCTGTTCGACGCCTGCATCGCCGCCCTGGTGCGGGAGGGGCGCATCGCCCGCGCCGGCGCGGCACTGGTGCTGCCCCAGCGTGTAGCCGCGACACCGGCCCGGGACGACGCCTGGCAGGACATCGAGGCACTGCTGGCGGCCCAGCCCCTGCGCCCCATGGGCGTGGCGGAACTGGCCGTCCAGTCGCGCCTGCCCCAGCGCGCCGTCGCAGCGGCGCTGGCAGCGGCGGTGAGGGAGGGCAAGGCGGTCCAGGTGGCGCCCGGCCATTACCTGCTGGCCTCCGCCCTGGCCCGCTTCGCCCGCTGCGCCGAAGAGCTGGGGGCGGCGGGCCGCGGCTTCACCCTGGCGGAATTCCACCGGCGCAGCGGCTGCGGCCGCCGGGCCGCGGTGGCGGTGCTCGAATACTTCGACCGCTGCGGCTACACTGGGCGCCAGGGCGAGGCGCGCGTCCTGAAGCGCGGCTTCGCCGCGCTGCTCGAAAAGACTTGACGGAAGAGACCCGCTCCCGGTGGGGCGGCCGGCCTTCAAAGCCGCGAGAGGCTGTCAGCCAGTCTCAGGTGGGTTCGACTCCCACTCTCTTCCGCCCTACTGGGCCGTCCAGCCGCCATCCACCGGCAGCGCCGCGCCGGTGATGCCGGTAGCGGCCTCCGAGCACAGGAAAACCACCGTGTCGGCGATCCAGGCGGCCGGCATGAGTATGCCGTTGGGCTGCTTCTCGGTGACCAGGTCGCGGATCGCCTGCTCCCGATCCAGTCCCTTGGCGGCGGCCCGCGCCTGGATCTGGGGCTCCAGGATGGGCGTTTCGGTCCACCCGGGGCACACGGCGTTTACCGTGATGCCCTCGCGCGCCGTCTCCAGCGCCACCACCCTGGTCAGCCCCACCAGCCCGTGCTTGGCGGCGCAATAGGCGGCCTTATTCACCGAGGCGACCAGGCCGTGCACCGAGGCGATGTTCACGATGCGCCCCCAGCCGCCGGCACGCATGAGGGGAACCGCCTGCCGCACGAGGCGGAAGGGCGCCGTGAGGTTGATGGCCAGGATGGCGTCCCACTTCTCCGGCGGGAACTCGGCCACCGGCGCCGTGTGCTGGATGCCCGCGTTGTTTACCAGCACGTCCAGCCGACCCCAGCGCTGGTGCACCCGCGCCACCAGGGCATCGGCCTGGACGCCGTCGGCGAGATCGCCGGGGAAGAACTCGCAGGCCACGCCATGCTCCCGCGCCAGGACCTCGGCCTGGCTCCGGCCTTCCTCCTCGCTGCACAGGCCGTGCAGCGCCAGCGCCGCTCCCTGGCGGGCAAGCGCCCGGGCGATGGCCGCGCCTATGCCCTGGGTCGAGCCGGTCACCAGGGCGATCCTGCCTTCAAGCATCATTTCTATCTCCTCCAAACTCGCGCCGCGCCCACAGGCGCAGCTCGGTCTTCAACACCTTGCCGTAGTTGTTCTTGGGCAGCTCCGCAACGAAGCGGTAATGCTTGGGGCGCTTGAAGCGGGCGATGCGCTCCAGGCAATGGGCGTCCAGCTGTTCAGGCGTCACGTCCGGTTCGGCCACCACGTAGGCCAGCACCGATTCGCCCCATTCGACGTCCGGCACCCCCACCACGCTCACTTCCCGCACCCCGGGGCAGGTGAGCAGGGCTTCCTCCACCTCGCGCGGATAGATGTTGGTGCCGCCGGAGATGATCAGGTCCTTGCTGCGGTCCTTGAGGGTGAGGAAGCCGTCTTCGTCCAGCACGCCCACGTCGCCCGTATGCAGCCAGCCGTCCCGCAGGGTCTCGGCAGTTGCTTGCGGGTTGTTCCAGTAGCCGGCCATGACCACGTCGCCGCGCACGCACACCTCGCCGATCTCGCCCGGCGGCAGCTCCCGGCCCTCCGCCGAGCGGATGGCGAGCTCCACCACCGGCTGGGCATAGCCGACGGAAGCCAGGCGCTCCCGGTAGCGGGGATGAGCCCGATCCGCCAGCACCTGCTTGGGCAGCACGGTGATGGTCATGGGCGACTCGCCCTGGCCGTAGATCTGGGCGAAGCGCGGACCCATCACCGCCAGGGCCTCCTCGATGTCCGCCAGGTACATGGGGCCGCCGCCGTAGATGATGGTGTTGAGGTTGTCCAGGGGCGGCCGGTGCTCCCGGGCGTAGGCCACCAGGCGCTTCACCATGGTGGGCGCCGCAAAGAAGGACGTTCCCCGCCAGGCGGCGATCAGCTGGAACACGGCCGCCGGATCGAAATGGGGCTCCCGCGGGATCACCTGCACGGCGCCCTGCCACACGGCGCCGAAGTTGTAGATGCCCGAGCCATGGGACAGGGGTGCGGCGTGCAGCAGGGCGTCGTCGGCCGTGGTGGGATTGACCTGGGCGAGATAACAAAGGGTGGCGAGCTGCAGGTTGCGGTGACTGAGCATCACGCCCTTGGGCCGACCGGTGGTGCCGCTGGTGTAGAACAGCCAGGCCAGATCGTCGGGGGCGCGCGCCACCAGGGGCAGGGGCTCGCCGCCCGCCCATTCCTCCTCGAAGGCGAGCAGGCGAGTCGCACCCCGCTCCTCGGCGGGAAGCTGCGCCAGGGCATCCCAGTGCTCGGCGTCGGCCAGGCACAGCACGGCGCCCGAGTGCTGCAGGATGTAGGCCGCCTCCCGCTCGTGCAGCTTGGCGTTGATGGGCACGGCCACCGCGCCCGCGTGCCACACGGCGTAGAGGGCTTCCAGGTACTCGGCGCAGTTGTGGGCAAAGATGCCCACCCGCGTTCCCGGCGCCACGCCGTGGCTGCGGGCCAGCAGCCCGGCACGCTCGGCCGTGCGCCGGGCGAACTCGCCATAGCTGGCATGGACCCGATCGCCCACGGCGATGGCCGGGCGCGCGCCGGACACGGCGGCGGCGCGCTGCAGATAGAGGGCGAGATTCATCGCACGCGCTCCAGTATGCTCACGTAATTGGCGACGCCGGCGCCGCCCATGTTGAAGATCCCCGCCAGGGTGGCCCCCGGCACCTGCATCTCCCCTGCCTCGCCCAGCAGCTGCCAGGCGCACATCACGTGCATGGACACCCCGGTGGCGCCGACGGGATGGCCCTTGGCCTTGAGGCCGCCGGAGGGGTTCACCGGCAGCCGCCCCCCCGGCAGCACCCAACCCTCGCGGATGGCGCGCGCCCCTTCGCCGGGCGGTGTCAGGCCCATGGCCTCGTATTCCATCAGCTCGGCGATGGTAAAGCAATCATGGGTCTCCACCAGCGACAGGTCGCCGAGGCCGCAGCGGGCCTGGGCCAGGGCCTGGCGCCAGGCCACTGCCGCGCCCTCCAGGCGCGTCATGTCGCGCCGGCTCATGGGCAAGGCGTCGGTGACGTGGGCCTGGGCCCGCAGGCGCACGGCGCGCGGGAAGGTCACAGCCCGTTCGCCATCCACCAGCACCAACGCCGCCGCGCCGTCGGACACGGGCGAGCAGTCGGTGCGCCGCAACCTGCCGGCAACCAGGGGATTCTTGTCCGAAACCGTGCGGCAGAACTCCAGCCCCAGGTCCTTGCGCATCTGGGCGTAGGGGTTGTGCACGCCGTTGGCGTGGTTCTTGGCGGCGATCAGGGCCATGGCCTCCGACTGGTCGCCATGGCGCGCCTCGTATTGCGCGGCGATGCGCGCGAACACGCCGCTGAAGCCGCCGGCGATATCCCCTTCCTCCGCCACGTAACTGGCCGACAGCAGGCTGCGGGCGATCTGGGGGGCGTCGGCGTCGCTCATCTTCTCCACGCCCACCACCAGCACGCAGCGCGCCTCGCCGGCGCGGATGCGCTGGGCCGCCGCATGGACCGCGGCGCTGCCCGTGGCGCAGGCGTTCTCCACGCGCAGGGCGGGCTTGAAGCGCAGCGCGGAATCGATCAGGGGGGCGAGACCGGCGGTGAACCCCTGGCGCGACAGGCCGTGGTTGAAGTGGCCCACGATCACCGCATCCACCTCGGCCGCGGCGATCCGGGCATCGGCCAGGGCCGCCCGCCCCGCCTCGACCAGCAGCGATTCCACCGTCGCCCCCGCCAACTTGCCGAAGGGGGTGTGGCTGAAACCGACCAGGCATACGTCCTTCATGATTGCCTCCTCAGGTTGCAGCCGCCTATGGTGCCCCGGTCCCGCGTGGGCGAGAATTCGTAGAACTACCGAGATGGAGCCAAGGATGAGCGCCAACCCGCTGTCCCCGGACCTGGATTTCCGCCAGCTCTTCGACCTGGCGCCGGTGGGCCTGCGCCTGTCGCGCCAGCGCGTGGTGCAGCGCTGCAACCAAGCCTTCGCCGCCATGTTCGGCTACACCGTCGCCGAGCTGGACGGCCAGCCCCTGCGCCGGCTCTATCCCAGCGACGAGGAGTACCAGCGCATCGGCGACCGGGGACTGCGCGTCATGCGCGACACCGGCCGTTACGAGGACGAGCGCATCATGCGCAAGCGCGACGGCAGCCTGTGCTGGTTCCGGGTGCGCGGGCGCTGCCTGGACTCCTCGGAGCCCTTCGCCCTGGCCCTGTGGAGCTTCGAGGATCTGTCTCAGCGCCCCGTCGGCCCGCCGCTGACGCCGCGCGAGCGCGAAGTGGCCAAGCTGGTGGTGGCCGGGCGCACCAGCAAGGAGGCGGCGCGGGAGCTGGGAGTGAGCCCGCGCACCGTGGAAGCGCACCGGGCGGCACTGATGCGCAAGCTGGGGGCCGCCACGGCCGCGGAGCTGGTACGCCGGCTGCTGGGGCCCCAGCTGGGTCAGGAGGTATAGAGGCTCCACAGCATCTTGGCGGCGAGGATCACCAGCACGCCGGCGAAGATGCGCTTGAGGGTCGCCACGGGCAGGCGATGGGCGGTGCGGGCGCCCAGCGGCGCGGCAAACACGCTGGCAGCCAGTATCCATACCAGGGCCGGCAGATAGATGAAGCCAAGGCTGCCGCCGGGCAGCCCCGGGGCCGTCAGGCCGTTAGCGATGTAGCCCACGGTCCCGCCCAAGGCAATGGGGAAGCCGACCGCCGCCGACGTGCCGATGGCATCGCGTACGCGAACGTTGCACCAGGTCAGGAACGGAACGGTCATCGCCCCGCCGCCGATCGCCACCAGGCTCGACACTATGCCGATGCCCACCCCAACCGCCGTCAGCCCCATCGGTCCCGGAAGGGAGCGGCTGGGCGTAGGGCGGAAGTTGAGTGTCATCTGCAAAGCGACGAAGACCACGAATGCCGCGAAGAACAGCGCCAGCGACCGCGTCGGCACGTGACGCGCCAGGGCTGTGCCGAGGGCGGTGCCCAGCAGGATGCCGGGGGTGATGCGGCCCACGACGGACCAGATCACGGCGCCATGACGATGGTGGGCACGCAGGCTGGCCAGCGAGCTGAACAGGATCGCCGCCATTGAAGTGCCAAGCGCGAGCTGGAAGATATAGTCGCGGGGCATCCCGCCCAGCTCGAACAGCAGCGCCAGGACGGGCACCATCACGATGCCGCCGCCAATCCCCAGCAAGCCGGCGAAAAAGCCGGCCACGGCGCCCACCCCGAGGTAGGCGACCCCGGCTCCCGCGGCGATCATTGAGGTTCTCCCTTGAGTGAGTGGAAAGCGGATTCTAGACGGATTGCCTCCTCGATCCCACCCATTGCGCTGCAGCCCGGAGATCCCGGAACTCGTCGACAGCGCGCACTTCCGCCTGTGGCTCCAGCTCCAGCAACATCTTCGCCAACGCGTTGCCCGGGCCCAGCTCCAGCACCGCGTCCGGACGATGCTCGAGCAGCGTTTCCATGCATGCGACCCAGTCGAGCCGCGTGCAGATCTGCCGCTCCAGCACCGCCGCCACCGCAGCGTCGCCGCGCACGATCTGCGCCTCCACGCCGCTCAGCACCGGCACGTCCATCCGGTCGCGCAGGCACGGCCGCAGGTAGCCGGCGAAGCGGACTGCAGCCGCCTTCAGCACTCCCGTGTGGGAGGGCGTGGTGACGCAAAGCATCGTGGTGCGGGTTGCGCCGGCAAGGGTCGCCTCCCGCGCCAGGACGGCCAGCGCCCGCCGAGTGCCGCCGACGATGAAGTGCCTCGGACCGTTTCGGATCGCGATCTCGGTCCCTGACGCCGCGCTGCGGGCCCTGAGCTGCGCCTCGTCCAGACCCAGCACCGCCAGCAGCCCCGAGGGCTCGGCGGTCGCCTCGTCCATCAGCCGAGCCCGTTCGTAAGCCAGGGTAACGGCATCGCCGGGGGAAAACGCCCCGGCGCAGGCGAAGGCGGCGAGCTCGCCCAGGGAATAGCCGGCGACCAGCACCGGGGAGGGCAGCAAGGGCGCCAGCTCGCGCCACAGGGCGAGCTGGTAGGCGCAGATGAGGGGTTGGGCAAGGCGGTTGGCCGCCCACTGCGCCTCCGTAAGTGCCGCCGTCTGGACATCAAGCAGGCGCAGCGCCGCCCGTAGGGGCTCGGCCACGTCCGGAGGCGCGCTCGCCCGCAGGCGCAACACGTGCTCCCGCCGCAGCCCGCCTTGGCCGCTGAACAGGACGATGAGCCTCATCCTCCGTGCTCCCCCTCGGTCTCGTGTAGGAACAGGGTGACCGCCAGCAGGTCGGCGCTGCCGCCGGGGCTCAGGCGCCGCGCCACGAACTCGTCATGAATGCTTCTGGCATGACGCACCCAGTCCGTCGCCAGGGCCCCGCCGGCGCGCAGAAACCCGGCCGCTCTGCGCCGGGCGAAGCGCAGGCCCTCCGGCCCACCGCGCCACAGCAGATTAGAATCCTCCAGCCGCTCGATCAGCACGAATAACGCCTGCACTGCCGCGCGCCGCGGGTCGCCGGTGGCCGCCAACGCCTCGCGGTAGGCGGGCAGGCTGCCCCCGAGCACGCTGGGAAATCCGGCCGCCGCTTCGGCGCGCGCCCCGCCCACACCGTAGCGGCGCGCCACTTCGAGGCCATGGGAGGGCGCCGTAGCGCTCCGGGCGCTGCGCCGCACGGCCTCACCCCAGCGCAGCGCCACGCGGCGGCACAGGGCGTGCGGCGTCAGCCGCTGCCCTGCCACTGCCGTGGCCGCCGCCGCGGCACAGAGCAGGCCAAGGTTGAAGATCGCGCCGCGGTGGGTGTTGATCCCCGCCGTGGCCCGCAGCATCTGAGTCTCGGCCTTAAGGCCCAGGACCTGGAGCGTGTCGAAATCCGGGTCGGCCAGGCCGGCGCGGGCGATGGCGGGAAAGTAATGGCGCAGGGCGAACAGGCTGCGGAAGAACGTCGTCATGCCCATGTCGCCATGGCTGCCGCTGTCGATCGGGCTGACCAGTCCCGGTTTAGGATGCAGCGCCACCTCCCGGTACAGGCTGCACACGGCCAGCCTGCCGATACGTTCGGCGATAGCGGACTCGCCCAGGCGCACGGGAGCGCCGTTGCGCGCAGCCAGGGTCACGCCAGCGCCTCCAGCAGGCTGCCCACGCTGACCAGCGCGACGCCGTACAGGTCCTTCGCCAGCACGCTGGCCCCGGACGCGAGACGGCTCCGCTGCAGCTCGCGCCAGGCGACCGCCCTGCCGTCCGGAAAGCGGATCTCCCCATCGATGGGTGCGTGCTCGTCGGCACGTGCCAGGGCGGACAGGCAGCCGGACAGCGCCCGCGCCTGCGCCACGTCGCACACCACATCCAGGTCGGAGGATGCGCGGCGGTAGCACTCCCCTGCCAGTTTCTCCCAAGCCGTGGAGCCATACACGCCGACGCTGACACCCAGATCCCGGGCCTGTTGGGCCAGCGCCTGCAGCGGCCCGACCATCCCCCGGGGCAGCACCTCCAGCACCGCGGCGACAGGCAGCGGCGGCTCGATGCGGGTGAGGGCGTGATGATCCACGACACAGGACAGGCGGCGGCGGCCCAGGCGGGCGGGCAGCACCGCGCCCAGGCGCACGCCGTCCGCGCCCTGCTCCTGGCGCGTCACCACCAGCGGCCGGCCGGTGCACAACCAGTCGCGCAGCCAGGTGGCAGCCGGCTCGTCAGGCGGGCCGGCACATACCGGCGCTTCCGGCCGGAGGTACGCCAAGTCGTGGCGGCGCAGGGCGGGAGACATCTCAGCCGGCCGCCAACAGCGCCGCCAGGGTCGGCTGGGCGAGGCGGCGGCCGCCGCGCTCCCCGCCGGTATCGCTGCGCCCGTCGCCCAACGCAGCCTTCGGATCGCGCTGCAGCTCGGCGAGAGCCTGCTCCAGCAGCACCGCCGATGGTTCATCCCACAGCGCCTGGAGCGCACCCATGCGCAGATAGTTCTCGGCGCCGGGCGCAAACACCGGCGACTCCGCAGCCAGCTCCACCAAGCGCTGGTGCGGCAGCTTGGTGACCCGCGCCATGGCCTTCAGGTCCATGACCCGGATCTGCGCCGAAGCCAGGGCGTAGGCCCGGTCCGTCATCAGACCGAAGGACAGGTAGCCGCCGCTCACTGCCTCGTGGTAGACCAGGCTCAGGCTGGCATGACCCTGACGCCGGGCGAGGTCCACGCAGCTCGCCAAGTGGGCCAGATAGCCGTTCAGCCCGATCATCTCGTCGTGGCGCGACAACGCCTGGCCGCTGGTATCCACGAGAAACAGCAGCGGCCGTCCGGGCGCCTGCTCGATCACTTCGAGCACGCCCTCGGCCAAGGCGAGCGCGAGCCGGCAGTCGATCGCGGCGGCGCCCGAGGTGCCCAGCACCGCCACGGTACCCAGCGCCGTCTCGCCCGTGCCGCGCACGCAGTGGTCCCGGTCGGCGACATCGAAGCCGCATGGGAACAACGCGGGAAGAAGCTCGTACAGGGTCATGTCGCCCTCGCTTGCTCGGTCATCCGCACGAAGTCCTCCACCTCGGCCATGGAAAGGGCGGCCGGGTCGGTCAGCCCCAGGATCTGCCACACCTGCGCGCCGTCACGCATTCCCGCGTAGCGCTCGGCACGCCGCGCAAGCGCGGCCTGGCGCGCCCGCAGGCGCGCCAGGGTCGGCGCCGACTCCGCCACCGCGCGCGCCAGCTCGGCAGCCGCGGCGCGGAAGGCGACGATGTCGTCGCGCACCAGGCGGTCGCAGTCGCCGATCAGGTAGCGGTGCTTGCCGCCGGTGACGCGCCACACCAGCGCCCGGTCACGGGAATCGAATTCCTCCACGCCTGCCACGGTCTCGATCACCTCCGGCCCGGACAACGACAGCCGCCCCTCCTCGGACATGATGACCGCCGAGCACAAGCGCGCCACGATACCCATGCCGCCGAAGGCACCGCACAAGCCGCCGATGAGGCACAGCACCGGGACGCCGGCGGCGCGCACCTCCAGCACGGCACGCATGATCTCGGAGATGGCGACCAGCCCGGCATTGGCCTCGTGCAGCCGCACCCCGCCGGAGTCGGCGAGCAGCAGCACCGCCCGCGGCCGGTCGGCGAGGGCGCGGCGCAGCAGGCCAACGATCTTGGCGCCGTGGCATTCGCCCACCGCGCCGCCCATGAACTGCCCCTCCTGGGCTGCCACCAGCACCGGCAGACTGTCCAGAAGGCCGCGGCCGACCACGACGCCGTCGTCAAGGGCACCCGGGACGCCCAGGCGCAGCAGGTGCGGACTGGGTGCGCTCTGGTGCGGCGGCAGGAACTCGGCGAAGGAACCGGGATCGAGCAGCTCCGCCACCCGGGTGCGGGCCGTGGCCTCGAGCCAGCTCCTGCCGGCACGGGGATGGAACTCGGGCGCGGCGCTCATCGGGCACCTCCCAGGTAGGCGCGCAGCGCCTGCTCCAAACGCAGCGTCACCACCGCCGGTGTAGCACCCATATCGTTGATGGTGATGCGCGTGCAGCCCACGGGGTGCCGCCGGACGAAGGCCTCGAGCACGGCGGCCCAGGTGTCGCGGAAGCCCACGGCGGACGTGGTCACCGAGACGCTGCAGGTTTCGCCGGACGCTTCCGGCTGGATGAGCACCTCCAGGTTGCCCGAGCCCACTACGCCGCACAGGGTAGGCGGCGCGGCGGCGATGGGGCGGGAGGCCAGCTTGAATTCCAGTGTCTCCATGTGGTCACCAATTCCTGAAGCGGGCTGGCGGGTGGTACAGCCCCCCCGACCAGCGGACCAGATCCTTGATCGAGCGCGCCGCCAGCAGGTCGCGGGTGGCAAGGCGGGGGTCGATGCCCAGATCCTCGGCGCGGCGGATCACGCCCCGGTCGCGCAGGTTCTCCACCGCCGCCGCGTCACGCCTTCGGCCCACCGGAGTGAAGCCGGCGACGCCGCGGATCGCCTGCTCCCGCTCCTGCGCCGTGCGGCACAGGAGCAGATTGGCGATGCCCTCCTCGGTGACGATGTGGGTCACGTCGTCGCCGTGGATCATGATGGGCGGCAGCTCCATGCCCATGCCCTGCATCAGCTCCCAGGCGTCGAGGCGCTCGACGAAGGCAGGCTGCATGTGCTCGCGGAAGGTCTCCACCATCTGCACCACCAGCTTCTGGCCGCGGGTGACCGGGCCGCCACCCGAACGCTCGCGCCCGGCCTTGAGCCAGGCCGGACTGGCATGGCGTCGGCCCCGGGCATCCGAGCCCATGTTG
The DNA here is from genome assembly GCA_049320945.1 of Pseudomonadota bacterium. GTDB lineage: Bacteria > Pseudomonadota > Gammaproteobacteria > Burkholderiales > Rhodocyclaceae > DYIB01. The sequence continues at coordinate 26,137 of JBMOQT010000278.1, forward strand.
GGCGCGCCGCCAAAGCCGGTGATGCGGCCAAGTGTGGCGGTGGAGCTGTTGCCCGCCAGGTCGATCTGCAGGGTCGAGCCGATGAACATGTCGCAAGCATAGAGTCCGGCGGTCTGACAGAAGGCCCGGTGAGAGCGCAGGCTGCCGTCGCGCCCGGTGAAGAACACGTCGGGCCGGGCGGCGACATAATCCTCCATGCCCACCTCGGAGCCGAAGCTGTGCACCGACTCGACGAAGCCCGATTCGATGGCGGGAATGAGGGTGGGGTGCGGGTTGAGGGCCCAGTGGCGACAGATCTTCCCCTTGAGCCCCAGCTCCGCGGCATAGGTGGGCAGCAGCAACTCGATCGCCGCCGTGTCAAAGCCGATGCCGTGATTCAGGCGCTGCACGCCGTACTCGGCGTAGATGCCCTTGAGCGCCATCATCGCCATGAGCACCTGAATCTCGGTTATCTGCGCCGGATCGCGGGTGAACAGGGGTTCGATGTAGTTGGGCCTGGGCGCGACGACGAAGAAGTCCACCCAGTCCGCCGGGATGTCCACCCGGGGCAGCGCAGCGCACAGCTCGTTCACCTGGGCGATAACGATGCCGTCCTTGAATGCCGTGGCCTCGACAATGGCCGGGGTGTCTTCGGTGTTCGGCCCGGTATACAGGTTGCCCGCGGCGTCCGCGGCCTGGGCGGCGATCAGGCATACGTCGGGAGTGAGATCGACAAAGTAGCGCCCGAACAGCTCCAGGTAGGTGTGGATGGCGCCGATCTCGATTCGCCGCGTCTGCACCAGCTTGGCCAGCCGCGTGCCCTGAGGGCCGGAGAAGGAGAAGTCGAGCTTCTTGGCCAGGCCGCGCTCGAACAGCTCGATGTGGGCCGGCAGCGCCAGCACCGACTGCACCAGGTGCAGCTCGCGCACCCGCTGCGGCGAGCACCGGGCCAGGGTCTCGGCCAGGAAGTCCGCCTGCTTCTGGTTGTTGCCCTCAAGGCAGACCCGGTCGCCCGGCTCCAGCACCGCCTCCAGCAGCGCCACCGCGTCGGCGGCGTCCACGCGCTTGGCGCGGGCCAGGTCGGCGGCCCGCGCCAGGCGCGCCCTGCGGCTGTCCGCTCGATCGTTCCAGGTGCGCACCTAGGCCCCCTTGTACTGGTTGGGCAGCCACATGGCGATCTCCGGGAAGAGGCACAGCAGCAAGATGCCCAGCACCATCAGCAGCAGGAACGGCACGACGCCCCAGATGATGTCCTTCATCTTGATGTCCGGCGCGATTCCGTTGATTACGAACAGGTTGAGCCCCACCGGCGGGTGGATCAGCCCCATCTCCATGAGGATGGTCATGATCACGCCGAACCAGATGAGGTCGATGCCCAGGGCCTTGAGCGCCGGCAGGATGATAGGCGTGACCATCAGGATGATCGCCACCGGCGGCAGGAAGAAGCCGAGGACAATAAGCAGGATGTTCACCCAGAAGAAGAACTCCCACTTGCCCATGTGCAGCGATACCAGCCATGCCGCCACCTCCTGCGTCACGTGCAGGTAGCTCATGACATAGGTGTAGAGGAAGGACATGGCGATGATAAGCATGATCATGCACGACTCGCGCGCAGTGCCGGAGAGGATCACCTTGAGCTCGCTCCAGCGCCAGCAGCCATAGATCAGCATAACCATCAGCAGCGCGCCGAAGGCGCCGATGCCCGCCACTTCCGAAGGCGTGGCCCAGCCGCCGTAGAGCGCCACCATCACCACCACGATGAGGACGAGAAAGGGGGCGAGCCGCGGCAGGGTCTCTAGCCGCTCGCGCCAGGAGTAGCTCTCCTGCGCCAGCAGCGCATCGGCGCCGCCGCCGCTTCGCGCCTGCTGTTTCTCGCGCCACGACCGGTACATGACCCAGAGGGCAAACAGCAGCGTGAGCATGATGCCGGGACCCACGCCAGCCATGAACAGCTTGCCGATGGACTGCTCGGTGGCCAAGCCATAGAGGATCAAGGTGAGGCTGGGCGGGATCAGAATGCCCAGGGTGCCGCCGGCGGCGATCAGGCCCGAGGCCAGCCGCGCCGAGTAGCCGCGCTTGCGCATCTCGGGGATGCCCGAACTGCCGATGGCCGAGCAGGTGGCGGGGCTGGAGCCGCACATGGCGGCGAATACCGAGCAGGCCAAGGTATTGGCCAGCCCGAGCCCGCCCGGCACCCGGTACAGCCAGCGGTTGAGCGAGTTGTACAAGTCGCCGCCGGCGCGCGACTTGCCGATGGCCGCGCCCATCAGGATGAACAGCGGGATGGTGAGCAGGGTGAAGCTGTTGAGCTCGGAAAAGATGGTCTCGGCGACGATGTCCAACTGGGCAGCGGGCATGAAGAAGAACATGAACAGCAGGGCCACGGTGCCCACGGCGAAGGCGATGGGCATGCCGGAGAAGAGGAAGACGAAGGTAGCGACGCCGTAGAGCACGCCGATCTGCAACACGCTCATTTGTTCGCTCCCTTTGCGTCAAGCCGGATCAGTTGCTCGGCCACCTGCAGTTCCGCATCGTGGTGCGCGGGCTCGGCGCCGGGTCTGAGGACGGCCTGCAGGCTCTCCTCGACGACCTGGATCAGAAGCTGTGCCGTCAGGGTGGTCATGCCGAAGGCCATAAAGCCGAACACCGGCCACAGCGGCGGCGCCCAGGTGCTGTCGCTCACCCGGCCCTCCACCCAGGCCTCCTGCACCAGATGCCAGCATTTCCAGGCGACAAAGGCGCAGAACAGGGTGGACAGCACGTCCGCCACCAGGATGCGCCATTGGGTCAGCTGCCTCGGCGTAATCTCGTCCAGCACCTCGATGGTGACGTGGCCGCGGGTGAGCTGGGTGTGGGCCGCGCTCATGAAGGTGGCGATGATCAGCAGCATGACGCTGAACTCGATCTCCCAGTCCGTCGGCCAGGCGAAGACGTAGCGCACCACCACCTCAAACACCAGAACGCCGGTGGCAAGCACGATCAGGAAGGCCGACAGGTAACCTGCCAGCGTGTTGAACTGCTTGACCAGCCGGCTGAAGGCTTGCCAGGCTCTCATGGAATCCTCCTTGATATGTGACAGCGACGGGGGCATTGCGCCCCCAGGGGCTGTTGGCCGCGCGCTTATTTCACCGCCAGGGCCATATCGAGCAGTTGCTTGCCATTCCTGACTCTTTCTTCGAAGTCCTTGAACGCGCTCTGCTTGGCCACTTCACGCCATTTGTTGAAGGTAACCTCGTCCATGTCATACACCTTGGCGCCAGCCTTGGCATAGATGTCCGCGAGGCGCGCATCATCCTTCTTCGATTCCTCCATGCCCCACTTCTCCAGGCTGGCGCCGACTTCCGTGACGATCTTCTGCTGCTCGGGCGTGAGGGCGTCGTAAGCGGCCTTGGACATGATCAGCGGCTCGAACATGAACCAGAAGGTTTTGTTGCGCGCCGTGGTGACGTGCTTGGTGAACTCCTGCAGGCGGAAGCTGATGAGCGAGGTGCTGGAGGTCACCGCGGCGTCGAGCACCCCCGACTGCATTGCGTTATAGACCTCGCTCGAGGGCATGCTGGTGATTGCGGCACCGGCGGCCTTGAGCATCAGGTCCATCTCCTTGCTGCCGCCGCGCGCCTTCAGACCCTTGACATCCTCCGGATTGACGATGGCCTTGCTGGTGGAGGCGATGCCGCCCCCCTGCCACACCCAGGTGACGATCTTGATGCCCCTTTCCTCCAGGATGCGGGTGAGTTCGCGCCCGATGGGCGCGTCCTTCCACCTCAGCCCCTGCTCGTAACTGGTGACCAGGGTCGGCATCAGGGTCAGGTTCACCTCAGGAATCTCGCCGCCGCCGTAGGCGAGCGGCACCAGGGTCATGTCCAGGGCGTTCTTGCGCACCGAGCTGATCTGGGCCATGGTCTTGACAAGGGAACTGGCGGGGTAGATCTCGAACTTGAGTTGCCCCTTGCTGCGCTTCTTCACCTCGGTGGCGAATTTGCGCACCAGGCGGTCGCGGAAATCGCCATCGTCGCCGGAGGCAGGCGGGAACTGGTGGGAAATCTTGATGATCTTGGGCGCTTGCGCGTGGGCCTGGAAGGTGAGGCCCAAGGCCAGGACCGCAAGTACCGGGCACAGAATCCGTTGCGTGAAGTGTTTCAACATGGTGGTCTCCTCTTTCTGTTATGTAACGCGTTGCAGATGCGACTCGGAAGGCGGCGGTAATTGGAAAAATCAGTAGCGGCCGGACAGCAGGGCGCCGGCATTAGGCACGACGGCCTTAAGGTTCAATTTCTTCAGCATTTGATAGGCGGTACATACCGCCGACGAGACAACCGGCAGGTCGCAGCGGTCCTCCACCACCTGGATCGCCGGCAGCGAGGGCATCTGCACGCAGGCCGAGAGCACGATCGCATCGACACCGCGAGTATCGAGCTTGCTCGCGATCTGCGCCGGGGCCATCGGGTCGCGCGCGCCCACTTCGAGGTTATTCGGGATCTCCAGCGAGATGCTGTCGTGCACCTCGATGCCCTCATGCTCGAGGTAGTCGATGACCAGCCGGGTGAGTGGTTTCATGTACGGAGCAAGCAGGGAGATCTTCCTTGCGCCCAGGGCCTTCAGTCCGTCCACCAGTGCCCCCGCGCTGGTCACCACAGGCGTCGGCGCGCCGTTTTGGGCTGTCACCGTGTGCAGCCGCTCCTGGGAGACACGGTGGTAGCCGCGGCCCATGCTCATGATCGCCACCAGGCAGGCGTAACCCATGACGTCCACGCGCGCGTCGGACAGTTCCGCTGCACAGCGGTCGGAATCCCGGTCCATCGCCGCCAGCTCGTCCTTGGTGACCTGTTGCATGCGTATGCGGCTGGAATGAAAGGTGAAGCGCTCGGGCGCTATCGTCTCCCGAAACCGCAATAAGGCGGGAATCTCGGTTTCCATGGTGGTGTTCGAACTGGGCACGATCTGCCCGATGCGATAGGCCTGTTTGTTCACCTCTGCTCCTAAGGGACTGGGGGTTACGCGCCGAGCTGGCGCGCCAGGTCGATGAAGTCGGCGGCGACGAGATCGAATTCGCCGGCCTGGTAAGCGGGGACCGGCGCGCCGGGACCGAATTCGTGGGGCCGCGGTACGTAGCCGGTGCGACAACCCACCGCCCGCGCCGCGCGCAGGTCGTCCGGGTGGGCCGCCACCAGCATCAGTTCGTCCGGCTCGATGTCCAGCAGGCGGGCGGTGCCCAAGTAGGTCTCCGGATCGGGTTTATAGTGGCGAAACAGCTCCGCCGACACGACACAGTCCCAGGGCAGGCCGGCCCGCTTGGCCATGGCGGTGAGCAGACTGAAGTTGCCGTTGGAGAGGGTGGTAATGGTGTAGCGAGCCTTGAGCCGGACGAGCCCGGCGACGGCGTCGGGCCAGGGGTCAAGCCGGTGCCAGGCGCGGTTCAGATGGTCCAGATCAGCTTCGGACAGGGCCGCGAGGCCGAAATCGGCCCGCAAGCCGTCGAGTATCATGCGGTGCAGGGCGTCGATGGTCATCCATGGCAGATCGCCCGAACGCACGCGCTGCATGGCCGGCTGATAGCCCGCGCGCCAGCGCTCGGCGAAGGCCTCGCAGTCGCCCGGGATGCCGCACGCCGCGGCCTCGCGCGCTATGCTGCCGCGCCAGTCCACGACCGTGCCGAACACGTCGAAGGCGAGCACCCGAATAGGGCGAGAGGTGTTGCGGGGCAACATGCGGGGTCCTCCTTCCTGTCGTCGGTTGAGTACCTGGCCGGCGCGATTGCCAACCCAGGTTTGTCGGCCTATCGTGCACTCAAGACGGCGTCAGCACGAGCACGTAAGCGCTTTTTGTATACAAGGTATCCGTCGTTGAATACAATGTCAACGCATTCGAAGAGGAGCCAGGGAATGAGCAAACGACGATCGGACGAATTGCGCGATGCGATCGAGGAAATGATTGCTTTTGGCAAGCTTCCCCCCGGCAAGCACCTGGACGAGACCGAACTGGCGGAGAGTTTCGGCGTCTCCCGCACGCCGGTGCGAGAAGCCCTCAACCAGCTCGCCACCGCGGGCATAATCGAGATACGTCCCCGCCGCGGCGCGGTGGTTGCGGAGATCGGGCCACAGCGGCTGGTGGAGATGTTCGAAGTGATGGCGGAACTGGAGGGCATGTGCGGACGCCTGGCGGCGCGCCGTCTGAGCGAGGCCGAGCAGAAGGCCTTGCTGGCGGCCCAGGAGGCGTGCAAAGCGGCCAAGGAGGCCGGCGATCCGGACCTCTATTACCAGCGCAACGACGAGTTCCACGGCGTGATCTACGCCGGCAGCCACAATGGCTTCCTGATCGAGCAGGCGTGGAACCTGCGTCGCCGCCTGCGTCCTTACCGCAGGCTGCAGCTCCGGGTGAGGGACCGCATTCCGAATTCCTTCAGGGAACACGAAGGGATCGTCGCCGCGATCCTCGCTGGCGACGGCGAGCGGGCAGATGAACTGCTGCGCGAGCATGTCATGGTGCAGGGCCAGCGTTTTGCTGACCTGATCGCCTCGCTGCCCCTGCTGCGCCAAGCCGCAGCCTGAGCAGCGTCCCCAGCCGCCCGCACGCAGGGGGTGGGGGCGCCGCGCCGCCCCGGTCAGGTGAGCAAGCTGTGCAGCATCTTGGTGGCGAGCAGTGCGAGGAACCCCCCAAACGCTCGTTTCAACTGCTTCACCGGCAGGCGGTGCGCCACCTTCGCTCCGAGGGGCGCGACCAGCACAGACAGGGCGACGACGCCGATGAACGCCGGCAGATAAACATAGCCCAGCGTATAGGGCGGAAGATCCTGGGCGCCCACGCCGGCGGCAATGTAGCCAATCATGCCGGCCGCCGCGATCGGAAAGCCGAGAGCGGCCGAAGTCCCGACGGCGTGGTGGATGACTACGTTGCAAAACACCATAAAGGGAATCGAGAGAAAGCCGCCGCCCGCCGCCACCAGGCTGGAGACAAGGCCGATCACGCCGCCGGCAAGAAACAGCCCGAGGACCCCGGGCAGCTGCCGATGGGGCTTGGGCCTGAAGTCCAACATCATCTGCAGCGAGGCATAGTACACGATGCCCACGAACACGACGACCAGTGGTCGGGTCGGCACCAAGCCGGCGAACAGCGAACCGCCCAGGGTTCCCGCCACCAACCCCGGCGCCATGGCGCGCACGATCTCCCAGCGCACTGCGCCGTGGCGATGGTGGGCACGCATGCTGGAGATGGAAGTGAGCACGATGGTGCTCATCGAGGTGCCCAGCGCCAGGTGCATGACATGGTCGGCGGGGAAATCCTGCACCGAAAACAGCATGAACAGGATCGGCACCAGGGTAAGCCCGCCGCCAACACCGAATAGACCGGCGACAAAGCCGGCGAAAACCCCCAGCAGCGGATAGCTCAACAGCCACCAGCTCACGGTCTGGCTTTCAGGAGTCGTTCACAGATGAAGCCCCACTCGGCCGGATCCACCGGCGTGATGGACAGGCGGTTGCCCTTGGCCAGCACGCGCATGTGGGCCAGCTCCGGGTGGGCGCGCAGCTCCGCCAGGCTCACCAGCGGGGTCTTCTTCACGAACCTCACATCCACGTGCACCCAGCGCGGGTTGTCGCGGGTGGCGGCCGGGTCATAGTAATCGCTGTTCTTGTCGAACTGGGTCTCGTCCGGATAGGCGGCCCGGGCCACTTCCATGATGCCGACGATGCCCGGCTCGGGGCAGTTGGAGTGGTAGAAGAAAGCCTGGTCGCCCACCCGCATCTGGTCGCGCATGAAGTTGCGCGCCTGGTAGTTGCGTACGCCGGTCCACGGCGTCACCTGGTCGCGCGCCAGGTCGTCGATGCTATAGGCATCGGGTTCCGATTTCATCAGCCAGTAGCGCATGATCGGTCAAAAAAAAGGGCGCGGAATCCAATTCCGCGCCCGCAACTTTACAACAGTTTGTTGGGATCCCCCGCCTGTGCCGTCAGGCCGGCATCCTGAACCGGTAGGTTCAGTGTGGCTGCGTTCCGGTCACCGTAGGCGCTTCCGACGGAGGGATGCGCTCAAAAGTGACGCTTGAGTCCGCGGCCTATGCCAGATAGTTGGTTCAAGGAATGTATGGCCTTGACCAACACCGCAGGGGAAATCGGTGGGCGACCAACCGCGAGGCAGGGGCGGGCTAGAACAGCTGTTCCTGGCTCGCCATCGCTGCATCGAGGCGCGCCTGCATGGACGCGATTCTACGCTTAAACTCGACTGCGTCAAAGCCGCCGGGCAACTTTAGCGAAACCAGCTCATGGGCGATGTTGAGGGCGGCCATCACTGCCAGGCGCTCCCCGCTCGCCTTGGTTTTTTCTGCTATCTCGCCCATCTTCTCGTCCACGTAGCGCACTGCGGCCTGCAGCGTCTCCCGGTCTTCCGGCTTGCAGGCGACGCGATACTCGCGCCCCAGCAGGGTGATGTCCAGGGTGTTGTCGTCGTGGGCGTTCATTGTTCAGGCAGCCTCTGCATGATGCCTTCGAGCCGGACGCACGCCGCGTCGATCTTTTCCGTCAGGCGCTTGTTCTCTGCCTCCAGCGCGGCCACGCGCGTGCGCAGCTCCTGGTTCTCGGCACGCAGCCCCTGGCACAGGGAAATGAACTGCTCGATCTTTTCTTCGAGCGCGAATAGTTCGCTATCCATCGCGACAACCTATAGGAAAAGTCGTTTTCGGTCAAGAAATAGCAGCCCGTTCTGCATGTTGTTTATCGCTTCCCGGAGGCGCAGTGTAGCGGAAGGGGGAGGGGAAAGTGCGTGCTATAATCTGCCCCGCGCTCCGGGATCCTCTCCTGGAGGCGCAACGAGTCCCAAGGTGCCTACGCGGCGTTCCGCCGCAGGGTTAAACGGGAATGAGGTAAGTAGGCGCTTACAGGTGCCATGAAGCCTCAGCTGCCCCCGCAACGGTAAGCAAGCGCGGGCGCGCCAACCACGCCACTGGGCAACCAGCCTGGGAAGGCGGCGCGTCAAGACTTGCGAGCCCGGATACCGGCCTTCGGACCCACATGCGGAACTGCCGCGGGGAGCGGCGGCCGAATGCGGACCCGTCCCTTTCGACCCTCAGCTTCCTCCGGCAGTTTCATGTCGCCAATCTTTCCGGCGGCGGGGACGCGCGCCGGGAATACAGGGAGCAACCATGAAACTTCGCACCACCGCGGCCGCGCTGGCTCCGCTGTTTGCGCTGCCGATACCCGCTTTTTCCCAGAGCACCGCACTGGAACCCGTAGTCGTTACCGCCACCCGCCAGGCGGCGCGTGCCAGCGAACTGCTGTCCGATGTCAGTATCATAGAACGCGAAGAAATAGAGCAGGCCGGTCCAGCCACCTTGGGCGAACTGCTCGCCCGGCAGCCGGGCATCCAGATGGCCAACAGCGGCGGCCCGGGCAAGGCCACCAGCGTCTTCATCCGCGGCGCCAACGCCGGCCACACCCTGCTGCTCATCGACGGGCAGCGGGTCGGCTCGGCGACCCTGGGCACCGCCTCCTTCGAGGGCATCCCCCTGTCCCAGATCGAGCGCATCGAGATCCTGCGCGGTCCCGCCTCGGCCCTCTACGGCTCGGACGCCATCGGCGGCGTCATCCAGATCTTCACCAAGCGCGGCGAGGGTCCCGCCCGGCTGTCGGCCTTCGCCGGCTATGGCAGCTACGACACGGGCAAGGCCGACGCAGGCATCTCGGGCGGCACCAAGGAATGGTCCTACAGCCTGCGCGCGGGCTATGAGAACACGAAAGGCTTCAACGCCGTCGCCGACAGCGCCAAGCAACCCTTCAACTTCAACCCGGACCGGGACGGCTACTGGAACCGCAACCTGTCGGGGAACCTCGCCTTCCGCCCCGCCGCCGGCCATGAGATCGGCGCCTCGGTGTTTTATGCCGACGGCCGCAGCTGGTACGACGGCGGCCCGACCTTCGACAACCGCACCGATCTGACCGTCACGTCGTACCAGGCCTACAGCAGAAACCGCATGGGCGATGCCTGGACCAGCACCCTGCGCATCGGCCGGGCCACCGACGACTCGACCGACTTTAGCGCCTTCGCTCCCCAGGGGGCGGCATTCCGTACCGACCAGGATCAGGCCTCCTGGCAGAACGATGTGAAGCTGCCCCTCGGCCAGACCCTGCTCGGGGTGGAGACCCTCAAACAGAAGGCACGCAGCGCCACCAATTTCGACCGCTCGCGGCGCATCGACACCCTCCTCGCCGGATGGTCAGGCCAGGTCGGCTCCCACCGCTTCCAGATGAATGCGCGTCACGACGACAACTCCCAGTTCGGCGGCAAGACCACGGGGCTGCTCGCCTACGGTTACCAGCTCAGCGCCGCGTGGCGCGCCCACGTCTCGCTCGGCACGGGTTTTCGCGCCCCCAGCTTCAACGAGCTGTACTTTCCCGGCTTCGGCAATCCCAACCTCAGACCCGAGCAGGCCTTCAACCGGGAGCTGGGCCTCTTTTGGGAGACGGGGCGGCATTCGGCCAGCGCCGTGTATTTCAACAACCGCGTGCGCGACCTGATCGTCTTCGACAGCGTCACCTTCACGCCCCAGAACATCGGCCGCGCCAAGCTGGAAGGCATAACGTTCACCTACACGGGAAGCATCGCCCGGACGCGCCTGAGCGCCACGGCGGACCTGCAGCGGCCGCGCGACGTGGACACCGGCAGGCGCCTGATCCGCCGCGCCGACCGACAGCTCGCACTGCGTGCCAACCGACAGTTCGGCGCCTGGGAAGCGGGCGCCGAGCTGCTCGCCGTCGGCGCCCGCTACGACAACCTGGCCAACACGCGGCGCATGGGCGGCTACAGCCTGCTCAACGCCACCCTGAACTACCGCCTGGCGCCCGATTGGCGCCTGGAAGCCCGCGCCGACAACCTGACGGACAAGAAGTACGAGACGGTGTGGGGCTATGCGGTCCCCGGCGCCAGTCTGTTCATCGGCGTGCGCTACGCGCCAAAATAGCGCATGCCCTCCCGCCGCCGCGCCCTGCTGGTCCTGTCGCTGCTCGCCGCCCTCGGCGTGGCGAGCGTGCTGCTGGCGCTGGCGGCCGGCAGCATTACGGTGGCGCCGCTGGAGGTGGCACAGGCGCTGCTGGGCGAGGCCCAGGGCATGGAAGGCGAAGTGGTACGCGGGCTGCGCCTGCCCCGGGCGCTGGCGGCCTTCGCCTGCGGCGGGCTGCTGGCCCTGGCCGGGGCCATGATGCAGGTATTGCTGCGCAACCCCCTGGCCGATCCCTATGTGCTGGGCATTTCCGGCGGCGCCGCCGTGGGGGCGCTGTCCGCCATGCTCATCGGCCTGCCCCTGGCGCTGGTGCATGGCGGCGCCTTCGCCGGGGCGCTTTGCGCCATGCTGATCGTCTTCAGCCTGGCGCGGGGCGACGGCAGCTGGACCCAGACCCGGCTGCTGCTCACCGGCGTCATCGTCGCCGCCGGCTGCGGCGCGGCGGTGGCGCTGATTCTCTCCGTCGCGCCGGAAGCCAAGCTGCACGGCATGCTGTTCTGGCTCATGGGCGACCTGGGCCAGGCCGACTCGCCCTGGCCGGCGCTGGCCATGCTGGCGGTGGGGCTCACCTGCGCCCTGCCCTTGGCCCGGGATCTCAACCTGCTCGCCCGCGGCGACCTGGCGGCACGCGCCCTGGGCGTGCCGGTGGCGCGGCTGCGCGGCCTGGTGTACGTGGCCGCCTCGCTGCTCACGGCGGCGTCGGTGACCACCACGGGCAGCGTCGGCTTCGTCGGCCTGATCGTGCCGCACCTGGTGCGCCTGGCCATCGGCAACGACCAGCGCATCCTGCTGCCCGCCGCGGCCCTGGCGGGCGGGGCGCTGCTGACCGCCGCCGATACCCTGGCGCGCACCATCGTCGCCCCCCAGCAGCTGCCGGTGGGCGTGCTCACGGCCCTCATCGGCGTGCCGGTATTCCTGTTTCTCCTGACCCGCAACCCCCGGGGGGCGCGCCCATGATGCCTCAGCCCCACCCTCCCGCGGAGCCGGCGGCCCTCCCGGAGCGGGGCGAGCCGGCGCCGGCCGCGGCGCAAAACGATGCCCGCGCGCCCCACACGACCGGGCCCCTGCTCGCCGTGACCGGCCTCGAGGTCACCGTGGGCGAGGTGCGCGTCACCGCCGACCTGGGCTTCACCCTGCAGGCGGGCGAGCGCCTGGTCATCCTGGGCCGTAACGGCGCCGGCAAGACCACGCTGCTGCACACCCTGGCCGGACTGCGGCCGCCCGCGCGCGGCACCATCGAACTGTGCGGCGCGCCCCTCGACGCCATGGACGCTCGCCGGGCCGCGCGCCTGCGGGGGCTGCTGCCCCAGCACCATCTCGACGCCTTTCCGTCCACGGTGCTGGAGACGGCGCTGACCGGGCGCCATCCCCATCTCGCCCGCTGGTCGTGGGAGGGCGCCCATGACGAACGCATCGCCCGCGCCGCCCTGGCCGCCGTGGGCCTGGCGCAGCTGGCGCAGCGCGACGTGCATACCCTGTCCGGCGGCGAGCGCCAGCGCCTGGCGATCGCCGCCTTGCTGGCCCAGCAGCCGCTGCTGTATCTGCTGGACGAGCCCCTGGCCCATCTGGATCTCAATCATCAGATCGCCGTGCTCAACCTGTTGGCCGAACGCGCACGCAGCGACGGCGTGGGCATCGTCATGGTGCTGCACGACATCAATCTCGCCCTGCATTACGGCGATCGGGCGCTGCTGTTGTTCGGCGACGGCAGCACCGAGGAAGGGCCGGTGCACACGGTGTTGCAGGCGCCGGCCCTGTCCCGCCTGTACGGCCACCCCTTGCGGGAGATCCGCGACGGCGCCATGCGCCACTTCGTTCCGGTATGAGGAAGACAATGAACGACGACATCAACGAACGCCACGCGGCGCGCATGCGGCGCAAGAAGGCCGTGGTGGATCAACACATCGCCGCCGCCCGGGAAGAACGGGGCGTGCTGGTGGTCAATACGGGCAACGGCAAGGGCAAGTCCAGCTCCGGTTTCGGCATGGTGGCGCGCGCCCTGGGCCACGGCATGAAGGTGGGTGTGGTGGTGTTCATCAAGGGCCGCGACGATACGGGCGAGGAGCGCTTCTTCCGCCGCTTCCCCGGCGAGGTGAGCTACCACGTAATGGGCGAGGGCTTCACCTGGGAGACCCAGGACCGGGAACGGGACATGGCCAAGGCCCAGGCCGCCTGGGACAGGGCGCGGCAACTGCTGGGCGATCCAGCCGTCGGCCTGGTGCTGCTGGACGAGCTGAACATCGCCCTCAAAATGGGCTACCTGGACGTGGCGCGGGTGCTGGCCGACATCGCCGCGCGCCCGCGCCACCAGCACGTGGTCGTCACCGGGCGCGGCGCGCCCCAGGCGCTGATCGAAGCGGCAGACACGGTGACCGACATGACCCTGGTCAAGCACGCCTTCGCCGCCGGCGTGAAGGCCCAGCCGGGCATCGAATGGTGAGATCCTGCCCCGCCCTGTTCATCGCCGCCCCGGCCTCGGGCCAGGGCAAGACCACGGTCACCGCCGGCCTGGCGCGGCTCCATGCCCGCGCCGGGCGGCGCGTGCGCGTGTTCAAGTGCGGGCCCGATTTCCTCGATCCCCAGATCCTGGCCGTGGCCTCGGGGGCGCCGGTCCATAACCTGGATCTATGGATGTGCGGCGAGGCGGACGCCGCGGCCCGCCTTTACCAAGCGGCGGGGGAAGCGGATCTGGTCCTGGTGGAGGGCGTCATGGGCCTGTACGATGGGGAGCCTTCGGGAGCCGCCATCGCCCGCCGCTTCGGCCTGCCCGTCCTGGCGGTGATCGACGGCGCCGCCATGGCCCAGACTTTCGGCGCCGTGGCGCTGGGGCTGGCAAGCTATGAAGCCGGCCTGACTTTCGCCGGGGTGCTGGCCAATGGCGTGGGCAGCGCCGGGCACGCGGCGCTGCTGGCCGCGAGCCTGCCGCCGCAACTGCCCTGGTATGGCCACCTGCCCCGCGACGCGGACGCGGCCCTGCCGGAGCGCCACCTGGGGCTGGTGCAGGCCCAAGAGCTGGAGGATCTCGTCGTGCGCCTGGACCGGGTGGCCGACGCCCTGGCGGCCAGCGCCGCCGCCCGGCTGCCGCCGGCGGCGCAGTTCGCGCCCCAGGCCCTGCCGGCGCCGCCGCCCCTGCTGGCGGGCAGGAAAATCGCCGTGGCGCGGGATGCCGCCTTCGCCTTCATCTATCCGGCCAACCTGGCCACCCTGGCGGCGCTGGGTGCCGAAGTGGTGTTCTTCTCGCCCCTGGCCGATGCCGCCCTTCCCGAGTGCGACGCCCTATGGCTGCCGGGCGGCTACCCGGAGCTGCACGGGGCGCGCCTGGCCGGCAATCGCCCCATGCTCGACGCCCTGCGCGCCCATCACGCCCGGGACAAGCCGACGCTGGCGGAATGCGGCGGCATGATGGCCTTGTTCGATACCCTGGTGGACACCCAGGGGGCACGCCACCGGCTGGCCGGGATCATCCCGGGGGAGGTGGCCATGGGCTCGCGCCTGGCGGCGCTGGGCGTGCAGCGGTTGGATTTCCCCGAAGGGGCGCTGCGCGGCCATACCTTCCATTACTCGACCGCCGCCACGCCCCTGGCGCCGGCGTTGCGGGCGCGTACCCCGCGCGAAGGCGCGGGCGAGGCGGTCTATCGCTGCGGCCGGCTGACCGCCTCCTACGTGCACCTGTACTTTCCCTCCAATCCCTGGGCCGTCGCCCGGCTGCTGGGCTGACGGGCCCGGCGCGCTCACGAAGCCGCAGCGCCGGCCAGGCCATCGATCTTGGCCGCCAGGATGAAGTCGTTTTCGTGCAGGCCCTTGATCTTCTTGGTCATGAGCGAGACCGTCGCATAACCCCAGCCGAAGCTCACGTCCGGGTGGTGGCCCTCGGCCTCGGCCAGCTCACCCACCTGCTGCACGAAGTGCAAGGCCTCCCGGAAATTCCCGAAGCGGAAAGTGCGCTCGATGCGGTGGGCGTCGTCCAGCAGCGCCCAGTCGGGGGTTTGCGCGCGCAGGCGCTCCGCTTCCGCCTGGGTGAGCGGCGGGATGCCGCCCTGGCACGGGGTACAGGTCTTTTGCACGAGATTGGCCGACATAAATCCTCCTCAAAGTACGCTCCAATAAACGTCTGAGACCGCAATGAACCCGCGGCGATCCGCGGCTTGGCCATGGTCTAAGATGAATTGATGCCCCGTGTGCCTGCCGTCCGGGAGGAATCATGACGCAGAAGGAGTCCCAGGAAGCACCGGCCGCTGCCGAGGCCGCCCCGGCCCTGTCCGGCGAACAGATCCGGGAGGCCGCCAGCGCAGCGGTCCGGGAAGGCACGGACATCCGCAGCAAGGTGCACGATCTGACCCTGCTGGCGCTGAAGAAGCGGCGCTTCGACCGGCACGGCCTGCGCGACGTGGTACGGGCGGTCACCGAAGGCATCGCCCTGGGGGCCGAGAAGAGCCGCGGGGACATGCGCCAGGCCCTGTCCGACGCGTTCCGCGGCCTCGACCAGGCCCTGGTGAAGTCGGCCGAAGCGGGAAGCACGGCCCTGAAGCAGCTCGCCACCTCCAGCAAGGACTTCTCCGACCACGAGTTCAAACAGGCGCTCGCCAACATGCGCAAGCTGGAGGACGACTTCCTGTCCACGGTGGAGCAGGTCGCCGACGCCGCCAGCGAGAAAGTCCGGCCCGAACTGCGCAAGCTCCTGAGCACGGCACGGCACAGCGGCACCGACACGGGCAAGCAGGTCGCCGCGGCCATGGGCGAGTTGGCCCAGCGCTTCGCCGCCGCATCCCTGGATGTGACCATCGCCGGCCTGGAGGCAGCGAGCGAGTTCGGCGCGCGCTTCGCCCAGATCGCCAGCGGCGTCCTCGCCGGCCTCGCCGACGCGCTGCGCGAGCCCGAGAAGAAAGAGGAGACGAAGAAAGAGAGCTGATGCTCCGCGAGACCATCAGCGTCATGCGGGACCTGCCGCGCCTGCATGAAATCACCTCGGTCCTGATCCGGCACGGCCTCGGCGACCTGGTCCGACGTCTGGGCATCGCCAACATCCTGGAGCGTGCCGGCGAGATCCTGCAATGGGGCGAGGCGGGCGAAACCGCGACCCTGGATCCGCCCCAGCGGGTGCGGCGCGCGCTGGAGCAGCTGGGTCCCACCTTCATCAAGCTGGGCCAGGTCATGGCCACCCGCATGGACCTGTTCCCGCCCAGCTGGATCGCCGAGTTCGAGAAGCTGCAGAGCACGGTGCCGCCCGTGGCCTTCGCGGAACTGTTGCCGGAGCTGGAGCGGGCGCTGGGCCGCTCGCCGTTCGAAGTGTTCCGCGACATCGACACCCAGGCGTTTGGCTCGGCCTCGATCGCCCAGGTGCATCGGGCCCGGCTCCCGGACGGCACGCCGGTGGTGCTCAAGATCCGCCGCCCGGGGATCCGGCCCAAGATCGAGGCGGACCTGCGCATCCTGTTCCATCTCGCCGAGCTGCTCGAATCCGAGATGCCCGAAATCCGGCGCTACCAGCCGACCCAGGTGGCGGCGCAGTTCGCGCGCTCCCTGGAGCGCGAACTGGATCTGGCGCTGGAGGCGCGCAACGTGCAGCGCTTCGCCAAGAACTTCGCCGACGACCCGTTCGTGGTCATCCCCAAGGTCTATCCGGAATGGACGTGCGAGGTCATGAACGTCCAGGATCATGTCATCGGCATTCCGGCGACCGATCTCGCGGCGGTGGACCGGGCCGGTCTCGACCGGAAACTGCTCGCGGCGCGCGGCGTCGACGCCATTCTCAAGATGATCCTGGTGGACGGCTTCTTCCACGCCGATCCCCACCCGGGGAACGTGTTCTACCTGCCCGGCAACCGCCTGGCGATGATCGACTTCGGCATGGTCGGGCGCCTGTCCCAGCTGCGGCGCAACCAGGTGGTGGATCTGCTGGCGGGGGTGTCGCGCATGGACGAGGAGCCGATGATCGACGTCCTGCTTGACTGGGCCGGGGACGCCTACGTGGATGAGGCCAAGCTTGCCGCCGACGTGGACGAGCTCGTGTTCGAGTACGAGGGTATGCCCCTCAAGGACATCCGCGTGGCAAACCTGCTGCGCCAGTTCACCGCCATCATCCGCGAGCACTCGATCGTGCTGCCCCCGGACCTGACGCTGATGTTCAAGGCGCTGATCACCCTCGAAGGGCTCGGTCGGCAGTACGACCCGGATTTCCACCTCATCGAGCATTTGACCCCGCCCCTGCGCCACGCGCTCATCGAGCGCTATCGCCCGTCTTCTCTGGTGCAGCGCGGGCGTAGCAATGTCGCCGGCTTCCTCAACATGGTGGGCAGCGTGCCCCGCGATCTGGCGCGCCTGCTGGCGGAGGCACGCCGCGGCAAGACCAAGATCGACCTGGATCTCAAGCGCCTGGACCGCTTCGGGCACCAGCTCGACCGCACCCTCGACCGCACCACGGTGGGCATCATGACCGCCTCCCTGGTGATCGGCTCATCCATCGTCATGACCGTCACCGGCGGGCCGTCGTTGTTCGGCATGCCGCTGTTCACTCTGCTGGGTCTGCTGGGCTACCTGATCGCCTTCGTCAACAGCCTGTGGATCATCTTCGGCATCTGGCGCTCGGGCAAGGAATGAACCTGAACAATTCGATTATTTGCCCTTGATGAAGCCGTACTCGATCAGCCGCAGGTCCTCGTCCCTGACCAGCCCGATCCCGGGGGCATAATATTTGTACTCTCTCGCGCCGATTTCGATGGCCGAGCCTTCCCTGACTTTCAGGCACTTGGCGAACGTACCCGCGGGCGTCCTGCAGGTCTCGTCGAGACTGACGATCTCCGCCCGGTCCATCGCCACGCCGGGCGCGATCTCCTGGTAGTACTTCATCTTCAATTTCGGCGTTCCGGCCATCATCAGGCCGGGGCGGTTGCCGTTCTGGCCCGCGAGCCACGAGCCGTCGTGCTTGACCACCTTGCCGTCCCGGTAGAAATCCACGTCCTCGCCGAAGTAGAACACGTCCCTGGTCTGCTCGCACAGGGCGAAGTAATTCCTCGAGACTTCGTACAGCTTCCCGTCTTTCCACTCCCTCTCCTCGACCACGCGCGTGACGATCCCATCGACCATCCTGGTTTCATCGAGGACCGTGATCTCGAGCTTCGTGTCATCCCCCTGGAGGACGAGCCGGAAACCGGGCTCCAGGACGAAGTAGTCATTGCGACCCGTCGTCAGCAGTTGGCACTGGGAGATACCGAACTCCTCCTGCCACGGCGAGTTCCTTGCCTTGACTTGCGCATGGGCGGCGGCAGCCGCCAAGATCGCCGCAACGGCGAAGGCAAATGCTCGGGTAATCATGGAACGCTCCTTTCTCACCACCAGAACTTGGCCAGCACGCTGATGCCCTTGTCGGCGCGGCGGAACGCGGGATTGTCCGGGTCGGTGGTGATGTCGTTGCGCAAGGCCCTGCCGGGAAAGAACCAGCCCATCCTCAAGTCCAGCCCGAGCCGGCGCACGCCGAACAGGTTGCGGAACCCCAGCACGATGTCGAACGCCTGCCCCACGTCCTTGCTCGGCGGCCGCGTGGAATCCTGGTTCATCTCGGCCGTGAGGGCCCAGTTGCGAATCTCCTCCGCAAACCGGTTCAGCCGGTACTTGTGATACACCAGGTCCACGTGCACGCTGGTCGCCGGCCGGAAGCCGAAGCCCAGGGTGAAAATCCGCAGGTTGGACAGTTCCGGGTCGAGCACCTCGCCGTAGTACTTGAACTTGGACACGCCCCCCATCCTCAGTTCATTCGACTGCAGGCCGGTCTGGCGGAACTCGGTATTCCGGTTGTCATTCGGGTCACCATCGCTGGTCCCGCTTGCATAACCCAGGGTCACATTGGGATAGAGGGGCAGATCCGGGAACCGGTAGGTGGCGCCCACATCGAAGGCGTGCGCGCGCAGCTTGCGCTGCGCCTCGTCCCTGCCCCGCACCGAAGCCAGCTCGGCCCAGAAGTTGAATCTGTCGGAGGGCATGCCGTAGGCGCGCACGCCCGTATGCACGGGCTTCCCCTCCTTGCCCGTGCGATCAGCCTGGTAGATGGTGTAGCCGGCCAGCCTGATGTCTTCGATGCCCCGGTAGTCCACGTACAGCATGTAGTTGTCGATGCGGGGCAGCTTGACCGGCTTGAGCAGATCCAGGTCTATCGCATCCTGTCGCCCATAGCTCAGTTCGGCACTGAGGGCGCCTTGCCGGAACCTGACGAAGGCGGAATCCAGCGACGTGTCGTAGAGCCAATGCCGGTCGTCCTCGAAATTGCGCCGCCCCAAGGTGACATCGAACGGGCCCAGGGCCCTGAACCTCACCCAAAGCTGGTCCACCGGCAGCGAGGTGCGCCGCCTCTCGGCCACCTGTGTCGTGCCGTTCGGCAGAGTGACGACCTTCTGCTCCCGTGCCGCGATCTCCCTCTCCAATATCATCTCCAGCATCATCTCCAGCCAGTCGTTCGGTCGATAGATGATGTATCCGTTGACTTGAGGCGCGAGAATGAGGGAATTGTCCCTGAGCCGCTTGTCCAGATCCTTGTCACGGCGGTAAGTGGCGTCCGATTCGCTGCCGTACGAGTACTGGTACTTCAGGAACTGGGTCACCGGCCGTGGGGGTCTGCCGATGCGTTCGGCCGCTGAAGGCAGCTGGAAGGTCGGCATGCCTTCCGGCGCACGCGGTCTGACGGCCGGCTGCTGGGCCCCGGTCTCCGGCGGCGGGCCGACCTCCTGGGGTGCTGGGCGGGGCGCCTGGAATTGCGCCAGGTGCCCCCCGGCCCTGTCGCTGTGGGCACCCGCCCCCCTTTCCACTTCGGCCTGCGCGAGAACCGGCTGGCTCCAGCTCAGCAGGACGGCAAGCGCCGTCGGCCACCCTACGGCAAGCGCCCCGGTCATAGTCCTCCCTTGTCATGTTAGATGTCCGCCAGGCCCAGGTCCGAGTGGCGTCCCGCCGCCGCCCCGATGACCAGATACAGGGCGGGTATGACGAACAGGGTGACCAGGGTGGCGGCGATCAGGCCCCCTATGATAACCAATGCCATGGGCTGCAAGATCTCGAGGCCGGGATTCCCGCCGAAAATCACGATGGGCAGGAACATGGCGACGATTGCCGCGGAGCTCGCCAGGATGGGCGACAGTCTTTCCCGCGTGCCGCGCAGCACCAACTCGGGACCAAACGGCACGCCTTCCTGGGCCTCGAGGCGCTGGTAATGGTTGATCAGCACGACGCCGTTGCGGGCGGCAATGCCCAGCACCGCCAGGAAGCCGACGACCGAGCCCAGGGACACCACGCCACCGCTGGCCAAGGCCCCCAGCACCCCGCCGACAAACGAGGCCGGGAGAGCCAGGAAGGCGATCAGCGCCAGCCGCCAGCTCCGGAAGCAGGCCTGCAATAGAAGGAAGATGCCGATCACCGCGGCAACGGCCACACCCACCATGCGCCGCTGGGCAGCCTGCCGCTCGGCGTATTCACCCAGGATTTCCGGGTGATACTCGAGCGGGAACTGGATCTCCTCGAGGCGGTCCTCGATCTCGTCCACCACCGAGCCCGGATCACGCCCGGCCACGTTGGCCACCACATCGACGTAGGGAGCGATGCGCTCGTGCCTGATGACCGTCGGAGCCGCCACGATGCCTACGTCGGCCACCTCGCCCAGACGCACGTAGGTGCGATCCGACTTCTCGACCCACACATCGCGCAGATTGTTCAAGCTCTGGCGCGTCTCGGGCGTCCCCCAGACCACCACCTCGTAGATCTTCTGTTCCTTGAAGAGATAGCCGACCACCAGTCCGGAGAACACCGTCGCCGAAGAGCGCCGCACGTCGCCCGGCTTCACGTTCGCGCGGCTGGCGGCATCCAGGTTCACCTTCACTTTCACTTGGGGCTCCATCACCTGGCCGCCGGCGCGCAGATCGACGAGTCCCTTGACCCCGGAAAGCGCCTGTCTGACCTCCTCCGCCTTCCGAGCCAGGACCTCGCGCTGTTGGCCGTAGATGCGCACGACGATCGCCTTGCTCTCGCCGGTCAGCACCTCGCCGACTTTGTCGCGCAAGTAGGTCTGGACGTTTCGTTCGATGCCCGGGTAGCCCTCGATCGTGTCTCGAATCGCCGCAACCGTCTTGTCGTAGTCGGCCTTGGGATCGAGGCTTATCCAGATCTGGCTCGAATTGATCCCCACCACCTGGTCTCCCGTTATCGCGCGTCCCACGTGCGCACTTACGGCGCGCACTCCGGGCAGCGACCGCAATTCGCTGCTGACCCGGGATGTGATCCGGTACGTCTCGGGATGGGACGTACCGGGGGGTGTTGTCCAGTTCACCAGCAGTTCTCCCTCCTTGAGCGCGGGAAGCAAGGAGTGCCCGAGCAACGGCCATATGCCGGCGCCGATCACCACTGCGGCGCAAGTGGCGAGAAACACCTTGCCCGGTGCGCCCAGAACCCCTCGCAGCATGCCATCGTATCGATCGACAAGCCGCGCCGCCAGCGGCGAGCCGCGCCCCCGGCTCGCCACTTTGCCCAGGAGCAACAGGCCCAGGGCGGGCGTTACCGTCAGCGCCACCGCCATGGACGCCAGCACCGCCAGCACGTAGGACAGGGCGAGCGGCTCGAAGAACGCTCCCGATATCCCGCCCATGAAGAACACTGGCATGACGGCGAGTATGACGATGAGACTGGCGTACAGGGCGGCGCGCCGGGACTCCAGCATGGTCTGATAAATGATGCCCAGAATCGGGGCGCCGTCTTCGCGGGGCCCCCGCAGCCGCTCCAGAAGCAGATCCACATCGACGACCGCATCATCGATGACCACTGCAAGGGCGACCACCAGACCGGCAAGGATCATGGTGTTGATCGTCGCACCGGTCAGGTGCAGGGCCAGCAGGGCGGCCAGGAGCGAAAGCGGGATCGCCACGATGCTGATCAACGTGGTCCGCCAATTGAACAGGAACGCGCCGATGACCAGGATCGCCAAGACGGCACCGATGATGATCGCCTGGGTCAGATTGGACAGGGAATCCTCCACATAGGAGGCCAGCCGGAAGACGCTGCTGTCGATCTGCACGCCGGGCAGGCCAAGGCGCAGCTCGGCCAGCGCCCGCTCGACTCCGCGCGTGACTTCCAGCGTGTTGGCCGAGGGAAGCTTCTCGACAACCAGCAGGAGGCCGTTGCCGCCGTTGACGAAAGCATCACCGATGAGCGGCGGATGGTGGAACGTCACCTCGGCGACCTCGCCCAGGGACATGGTCTTGCCGGTCATCAGCAGGTGCTGCGCCCCAACCGGCACCTTGGCCATGTCTTCGGGCTGCGAAATCGGCATGTCGTGATGAACCCCGATTCTCTGATTCTTGTTGTCGATCCAGCCGCCCGTCCCGGGCGCCGACGCCTTCAGATAGGTCAAGGGCGACACCCACAACGAGTCTCCGGCGGCGGCGACGATGTCGTCCTGCAGCAGACGTGCGTCGCGCAACCGATCGGAATCGATATGGACATGCAGCTGCCGCACCCGCTGGCCCCAGATCGCCACGTTGGCCACGCCGGGCACGCCCGTCAGCTTCGGCTTGATGGTCCAGCGGGCAAGCAGCGACAACTCCGTCGGCTCCACCGTCTGGGATGAGATCGCGATCATCATGAGACGGCTGGTCGACGACAGGGGCTGCAGGATAACGGGCGGCGATGCCACGTTTGGCAGGGTATACGCCAGGGTCAGGCGTTCCTGGATCATCTGCCGGGCCTTCATGATGTCGGTGCCGCGCTTGAAAGTGAGCATGATCGAGGACAGACCGGTCACCGACTGGGAGCGGATCGATTCGAGCCACGGCACGCCGGAGAGCAGCTCCTCCAGATTGAGGGTGACCAGGCTCTCCACTTCCTCGGCGGACAGCCCGATCGCTTCGGCCTGCACCTCCACGATGGGCGGCGAGAATTCGGGGAGGACATCGACCGGCATCCTCTTGAGCTGGATGATCCCGAACAGGACCAGCGCCGCCGCGACACCCAGCGCCAGGAAGCGGAACTTCAGGCTTGAGCCAATGATCCAGCGAAACATGTCCAGGCCCCTTCGCGTCGCTATTTCTTGAAGATCTCGGCGCCGTACAGCAAGGCCGCGCCGACCGTGACCACCGGGGTGCCGACCGCCGGCCCCTCGGACAACAGCGCCATGTCGCCCACGACCCGATCGACGGCGATGCGCTGGCGTTCGAATGTCAGGGGTTTGGTGTTGACGTACACCCAGGCATTGCCCTTCGCGTCGTAGTAAACCGCGCTGTAGGGCACGGCCTTCTGCTTGACCTCTTCCCCGGCGAGCTGCAGCTCGACCCGCATGCGATTGTTCAGTGCCAGGCCATGGTCCTTGCCGGGCACTTTGTAATACAGCGACAGCATCGAGCGCTTCAGGTCCTCAAACGGCTGCATTCCGGACGGCTCCGCCAGCAACTCCTCGACAGGGTGCGCGCGCGTGGGCAGGGGCAGGAGCCGTGCCGGCTTGTCCTTGGCCAGCCGCTCATACTCGGCCGGCGACAAGGTGACGAGCACCCAGACCTCGCCGGCGACCGGTGTGCCCGCTGGCGCCGCACCCGGTTGCGGTGACGACGCCGCTGCCGCGACCGGCCGGGCCATCCCCGAGGCCCCTCCTCTGCCCAAGCCACCGAACAGGCCGCCGCCCGGCTTCGACTCGGGCGGCTTGTCCAAGGGAGGAACCACCAGACCGCCGACCATCTGCTTGCGCTCGACCGACTCTTCACTCACTTTGCCAACTTCGATGCCCAGCCGTTCCGCCGCTCTTGCGCTCAGGATCACGCGCGGCACGCTGCTCCCGGGGACGCTCTCCAATGTGACCTGAGGATTCCTGGCGTCCGGCCCTGACCCCGGCCCCGCCGCGCGCCCCGCGGGTGCCAGCATGAGCAGCCCCGCCGCTGCCGTGACAACCAGCCCGCCAAGCAACGCTCCTGCCATGCGATCGGCCCTCACGCGGATCAAGAATTCCGTTTTCATTTGGTGCCTCCTCTCAATCTCTTCGTGCTCGCTCCCTACAGCGGCGGCACGATGCCGTCCTTGCCGACGATAATGAAGGCCGCCACATACTTGCCCTCGGCATCCTGCTGGGCACCTGCCAGAACGTGGGCACCCACCTTCATTAAACTCCTGTCTCCGAGCGACATCCGGAGGACCGGCGCGTCACGGGGTATCTCCATATCCGTTTCGTCATAGTCAGTGGGGCCCCACTTGATCGACAGGACGCGAATCTCGATATCGTCGACCCAGCCGTGGGAGATGATGGTGTCGGGTGTCAGATCCCACTTCCTGTGTCCCAGGGCGATGCCGCGCAACTCCTCGTCGATGATGCGCAGCTCGAACCCCCTGTGCAGCCACACCGCCGAGTCCCGGACTATGGGGCTGTACTCCTCCAGCTTCACCCCCACGGAACCGACATAGGTCCCAAAATCCACGCTGGAAAAGCTTCCCTTGCTCAGGCCGATGATGGTGGTGGTGTCTGCGAGCGCGAGGCGCACCGTCCTGCCGTCGCGCGTCCTCACCACGACAGAAGAAGCCTCGACCCTGGTGATCTGGCCGCGGAAATGGTCCGGCTCCCCGTCCTGCACCGGTGCGGGGGTGTGAGTGTCCGCTGCCGCGTCTTTTTCCGGTGTTCGCACCTTGCGCTCGGCTGCCGCCTCTTGAGCCGGCGCAGCCGCGCCGACCCGCGGCGCCTCTTGCGCGCCTGCCGGCGCACCCAGCGCCAGAGCGATGACTGAACCAATCACCGCGTAGTAAGAGAGCGGGCGAGCCATCTCTTTCCTCCTGCCTTCTCCCTAACCCGATGACCCTCGGACGGATACCGCGCCAGCCTCGCTGGAGCGGACGGCGCCGAACTTCAGGTACAGGA
The DNA here is from genome assembly GCA_049320945.1 of Pseudomonadota bacterium. GTDB lineage: Bacteria > Pseudomonadota > Gammaproteobacteria > Burkholderiales > Rhodocyclaceae > DYIB01. Next base: position 50,964 of record JBMOQT010000278.1, read on the forward strand.
CCGGCACGACGAACAGGCTCAGCAGCATCGAGGTGACGAGGCCGCCCAGAATGGCAACTGCCATCGGGTACTCGACCTCGTGACCGGGAATGCTGCCGGGAACAATCAGGGGCAGCAGGGCCAATGCGGCGGAAAGGCTGGTCATCAGGATCGGCGACAGCCGTTCGCTCGCCCCGCGCATGATCAGCCCGAGACCGAAGGGCTCGCCCTCTTCCCGCTCGAGATGCCGGTAATGCTCGATGAGCAGAATGCTGTTCCTTGCCGACAGGCCCAGTACCGTGATGACTCCCACCAGCGAACCCAGTGAGACGACGCGGCCGACTGCGAAGGTTGCGAGCAAGGAGCCAACGAGCGCCGCCGGCAGGGCGAGATAGATCAGGCCGGCGAGTCGCCAGTTGCGGAAGGTCGCCTGGAGAATGAAGACGATGGCGATGGCAACGCCGATGGAGGCGATCAGCAGATTATGCTGGGCGGCTTTGCGTTCCTTGTATTCCCCCAGCAGCTGCGGGTGATAGCCGACGGGGAACTCCACTTTCGCGAGCCGCTCCGCGACCTCGTTCGCCACCGCGCCGAGATCACGCCCCTTGACGTTGGCGTGAACGTCGATGCGCCGGGACATGTTTTCGCGCTTGATCTTGTTCGGGGTCGGCACGAGTTCCACGTCGGCCACCTCTCCCAGCCGCACACGCCCGCCATACGGGGTGTTGATCAGATACTCGCGGATGCTGTGCAGGTCGCGGCGCCTTGCCTCCGATGCCCAAACGAAGACGTCGTACACCTTGCCTAGTCTGTGAACGTCCGTGACTTCGATGCCCGCCATGAGCGCAGCCACCGCCACGCGGATGTCGCCCGGTTTCACCCCATGGCGCGCCGCCGCATCCAGGTTCAACCTGATACGTATTTGCGGAATCTCGATCTGCTGCTCCATATGCAGATCGACGAGGCCGGGTATATCCTTGAGCGCGTCTTCCACGTCCCGCGCCTTTTGGCGCAGCACCGGGAGTTCGTCGCCGAATATGCGCACGACGATCGACTCGCCCGCGCCGGTCAGGACTTCCTTGATCCGCTCCCGCAGATAGGTCTGCACGTCGCGATAAAGCCCGGGATAGCCGGCGACGGCGGCTTCCACGGCGGCGCGCGTCTTGTCGTAGTCCACCTTCGGATCGACGCTGATCCAGTTCTCGGTGAAATTCACGCCGTAGGGTTCGTCCCCACCGACCGCGCGGCCGATGTGGGCGCCGAAGTTGCGCACCCCGGGAATGGAGCGAAGCTCACGGCTGGCCAGTTGCGTGATCCTGAAGGTTTCGGGGTGCGAGGTTCCCTCGGGCGGGACCCAGTGCATGAGGAAGTCCCGTTCCTTGAACTCGGGCAGCAGCGAATGTCCGAGGAAGGGCCAGACCGCCACGCCGGCGACGGCGACGGCGATCGCGGTCGCCAACGTCGCACCCGGTGCCCGGACCGCTCGCGCAAGCAGCGCGTGGTAGTGCTTCTTGAGCCACGGCACCAGGGGCGACTGCCGGTGCTCGAGGGCGCGCCCCCGCAGCAGAAGAAGGCACAGGGCTGGCGTAACGGTGCACGCCACAACCATCGAAGCCAGCATCGCGGTGAGGTAGGCCAGCGCCAGCGGTTCGAAGAACGCGCCCGCGAGTCCACCCATGAAGAACACCGGCGTCACCGCCAGCACCACGATCAGCGTCGCGTGCACGATGGCGGAACGCACCTCGACCGATGCTTCCAGGATGATGCGTGCCGTCGATTTGTCGCTGCCGGCCCTGCGGTGCTCGCGCAGCCGCCGCACGATGTTCTCGACGTCGATGATGGCATCGTCCACCACGTCGCCGAGGGCGACAATGAATCCGGCCAACACCATGGTATTGATCGTGGCGCCCTGGAAATAAAGCACGACGCCGGCAGCCACCAGGGACAGGGGGATGGCGGTGATGCTGATCAGGGCCACCCGCCATTCGTAGAGGAAGGCCCCGAGGACGATGATCACCAGGACGGCGCCGATGATGAGCGCCCTGGTCAGGTTGTCGATCGACAGATCAATGAAGGTGGCCGGCCTGAAGATCGTGGAGTCGATGTCGATGCCCGGAAGACCGGGGCGCAACTCGGCGAGCGCCGCCTCGACTCCCCGGGTGACCTCGAGGGTGTTGGCCCACGGCAGCTTCTCGACGATCATCATCAGGCCGACCCCGTCGTTGATGACCGAATCACCGAGAAGCGGCCAGGTGTCCCAGGTCAAGCGGGCGACATCGCCCAGCCGCGGCGGATCGGCGCGCCTGGTTTTCACGGCGATCGGCACCTGGGCCAGCTGCTCGGGCGTGAACACGGGCGATTCGTAATGAATGACGAGCCGCTGGTTGGGGGTATCGAACATCCCGTGGATACGGGTCTTCGCGTGGCGGGTGTATTGCAGCAGGCTGAAGTCCAGGGCGTTCGAGGTCGTCTCCATGACCTCGTCCAACGTGACGTTGTGGGCGCGCATCAGGTCGGGATCGAACTGCACGTGCAGCGCCTTGATCCGTTCGCCCCAGATGGGAACATTGGCCACGCCGGGAACCGACATGAGACGGAACTTGATCGTCCAGTAGGCGATCATCGAGAGATCCATCATGTCGTAGACCTTGGACGAGATTCCGATCTTCATCGCCCGGCTGGTGGACGACAGGGGTTGCAGTATCACCGGCATGCCCGAGGACGACGGCAGATCGGCGATCGCCAGTTGCAGGCGCTCCTGCACGCGCTGCCGCGCATCCATGAGATCGGTGCCCAACTTGAACCAGAGCACGATCTGCGACAGCCCCTCCACCGACGAGGAACGGATGACGTCCACGTTCGGCGTTCCCCGCAGCGCCTGCTCCATCGGAAGGGTGATCAGCTCCTCCACCTCGCTGGCGGTCATGCCGATGCCTTCCGTCTGGATTTCCACCTTGGGCGGCGCGAACTCGGGGAATACATCGACCGGCATCTTGCGCAGTTGCTCGGTTCCAAAGAACAACAGCGCAGCGGCGACGGCCACCACCAGGAAGCGGAACTTGAGGCTGGAGCCAATAATCCATCTGAACATCGACAATACCTCTCCTCGCACAGTCCGTTGCTGTGCAAGTTCTCTGACCGCCGACGGAATTATTAGCCCTCGCAGCGCTGACCCATGTGCGCAGTCCGTGAGCTCGGACGCACGCAACGGGTCACCATGTTTCGGGTTAGTTCAGGCCAAGTGCGAAGTCAACCTATCGACTCCGACTGCCACGGAGGCATACCATGCCCTGACTGGCTGATTGAGTGGACCGCCAAAGGACGGCGGTCCATACTTTGCACCGTGCGCACCAGCCAGGGGGGAAGATCCCGTGGAGCGGGCGGTCCAATCAGCCACCGAAGCCGTCGTCGTCCGGCATTTCCGCCAGATCCTGCTGTGGCCGCTGCAACTGGTTCCGGTCAAGCCCGGCGACCAGATTCAGCGGCACTGGCAGTACCTGGAGCGGGCCGGCGACCACCCGTGGCGGGAGGTGGCCGACGAGTTCACCGGCGACCCGTTGGAGTTCAAGGAACGCCACTACGCCGAGTTCGTCACCTTCCTGCCCCATGTGCAGCGTTTCCTGTACGGTGAGGGGGTGGGTGCGGGCCCGGGATCGGGCTACGGCGAGTCACCGATCCGCGTGTTCCGGCGTCGCGACGTGGCCGCAGTACGCATCGTCTCCCGCCACAGGGACGAACCCCTGGTGTTCCAGGTGGCCCATGTGGACCTCTATTTCTTCTACGATCTGGACGTCGTCATCCTGGCGCTGGAGGTGTTCGCCGACGACCTGGAACTGGGCCGGGTCCAGGATGCCCTGTACCGCTTCGGGCGCGCCTATCCTCCCTACTGGAACCCGGACGGAACGGGGGCCCACTGCCCGAAGCGGGTGGAGTGGCTGGCGGCCGACGGCACGGTGCTCTCGGTATCGGACTACGAGCGGCGGGAGAAATATCTTGCGTTCGTCTGCCGCCATCGGGCGCCGTGCATCGCCTCCCACTGGGAGTATCTGCTCAGCCCCATGGTGCTGCACCATTCGGACGCGCCCGGCGCGATGCGCTACCGCCAGATCGAGTACCACCGCATGCCCCTCATGGGCTTTCTCTCCCTGGACGACCCTCATGCGCTGACCCGCGCCCAGTTCGTGCGCCTGGGCCTGGTGACCGCGCCGGGCAACCCGGATGCGCTGCCCTATGCCGAGGGCCACGTGGCGGACTTCGAGACCCGGTATTGCTACGACCGCTACTGGGAGGAGGGGGAGGCCAGCACCGACACCCGTTTCCTGTGCTGCGGCCACGCCCTGATGATGGTGGGCAACCACAACGAGGCCCTGTTCGAGGATCCGGAAACGGGGCTGCTGTCCCAGTTCCGGCACCAGTATTTCCTGCTGTTCCTGATCGCCCACCTGCACAAGGCGGCCCTGCTCATGTTGTCCGACCGGCTGGTGGTGGCAATCAGCAAGCTGGACATCCACGATGCGGAGTCGGTGAAGCAGTTCAAGCGCATCATCCGCCAGACCCTGGAGATCTTCCTGCGCTTCACCCACCGCTACTGGTTCCACGAGATCTCTGACCAGGTCCAGATCAAGGGCCTGTTCCGCATGGCCGCCGAGCATCTCGGCACCGACCGGTTGTACGCGGAGGTGCGCGAGGAGATCGAGGACATGAGCCAGTACCTGGAAAGCGACACCCTGCGCCGCCAGGCCAACACCGTGATCCGGCTCACCGTGGTAACCGTGTTCGGCCTGATCGGCACCCTCACCACCGGCTTCCTGGGCATGAACCTCCTGGCCGCCGCCGACTGGCCCCTTGGTCAGCGGCTGGCCTTTTTCATCGCCATTACGCTTCCCGTCATCGCCCTCACCCTGTACACGGTGGTGAAGTCGAAGCGCCTGTCCGACTTCCTGGAGGCGCTCTCCGACGAGCGCCTGCCGTCCCACGCCAAGCTTGCCGCCCTGCTCGATGTATGGCGCAGGAGAGCGCCGCGCCATCCATGACAACCGCATGATCCGAGCTTGTCGGAAAAATCCTGACTGATCTTTTTGTCGGTCGCGCCTACAATCGCGCCCATGCCGCCCTCGCCGGAATTCGCCGAACTGGAGAAAAAGCGCGCCGAGCTGGAGGCGCTCGAGCAGCGCCTCGCCGAGCGGGAACTGGAGCTATCGACCCTGGAGTCGGAACTGGCGGCGTTTCATGCCCAATGCGTAAAGCGCCTGGGGCCGCTGTTCGCGCGGCTCGACGAGCTGCGCGCCCGGCTGGCGGCGGCCCGTGCGCGCACGCGGCCGTTGGACGCCGGTGCCGGGCACGAGGCGGACGAGGCGCACAGCCGCGCCTTCGATACGGCGCAGCAGGCGGCCTTCTATGCCGCGCTGCCGGACGCCCCCGATTTCGATCCGCCGCCGGACACCAGGCAGCTCTACCGGGAGGCGGCGCGGCGCCTGCATCCGGACCGGGCAGTGAGTGATGCCGACCGGCAGCGGCGCACGGAGCTGATGGCCCGCGCCAACCGGGCCTACCGTGCGGGTGACCGGGCGGGGTTGGAGGCACTGCTGCGGGAAGCCGCCGACGCGCCGGAGGAGGTCATGGGCGAGGACGTGGCGGCGGCGCTCATTCGCGCCATCCGCCACATCGCGCGCATCACCAGGCGCCTGGAGGAAATCGACGAGCGCATCGCGGCCCTGTCTGCCAGCGACATCCACCGGCTGATGCAGCGGGTGCGCGAGGAGGCGGCCCTGGGACGCGATCCTTTCGGCGAGCTGGCCCACAACCTGGAGCGGGAAATCGCCGCGGCAAGGGCCGCGCTCGCCGCCGTGGAAGCCGGGCCGGCGGCCGAGGTCGAGGCGGCTGATGTGCCGCCGGAGGCGTCGGTCCTTGCCGAGGAGCTGTGCGCCGAGCCTGCCGAGCGCCGCCATGCCACGCCGCGCGGGGAACCGGTGCGGCACGCGGCGGAGGCGGCCATCGCCGCCGTGCTGCACGAACTGGGGCTGGACTACCGCTATGAGCAGCCCATCGTCGGCACCCTCGCACCCGGCATTCGCCGGCCCAGCTTCGCCCTGCGCGACCGGCAGGGCCGCTGGCTGATCTGGCAGCACCTGCCCGCCGCCGCCGATGGGGAGGCGGTGCAACGGCGCTGCGCCTGGTTCGAACGCAACGGCTATGTGCGGGGTATCAATCTGTTCCTGACGGAAGACACGCCCGGAGGGGCGCCGGACCCGGTCCAGCTGCGGCGCATCGCCGAGTATCTGAAGGCGGTGCTGTAGCCGCTGCCGGGGAGGCGGCGGCAGGCGCTGCACGCCTGCCGCCGGGGGACGGCCGCCGTGTGAAACCGAGCCGGTGTCGCTGTGTCCCGGCCCCTCTTGCCGGGGGCCGTGGCGTAACGGCGGCCGCCGATGGTACTGGAGCTCAGCTGGCCCGCGGCGCGCGGCTGCGGGCGGCCTTCTTCAATTCCTTGAACAGGGCGGCGTCGGTGGCCTTGAGGTATTCCACCACTTCCCAGTCTTCCCGGCGGATCTTGCCGATGTCGATGCGCTCCAGGTACACCAGGCGCAGCAGCTCCTGCACCGGCTTGGGCATGGAACGGCCGCTCTCGTAACGGGATCCGCCGCTCTGGGTGACGCCCAGCCTGGACCAGAACTGCTGCTGATTGAGGCCCAGCTTGCGGCGAATCTCCCGGGCGTCCAGCTTCTCGGCTGCTTTCAATTGATATCTCCTCGTCGTTCGTTGTATCGGAATATAACCAAAGTAATACGGGACGAAGTATATCAATATACTTTCGACATACCAGTACGGCATATGCCGAATATTCTGTAGGGTTTTGTCCGACAGCCGCCTTACTGAATATCACGGAAATGGCTGACAGCCATTTTCGTCACGACGCTCCCCTCGCCCGCAATCCCTCATCCCCGACCCTTCCCCCGGAGGGGGAAGGGAGGCTCGACCCTCCTCTCTCCCTCCGGGAGAGAGGCCGGGAGAGAGGGTTGGCGGGAGAGGGGCTGGGGGTGAGGGCTGAGCAAAGCTCAG